>JBIIIC010000021.1:0-53158 GCA_044235095.1 Prochlorococcaceae cyanobacterium | reverse complement strand
CAGCCAGATGACGCTGAAATGAGTCCGTAGCGCGACCAGGAAGCAACCTCAGAGTCCAAGCCAAGTCAAAGGCTGCTTTGCCGGCCTCAAAGAGCGCTAAAACCCCTGTTGCCCAGAGATTCCCTAGTGCTGTCTGTTACGCTGTACGCATACAATGGTTATGATGGATAGAGATGGATTCTGTAAGTGGTTATCAGTTGAGTAATGCCTATAGTCTATTCTGGTGAGGTGCTTTTCCTGCTTTAGACCTTTGAAAGTTTTATTAAGGTTTCTCCATCCCCATTACCCATTTAGCAGAGTTATTATTTTATACTCATCTCTCATCGATAAAGTAAACTAAAAAAAATATCGAATAGTTGAATTCGGAATTAGATGTATGTAAAACGGTTTTAATTATCTTGGTTATACTATCAACGATGACTGGATAAGTTGACATGTCCTGGTTACTATGCCTCCACGTCATTAATGTGGAGGAGTTGCTAATGCAATGATGGAGCATACAGATATCCTTGATAAAGGTTTGCAGTTAAAACCTAGTATAAGATTTAAGTTAAAAATCTCTAGTTGATCAGGCTTAATGATGATCGTATTCATTTTAAAGTCATTGACTTTTGCAGCTTTAAGACGATTCAGGAGGCCAGCATTTAATATGCATGAACTTTCGAGAGATTTGGGCTTTTTAACTCATACACAGGTGTTTTACTTTTTTGAGTTGCTTTCATAAAGACCACTTTATACAACCTGAAGTCATATTTTTACATCTCATTCTTAAATTACGTCGATTATTATTGCCCTCAGTATGATGAGCCCAGTTCTTTACTTACATGTTGGACACCCTAAAACAGCCACAACACATCTGCAGAATCAAATATTCCCGTTATTTTCCCATATGCATGTGAGGGTCAAGCCAGTATGTCCAAATGTGTTCCGGAATACGAGAACAATCGGAGGATTTGATTCCGACGTAATCGATCTTGCATTTCGCAGGAGTCCTGAAGTGTGGAATGAACTAGGAGATCAGATCCTTGGTGCTGCAATCGGTAAGGTTAAGTCAGAAGGACAGAATATTCTTCTTTCTAGCGAAGGAGTCTCTTCATGCAATACACCCGCAATGGCCATACCGCACTACAAGTGTTTCTACAAAGCAGCTAAGCGTGCAGGATTCAAGGATATCAGGATCATTTATGGTATTCGAAGACAAGATGATGCCTTTGGTTCCGGTTACGCTCAACGTTCTGATTTTATAGCGAGAGCATCCCAGGCTGATTTTGAGAAGGCTGTCCTAGAACTGATTGATCCAGCCTCAAACTTCTATCTCCATAACCATGGTAACTATCGTTCGTTCCCTGCTGGTGCACGATATGACTATTATGGTCAACACAATGCCCTTGCATCAGTGTTTAGTAGTGTTCTAACACTACCAGTTGAATGGTTGTCTGATGATCCAAAGAGTTACTATAATGCTCTACTTAATTTTGTTGAAGCTCCAAATTCTATAAAGAATAGTCTTCATACTACGTTGGAACAATCCTCTGATATTGCTAACAGTGGAGAGTCCAATAAGCGTTCTGCCGGTGATGCAATGTGGTCACTTCGACCCAGAAATCCTTGGTTTTCTATCCGTATTCGACGGAGTTTTCTATCGCGAATCAGGTTTCTTCCTAAAAGAGTCTCAGTCCGACCGTTAGAGATGGGGCGCGGTCATTTCATCACAATGACACCTTCACTTCGAAAAGCCATCCTAAGTCGATATCGGGATTCAAATAGAGAATTGGCAAAAGTTACAGGCCTAGATCTCAAGCACTACGGTTATATTTAAAGCAAATCCGTTTCTCTCAACTCATAATCAGGTGGCAAATCAGGTTGTATCATCGTATAATCGGATATATATATTATGGCTCGTTCTAAAGGTTTAAGCCAGAGGTTGGCATATAGGTTTTCTTAAAAGCATGATTATGCTTGGCAGACAGAATAATTAGACTTTTGCTGAGTCTTAACCACCTTGCACTAATGATTCAAATAGGGGGATCTTGTAAGGCTACCAGAGCACCGAATCAGATTCTGCACTTTCTTAAGTCCGTAGATCTTTTTCATCAAGGTTAAATGTTCCAAATAACCTAATTTGCAATTTCCACCTTAGATCTTGTCTTCTTGCTTAGCTAGATTTGCCTTCGCCTGCTCCTCTGTATAGCATTTGCATTCGATCAAACGCCAAGGCAAATGTGTTGAGTCATTCGTTTAATATTGAAACAGGATTTTTCATAAATAGAATTGTATTACATAGAAAAATTGTCTCTCACTTGGATTGAATAAATGGCTTGCATATATTAACGTATATGCATTGATTCGCCAGGATTTTCTATTTTAGGCCTTGTGAAATACATTGTCAGCAGAAAAGCTTGTGTTTTCAGAAGCCATTCGTAGATAATTAGTCTGTTGAGCGTAGAGTTGATTGACTCGTGAAAGCTTCAAGGTATGCCCGTACATGGCTGGGTAGGCGGATTGCCTTAGCCTGCTCTAGGTCGTACCAACCAAAAGCCACGATCTCCATCCCATCAATCCGTACTTCTGGACGTTCAGTCAGCTCTGCAGTGAAGATCGAGACTGTGTTCAAACCCCTAACGCCGCCTTCGGTGATCATCCAAGGATTCAGGAGCTGCTCAGCTGGCAGAACCAAGCCAAGCTCTTCGTCAAGTTCCCGGAGAGCTGCCTGAAGGGCTGATTCATGAGCCTGTACACCGCCTCCTGGAAGACCCCAGCCAGACCGATAGCTCGTTTGCACGAGCAACAACTGGTGCATGTACCAGATGGCCACAAGCGATCCATGGGTATGGGGCTTCAACACCAGGCGATAGGCCTCGTAAAACAAGGATGCCAACCAATACAGACGCACCCAGGCAACCATCCGCTTCAAAGTTGACGCCTTCATCTGGATAATTGAGAGATGGGTATCTCAAGAGCAAGAAATTCCCGCTCGAGCCTTTGCAGCACAGCATCCCGGCCGTAGCGCTGTTCTGCTAGCTGTCGGCCTTGACGACCCAGCTGCTCGCGTAAGTGACGATCGGATAGCAGTCGCCGCAAGGCTTCTGCGAAGGCCAGCCCATCCTCAGGCTCAACCCGGACACCAGCGAGTTCGGCCAGTTGACCCAACTCGCTGCCTGCCGGTGAACTGGCAACAACTGGCCGACCACTGGCCAGAATCCCCAGGACTTTTGAAGGCAATACCAAATCCGCAGCACCGGCCTTCTGGGGTAAAAGATGAACATCAGCCAGATTCAGCCAGTCGTTGAGCCGTTCCGCCGGCTGCAAAGGCAGGATGCGTACGTTGTCTAACCCCAGCGTGGACCTCTCAAGGGCAGCACGACTGGGTCCCTCACCTGCAAGGAGCCAGACCAAGCCAGGCATATCCCGCAAGTGATGGATAGCCTGCAGTAGTAGCTCAAGTCCCTGCTTCTGATTCATCGAGCCCGAATAAAGCAGCACCAGCTGATCGGCACCGATAGCCAGCTCCTGGCGGTAGGGATTGGCAAGGCGAGTTTGCTCAGGCTGAGGGCTGATCAGGCAAAGATCAACCCAGTTGGGGGTTAACACAGCCTTCATGGGATGCACACCTTTAGCGATGGCATGCCTCAGCATTGCCTCGCTGATCGTGCTGACCCGCTCGAAGCTCCGCAAGGTATGTCGTTCCCAACGCTCCGCCAGGCTGCGGAGCAGCCGCCCCTTGAGCAAGCCAAGTTCAAACGCCGCATCCAGCTCAAAGTCCTGGATGTGGAGCCAGCTGGCTGTGCCCCGACCACAAAGAACGGTGAACAGCAACGCAGCCGGGGCGCAAAAGAAAGCCGGCGCCACCGTGTACACCACATGTGGTCGCCAGAACAGTTGGGTCAACAAAACAGGCAGGCTGCTGATGGCGAAGCTGGCAAGGTGGACCAGCCTCTTCAAGCCGTTGGGATATCGCGGCACCCACAGAGGGCATCTCCACACTTTTACCCCTGATAACTTCTCGCATCGGTAGCAGTTGCCACTGGCTTTCCACTGCGGGAAGTACGGCGGTGCCGAGATCACCCGTACCTCGTGCCCGCGGGATGCGAGCCAGTGGGCCAATTCGCCACTGTACTTGCCTATTCCCACCGCTTCCGGTGCGTAATTGAGCCCGTAGAGAAGCACCTTCATGCGAATCGAGGTGGGGGTAGGGGAAGCAACCACAGTCTCTTCCCTTTTGAGCTTGACTAACGTTCTCACCCAGGCATTGTTCAACACATGATCTCAATCCAGCCACACGTACTTTAGATGATTAGCTCCTCCATGGCCGGCAGGCTGCGCCTGCACGCCCGAGATCTCTCACGCCTCCAGAGAATCGCTGATCCTCTTGTGGTCACGGTTCTGTTTGTACAGCTGTTGGGCAGCAGCGCCTGGAACCAACCGGAACTCCAGTTCCAACCGTGGATGTGGGTGATTTTTTGCACCGCCATCCTGCTTCCCATGGGCGGGGTCTACGCAAGTTTTCGCAACAACAGCCTGATGCTGTTGGCTCGGCGCGTGATCAGCAGCTGGCTGCTGGTCTGCACCGGCATGCTTGCACTGAGCTTCATCACGAAAACCAGTGCCAGTTTCTCAAGATTCCACAGCGGGCTCTGGGCACTGCTGTCCCTCGGCATGCTCTTGATCAGTCATGTGGGCCTGCGGAAGCTGCTGCGCCTCCACCGCAGCCACGGTGGCAACAGCCGTGCAATTCTCTACTGGGGATTGCCGGAAGCAGCGGCAGCTTTTGCCCAAGAACTACAGCGCAACGCCTGGCTGGGACTGCGGCTGGTGGTGTGGTTTGGACCACAGGCTCCCAATCCCGACACCAACACCACTGGACTGCCGCGCTGGGGAGGCGGCTTAGTCGACATGAAGCGCTGGCTTGAGATCAACGAAGTGGATCGCATCGTCTTCAGTCATGTGACCCGTAACGGGGTTGAAATGGCCGATGTACTCGAACTGTTTGGGGACACCTGCATCCCGGTGACCTACGCCCCCAACTGGGCCCAACCCTCAATGCAATTCAAAGCAGAATTTGTTGGCAATCAATGGTGCATGAATCTTTGGGGCGGAGATCGACTGATGACAGACCGGCAGCTCAAGCGCTCGTTCGACCTGGTAATCAGCAGTGTGGCCCTGTTTCTGCTCAGCCCACTTCTGGTAATGATTGCCATCGCCGTAAAAATGTCAAGTCCTGGACCAATATTATTTCTGCAAGACCGCTACGGACTTGACGGCCGTCGATTCAAGATCTACAAATTTCGTACCATGCGGGTTCTGGAAGCAGGTGATACACCTGGCCTGAAACAGGCTACGCGAGACGACCCTCGGGTCACACCAGTGGGGCGTTTCCTGAGGCGCTGGAGCCTAGATGAACTCCCCCAGCTGTTCAATGTGTTGAAGGGGCAAATGAGCTTGGTGGGCCCCAGGCCCCATGCTGTGGAACACAATGAGCACTATCGCAAACGAATCCCCGGTTATATGCAGAGACATGCCTTCAAGCCGGGCATAACTGGTCTGGCACAGATTGAGGGCTTTCGAGGTGAGACGAGCACCCTGGAATCAATGACAAGCAGGATTGAAGCCGATCTGCGTTACGCACGCGACTGGAGCTTGAAGCTCGACACAAAGATCCTCGTCAAGACACTACTATGCCTACGCTCCACCAACGCGTTTTAACCGCTTAGCCTCACTGAATTGGGGCCTGAGGGTTTGCCAAATCTTTGAAATTGTGCGATCTGCTTCAGGCTTTTTGCTCACACCGCTACCCTTATCCAGCGAAATGATGACGAACACGCAGCGCCAGTTAGTGAGTGGTTTTAGACCCACAAACTTCTGGATCCGATCGAAGCGAGATCGGGATGGCGAACGTGCATTACGAGACACCACCTCACTTTTGGTGCTGGCTTGACCTCCAGCAATACAGCTGGTAGCAAATTGACGTTGACTAACATTATTGAAGCGCAAAAACTGATCCTGATCAATCTTAAGAGAACCAGGCTTCTTGCCAGGATCGGCACCCAACGCGCGACCAAGCGTTTCAGAACTGAGCTGTGTGGTATTGCGGGTGCGAACGGGAATCAGGCTAACCTTGACCCCTTTTGAAAGGGAGAGCTGCGTGGAGGCGCCACGGCCGGTGATGACAACCCCCTCTGCATTGGAGACCTCCTTGCGGCCGCGGGCGGCAATGGTGTCAACCACCTGCCAGCCCTGGGCCTTCAAAGCCTCGATCAGCTCCGGTGCCAACGGTTGAGGCATAGGGGCATCGATGGGAAACATCCCAACCCGGAACACACCGAATGAGGTGACGGCGATCCCAAAAGCCAGAGTCCAAAACTGAACTGACCGACGTTTTAAGCAAGCTCCCATCTGATTTACACTCCTGCATTATCGGCTGAGATCTGTCGCTCCACCATCACCATGTAAATCTGGCCGAGGATCACAGTCGCTATACCAGAGAAAACCAAGCCACCCCACTCATCGTGGAAGAAATCAAACAGCTGATCTTTATTGGGCAATGAACTGCCAACAATCAAGGCCAGCATACCAATGCGAAAAGTATTGACAAAATATCCAAGCAGGGGAGCAAAAACCAGAAACTTCGCCTTTCCGGACACACTTTTAATTGGATATGCCATGCAAAACACAATTGCAATAACAGCAAGCTGAGCGATCTGACCAGCACCGCTGCAAGAAGGCTCGATTGACACAGCAGCTGAGCCGGTTGAGAGGATACGGCCTGAGGTTGAGGCATTGACCCCAATCAGGAGAAGTAAAAGCTCGCTGATTTTCCCAGTGGAAACACTCAACCAATATTCGGGCAGGAGCTTGAAGACCAGAAACTGCAAAGGAAACAGGCTGAGTACGATTAAGGCAGGTTTGAGGCTGAACAGCTGATGCACTGGTCGAGCCAGCAGCACCAAACCCACTCCCTGCAGCAGAGGTAGTACATACACCACCGAATCCAGATCCAGAACCAGGCAAGAACGCCAGGTGGCGTAGACCAGCAGGGCAATGCCTGCCAGCAGAGATGGCGTGGATGGCCGGATCTCAAAGTGCTCAAGCTGATCTTCAATGCAGATCGCTGCGCCTCCCCAGATCACGACAGCCAGCAGCGTGATCCCCTGGTCCTGTTGTGTATCCTGGATTACCCAGATAGACAAAAGGGCTTGAAGCCCGGCCAAGACTTGCCATTGCAGGGCACTGTCACTACGAAGTTGCCGCAAAAATTGAAGACTGGTATTTAGGAATGGAATTATTGTATTCATGCTGGCATTACCTGACATCATTCGCCGATGGGTATCGCAATGGTATAGCATCCGTCGGGCAGCTGGCTTAGCTCAGCTTCATTCGGTACACCTCCCCCTAACATCTTCCAATGCAAGGCACTCTTCAAGGCTCTGGAAGCGCGACGAAATCAAGCTCCTTGGCGCTCAAGCTCCTGCAAGCTTCTCTCATCGCCGCCCCGATCGTTCTGTCGGTGGCTCCTGCTCAGGCAAACGGCACCCGCATCGTGACCATCCATGGTTTCACGGGCGAGTTCGCTCCCGCCAACTGGTTTGGTACCGTCAATAATGGATCTGCCACATTCATCCCGGGCTCTGACCCCTCCACCTCCCTCATCCTGACCAAAACCGGCTCAATTTCTGGTCAGGTCACCCGGCAGATCACGATTAGCCAGGCGCTGATCGACACGTACAAGCCTCAGTCAAATTCTGTGTTCTCCCACGCACAGTTTGGATTTAATTGGGCAGTCTCGGGTCCCAATAGCCTGTATAGTCTCAACACGGTCGGTCCTTACACGCCGCCCAACAACTCTCCTGTTGCACCGAATTTGGTTAAGCTGAATGGTACCAACGCTTCTGGCGGTGGTCTCAGCCCATACTTCCTAGCTGCAGACATTGCCGACAAAACCATCGGTTTCCAGTTCATCAAGAACCCCGGCACCGGAGCTGATGGTTCAGCTACCATCACCGACTTCAAAACGACTCTGTCTTACCACGTTCCGGGCCCACTCCCCATTCTGGGAGCAGGTGCTGCCTTTGCCTGGAGCCGCAAGCTCAGGAATCGTCTGAAGATGTCTGGCTCAATCGCCTGATTATCTCCTATCATTACCTGAAACTTATAGGAGGGTTAAAACCCTCCTTTTTTATGGCATCTAGAAAACCAACCGGTGGTCGATCTCGTCGTAAGCCGGGGCCATCGGCCGGAGATCGCATCACAGCGCTGCTCCAGGGTTGGCAGCAGCGCCGACAAACCAATCGCCGCCAACGGGAACTGCGCCGCATCCGCCAGCAGCGACAGCGAACCGACGCCCCTGCAGCGCAGCAACTGTCTGGCATGCGCAGGGCCTTGCAATTCCGAGGGCTGCAGCGCCGCATGCAGCGTCGTCAAGACGATCGCCAACCGAAGCGCAGCCCGATCGCCTGGTTGTGGCCGCGATCAGGCAACATCCTTTCTTCCAGAGCTGCCGCCGCGCAGGTGCTGCGCAATGGTGCGACAGCGCTGCTGCTGACATCCCTCATCTCCCTGGTGATCAGAGCCTTGCCACTTCGGCTGAGCTCACCAAACTGGTATATGGAAATTCTGGGGTCCATCGGTGAAACCGCACCGGTCTTGGTGATCGCCTGTGTGTTGTCGCTGCTCCCACTTGTGCTCGGCAATGACGACCAAGAGACTGACACCTATCGCCTTCAACTGGTGCGGCGTTCTCGACTTGGATATATCCTTGCGTTGCTGCTGCTGCCGCTGCAGCTCGGCTTCATGAGCTGGCTTATTGGCGATGCCTATGCCACAAGCCGTAACCAGCTCAACGCCATCAGGTCCAATGCCAACGCCCTGATCGACGGAGCACGGCAAACCAGCACCACTGAGCAGTTTGTTGCGTTTCTCCGCTCGCGCAACCTCAACGCCAACCTTGAATCCATTGCTGCCGCCCCACTCGCGCAGGTGAGGACTGAGTTTGTACGAACTGTAAGGACCCAACAGCAACAAGGTGAAGCAAATCTCAAGGAGACGACTAACACCACGCTATTGCGCTATGGAACCAATGGCGCAAGGCTGTTCGTCTCCCTAGCAATCCTGGCCATCTTCATGCGCAGCTACCAGGTGCTGGTGCGTCGCTGTTCCCCTTCGTGGAGCAGTAACACAGAGCAAGCGAGCCAAGCTGAGGAGGCCGCGGCCAGCCAGCCCAACTGATCCACATCAAAGCGCGCATTGGCAAAGCGACGGATCACGAGCAAAGGTTCTTATCAACAAGGCTCCTCACTTTCCAGCGAGGCAAAATAGGTAATATCAAAATGCATCTAACGAGAGTTCCTGCTCAATTCAACTGTTCAGGCATTAAAAATGCTGGATCTAGTTCAAGTGCTCGAGTGGTCAAGCCCTTTGCCAAAATATTGGGGATACTTGGCCCATTCGCTGCCCTGGCAGGCTCTTTTTCGTATGCCCCTGAGGCATTAGCCGATCAGCCCATCTGGAGTCCCACCGAGATACCCTCACCGGGATTGCAGTGGTCCAGAACATCCACAGGGGAGGCGACTGGTCAACCGCTTGCGTGGCAAACGCGCTCCCCGTCGGAACCTCGCATGGTGGCATGGTCTGCAGCTCAAAAGACAGACCGCGCGGCCACTGCTCCAGAGCCACCGACAACGGAGATCCCACCAACAAAGGCCTCATCAGAAGCGCCATCCACACCGGAATCCCGATCACCTTGGATCGTTGGCATTGGTGGCGGCGCCCGCATCGGGGCAGGTGAACCCACCTACCCGATGGTCTACGGGCGACTGGGGCGCATGCTTGACAAGAACACCTCGCTATCCCTTCGCCCGCGCTACATCTTTGGAAATTCCGATCTTCAAGGACGATCGAATAACGAGGGGGCCTTCCAAATGCCCCTCACCCTTGATCTAAAAGCCACTTCCTGGCTCAACCCCTACCTAGGCGGCGGCATCGCCACCAACACTGACAGCACAGGGCAGACAAACGGAATGGTGAGCTTGGGCGCCGACATCTCCATCAGCCGGAATCTCGCGATTGACCTCAGCGTAAACTATATTATTCAGTCGAACGCAGACGACAGCAATGATCGCGACATCGAGTTTACATCTGTTCTCTACCTACGCTTCTAGTTCACTCACCAGATACCAAGATTGCCCACCGAATTAATTCAACCAATATTGAATTAATTCAAGCAATAGCGCGAATAAATCCATCAGCCCCCCCCCCCCGGCCTCAAGCAAACAAACACAGCTACTTTTTCCTGGCCACTAAGAGTGCTGGCATGCGCAAATCGGATCGCCATCCGATCTGACCTAAGAGGGCTTCGATTTAAGAGGTAAATTGAATCAGTTGAGAGGTTGATAGAGGATTCCAAAATTGTTGCCCACATGGCGCTCCAGTCCAAACAACGGTGTATTCAGCAGTTGCGCTGAGCCACGGCCTGGATCCCACCAAGCCAATTGGGTGGAGGTGCCGCCATCCAGATTCAAACCAGACGAGGCACCAAAACCAGACAACAAAGCGCCCACATCATGGAACGATGCTCCCCAGTAGGAAGGTGCCGAACTGCGTAAGGAGCGATCCACCGTCATCAACACCAGATAGCGCTGATCAGAGCTCAAACCCACTGCTGCACGTGCATTCAGATCGCTGCTCTGCTCTGCTGAGTAGGTCACAATGTCATTCCAAAGCACAACACCATTCGCCATACCAGCAAAAGCCAATGCCGTGCTGCTGAGATCTGGAGTGAGCGAGCCATCCCGCTCAATACGAGCACCCGTGATGGAGTCGTAAGCGAAGTACGGATAGGCAGCATGCATGGGGCTCACCAGGGTGTTGTTGCTCACCGCCAACCCCAACAGGTCCGTAGGCGTCGGTTGCCCAGTGCCCTGCAAGCTGAAGAAGGATGTGTTGATAGCCGCAACTACTGGTGTGCCGCTCAAACGACTACCGGTGATGAACTCACGGGTGGACTGCGTGCTGGTTTCGCGAACATTGGCCTGCCAGTTGTTGATCGAAGCGGTGGAGCTCAGACTGATGCCGGGCGTGTCCAGATCCACCCGCAGAGCGGTCACTTGCAAGGGCGGTTCGCCGCTGCGAGGGCTGTCCACCAGTACGCTGGCCTTGAGCAGGCCTGATGTACCAGCCAATGGTGAAGCGTTAGCCCAGGAATAGCGCCATGGCTTGCAATCAAAAGTACTGGCATCCAAGGTGAAGGCATACGGCGGGGCAAGGGGACTTCGATTACCCGCACGATCAACCACAGCAGCGGTGAAGGTGTACGCCCCATTCGCCTTGAGGGTGGGCGCCAACGACCAGGTGCCAGTGGTCGGATTCACGGTGGCCTTGCCAACGGCCTCGCCATTGCAGAAGACCATGAGCACCTCACCCGTTTCCAAAGGTGCCGAGACCGTGCCGGTCAGCATGGGAGTGGTGTCGTTGGTGATGGCGCCCCGCTCCACCAACCCTTGTAGCGATCCAGTGTTATCCGTTACAGCCGTAATCGTAACGCTTTGTGCCGGTGCCTTGGTATCGAGAATGAAGCGGCGGCTTGCACTTGCCAGGCCCTGATGACCCTTGCGATCCTCCACACGTGCCGTAAAGGTGTACGGGCCATCGTTCTGCAGCTGGGGCGTCGCCTGCCAAGTGAGCGTGCCGGGATCGACAGTCGCTTCGGCCAACATCACCTTGCCGTTATAGAGCCTAAGGGTTTCTCCGGCACCCAGCGCGGCCGACAGCGTGCCGCTGACGAAGGGGCTAGCGTCGTTTGATTGCCCCCCAGCGATCACGCTGCCTGATTGGGGAGCTGTGTTGTCATAGACATCGTGAATTTTCACGGTTTGCGTGGGGACCGTCGAGTCGAGGTTGAACGTGCGCGACTCAGACAGCTCCCCCCTGTTGCCAGCGGCATCCACGACCGCCGCCGTGAACGTAAAAAGGCCATTGGCCGTGAGGGTGGGCGTAAACGCCCAACGACGGGTTTTGGTATTCACCTTGGCCGTGCCCATTTGCACGCCATCGCGATAAAGAGCAACCACCTCACCAGCGCCAAGGGCCGCCGAAACCGTGCCCGAGAGCGTGGGAGTGGTGTCGTTGCTGACGGCGCCGTCGGCCACCATGCCTTGCTCCGTGCCCGTGTTGTCCAGCACGCTGGTGATCCGCACGGTTTGCAGGGGGGCCACAGTGTCAAGCCTGAAAATCCGAGTCGCACTCACCGGCCCCTGATTGCCAGCCGCATCCTCCACTCGGGCCGTGATGGTGTAGGTGCCATCGTTCAGCAGCTGGGGAGTCGCCTGCCAACTGAGCGTGCCGGAATCGACAGCCGCTTCGGCCAACACCACCTTGCCGTTGTAGAGCCTGAGGGTTTCACCGGCGCCCAGCGCGGCCGACAGGGTGCCGCTGAGCGTCGGACTCTTGTCGTTCGTTGCTCCTCCGGCGGCCACGTTGCCAGTGAAGGGGGTGGTATCGCTCCGCACCACCGTGATCCCCACGGCCTGGCTGGGAGCCGTGGAGTCGAGCAGCAGCCTGCGTGGCTCAGACTGGGCACTCTGGGTACCTTCACCATCCAGCAAGGCGGCCGTGAACGTGTGAAGCCCATTGGCCTTGAGCGTTGGCGTAAACGTCCAAGTGCGCGTGGTCGGATTCACCTTGGCCACGCCCATCACCACACCATCGCGAGAGACAGTCACCACATCGCCGCCCCCCTGAGCCGACGACAGCGTGCCCATCAATGTGGGGGTTGTGTCGTTGGTCACGCCGTTGTCAGGTACCGAACCCTGAACAACACCCACGTTATCGATCACATCGCTGATGGTAACTTGAGAAATGTCGTCATTGCGGATGAAAGCCGTTACGGGGGTGTCTGTTTCGATCAGATAGCCCAACCCCATCGTGGAATCCAAAGCAAGACTCACACTCTCATGCTGCTCCACGAAAGCATCGATGACTGGCACAAGTCGAATCTCGGCCGTATCGGAACCCGGTGCAAACACAACGGAATTCAAACCGTGAAATGGGGTCAGACCTGCATAATCACCCCCTGAAACAGCAGTCCCGCCTACGGTAAAGAAAACAGTCAAGGCCTCCGTGGTTGGCCCCGTTCTAGAGAGAGTAAAGATCAGCGGCTTGCCACTATCCTCATCCACATCTCCTGAGGAGAGCATCAGGCTGATGCGGGGCAACTCGGCAGGATCCGCACCAGCACCAGCCAAAAAGCCGGCCAGGGCTCGCCCCAGGATTTGCTTCCCGAATGCGTTGGCGTGCACAGCATCACGCCAGTAGTAGGGAGTCGCCTCAAGCGACTGGGCGGCTGAAAAACCGGCACCTCCAAAAGCATCGATAAGATAGCCCCCCCAGATTCCCGCAAAATCGAGAAAGCCAACATCATACTTATTGGCAATTCGCAGAAGCTGATTCCGGTAACCATCCGCTAGCGCATTTAGCTCATCACTGGGATACCAGTTGCGGCCGGTCGGGCCAAAGGCTCCGGTTGCCAGCATAATATCGGGCTGATAACCAAGATACTGGGCAACACTTTGCGACCTAAGCTTGCCAACCACGTCGTCAATAGCGGCATACCCCTGGGCATTGGCCGGCGTACTGATCCCCCCCAACAGGACCAGATCTGGCTGTTGTTCAACGATAGCCTCGTTAAACCGAAGCGCCCCCCTGTTGCTGGAACTACTAATAAAAGGATAGGCATCATTAACTGGATTCCAGGCTTGGATACCCGTACCATTCCCCACAGCGGTGATGACACTCACCTGGGCACCTGGGAAACGATGCTCGATCAGAAGATCAAGCCCAGAGTGCGAAAGGTCACCAACAATACTATCACCAACAAGAACAATTCGAACCTCTTCTCCTGCCCGTAGTTTTTTTAGGGTTCGAGCCATGCGTGCACGCTGTTCGGAAGAACTGAACATCGGCAGCTCTGGCACTGAACGGGCGCCAGAGGCAACCCAGCGCTTACTCCAAACTTGATCAAGCCAATCGGAAACCTCCGATCGGTCACGGACAAGCTCAACCTTGACATCATCAATCAGAAAGGGGAAATCAGTTGAGATGATTTCGATTGCCATTTGCTCAGCATTTACCTGAGCGCGGCTGTAAAAGACATGATCACTCCACTGATCAGTCAAATCAATGAAAGAAGTACGATCATTACCCAGGAGATCGCCTCCGGACACCCCGGAATACAGGGGGTCGAGGTTCCACCTGGCAGCAGCATTAATCGACTTAAAGGCAATATTAGCCCTGTTGAATACACCAACACCTCCAGAGAAGCCAGCTCCAGACTCTGCGCGCCTGGCGCGGAAGCTCAAGCGCACATAGCCAAGCGCGTTAACTGAAAAAGCTGGCGATCGCCAGCCAACGCCAGGATCCAGGCGCAGGTTCAAGTTTTGCTGTTGCCAGGCCAGATCATCAGCATCGCCCGTGATAACCCCATGCAGGGCAGGATCCATTCCTGGATGAACCGAAAAATGATTGACATAGAGAGGTGTTCGGTTGACTTGGCCCAGGAGCTCCGTCATAGCGTCAATCCAGCAAGGTGCCTATCCAGCAAGGTGCCTGTCCAGCAAGGTGTCTATCGAGCAAGGTGCCGATCCAGAAGGATCAACGAAGAATCCAGCTCACAACAGCCAAACAACGAAGCATCAAGGGCCTCGGTGCGAACGCGATATGCGAATGAACGGCCATCACAAATTCATGAATCGAAGGCTCGAACAACCGATTTACGGCAATCAAAAGCCCTTTGCCCATGATAAAGTAATTTTGCATTGTTAGCAAAACCTGGCATGCTTGCCCTGCCAAGCATACAGAAACTGCATTCAAGACCCCAAATACACGACCCTGCTGCCGCCAAATGCGGATCATGCATTAGACAATCCCCAGTGATCATAAGCACGGGTCAAGCAATAGGGCCAACGGCCGGCCATCACCGCTCAACAGGCCCACGGCAGCACCGGAATCAAGCAGACCAATCCGCTGTCACGATCATTTTCCTTCCCCCCTGAACAGTCTTGACCAGGCTCAGGACATCCGAAATACAACCCGAACAGCGTTTTCAGGGACGCCCAGAAAACACTGGGGTCCACCCTCAAGTGGCCGGTGTTCTAGCTGAGTCAGTTGTGTAGCTGGGTCAAACCTGAAAGCATCAGCCCTGATCTGGTGGCGTGTCACTGCAGCTGGTTGGTGGCGGAAATGTCGATCTTTGGTGTTGCCAGCGCTGCCGCCAGCTGATTCAGGCCAAAAACCGATCGCCCTAGGCCTCCAGCACCTGCTCTAACCAGCCATCCAACCAATCAAGCCATCCACCAATGCAGCCAGCTGGCGATCACCGCGAACCAGAGTGTGGGCCATCCAGTGGGCACGCGATTAACAGTGACGCTCTCTGCTTTCCGGGTACCTCTGTGCGCAGGTCCCAGCTTCACCCCCATAGCCGCAGCTTGTTGAGCAGATACATCAGCACCGTGGTGCGGCGTGTCACCACATCGGCGGTCACGGCCATGCCGGGCCGCAGCGCGCAGCGGCTGTCGCGGCCCGGCAGATCCCGCCGCGGGGTTGCGAGCACCACGTCGTAGCCGCTGGCGCGGCTCTCCCCCTGGGCCGCCCCCTGACGGGGCGCCACATCGGCGGCCACGCTCTGCACCAGGGCCGGCAGCACGCCGAATTCAGCCGTGGGGCAGGCGTCGATCCGCACCGTGGCCTGCTGGCCCGCCCGCAGCTCCCGAATCGATTCCGACGGCACCTGCACCCGCAGCTCCAGCGGAGCCGCGGCCGGCGCAATCACCGCCAGCGGCTCCCCCGCCCGCAGCACCTGGCCCGGATGGCGCAGTGCCGTGCTCACCACCGAGCCGCTGATCGGTGCCAACACCCGCGTCTGGTCGATCGCCCGCGCCAGCTGCTCCAGTCGCGTGGTGCGCTGCAGCAGCTGCTTGTGCAGCTCATCGGCCGCTGAGCGAGCCTGGAATTCCGCCTGGCGCAGCCGCGCCAGCTCACTCACCCCACGCGACTGCTGCTCCGCCACCCCCTGCACCGCCTTGAGCAGCTCCGACTCACTCACCACCCTCCGCACCTGGCGCTCCTCCAGCAAGGAGCGCGGCACCGCGCCCTCCGCCGCCAGGGTGCGATAGCGCTCCAGCTCGCGCCGCTCATAGCCCAGGGCCGACTGGGCCTGAGCAACCCCCTGGCGCGACGCACTGGTGAGCGAGCGGTTCACCCCCCGCAGCGCCTCCGCCTGGGTGCTGAGTGAGTGCTGCTCTCCGCGGGCCATGGCCAGCTGGCGCTGCAGCGCCTCTACCTCCCGCTGCAGCTGCTGCTGCTCCAGCCGCAGCGGCCGACTGTCGAACACCGCCAGCAGCGCCCCGGCCACCACCTGCTGGTTCGGCTTCACCAGCACCTGCTGCAGGCTGCCGCCCTGCTCGCTCTGCACCACCGAGTTTTCGCCGGTGGGGCGCACCATGCCGCTGGCCCGCACCGTTTCGCGCATCGGCCAGAGGGTGAGGGCGACGCCGCCCAGCAGCAGGCCGATCAGCAGCTGGCGCCCCAGCACCGACGCCCAGGGACCAGGCCCCGGCAGGTAGTCGTCGGCTGTGGTGGCCATCAGGGTGGGCGGCACCGCCGGGGCAGGCACGGGTGCAGCAGGCGTGGCTGAAGTGGGCGCAGCGGGAGTGGCGGGCGTAGGCGCAGTGGGAAGCGTCATCGGAAGGGGCGCAAAGTGGCGAAGCAGCTCAAGCAGCCGGGGTGATCAGGCGGCCTGCAGATAGGGGGACACCGCGATGTGGTCGCGCAGGTCGCGTGGATGGCTCTGCTGGCGCACGGCACCCTTGTCCATGAACACCACCCAGTCGGCCCGCAGGATCACCGAGGGGCGGTGGCTCACCAGGATCGTGGTCTTGCCGCGGCGCACCTGCAGCAGCCGGTCCATCAGCCGCGCCTCCAGCACCGGATCCAGCGCCGAGGTGGATTCATCCAGCAGCAGCACCGGTGGATCCGCCGCCAGGGCGCGGGCCAGGGCCAGGCGCTGGCGTTGCCCGCCCGAGAGGTTGGCGCCGAATTCACCCAGCACGGTGCCGTAGCCATCGGGCAGCTCGCGGATGAAGTCGTCGGCGAGGGTGAGCCGGCACAACTCCACGATCTCTGCAAACGACAGCTGCGGATAGGCGAAGGTGAAGTTCTCGAAGATCGAGCGGTTCAGGAACGTGTCCTGCTGGGGCAGCAGCACCACCTGCTGGCGCAGGCTGTCCAGGCTCAGGTCGCGGCCGTTGAACGGGCCGTAGTGGATGGCGCCGCCCTCCAGGGTGTAGAGGCCGGCGATCAGCTTGCTAAGGGTGCTCTTGCCACAGCCCGATTCGCCGATCAGGGCCGTGGTGAGGCCGCCGGGAATGCGCAGGTTGAGGTCGTCGATCAGGGCTGCGCGGCCGGCGTGGTGGAAGCGCACCTGCTCGCACACGATGTCGGCATCGGCCGGGATGCCGGCCTGCTGGATGCCCTTGGCCGCGTCGGTTTCGAGCGGATGCTGCAGGGCGTCGTCGAGCCGGGCCATCACCACCCGGGAGGTGATCAGCTCCTGGCTCACGCCGCTGAGCGCCGCCAGGAAACCCAGCACGTTGGCCCCCATACCGTTGAAGGCGAGCAGCTGGCCGATGCTGAGCTGCTGGCTCAGCACAAACACGCTGCCGTACCAGAGCAGCACGATGCCGATCGCCTGGCCGAGGAAGCCGGTGGCGGTGGAGGCCTGCAGGTCCAGCAGACCCACCCCCCAGGACTGACGCGCCAGACGTCCCTGGTTGCGCTGGAACTCCTGCCAAGCCTGCGGGGTCGCCTGGGTGGTTTTCAACAGGGCCTGGCCGCTGAACAGCTCCACCAGAAAGCCCTGGTTGTGGGCCGATTCCACCAGCAGCTGCTGGGTGCGCCGATGCAGCGACGGCAGCACAGCCAGCTGGGTGAGCACCACCAGGATGTAGCCCGCCAGGGCGGCGAGGGTGAGCGCCCCGCTGTACTGCCACATCCACAGCAGCGACACCACGGCGATGCAGAGCTGGCCCGGCAGGCCGAGGCTCACGTCGGCGATCAGGGAATTGAGCCGCTGGATGTCGTCGAGCCGACTCACCACCTCGCCACTGCGGCGGCTCTCGAAGTAGCTGAGCGGCAGGCCCAGCAGGTGCTGGCCGTAGTGCAGCACCATCTGCAGCTGCAACTTCTGGCCGAAGTGGCCCACCAGCACGCCCTGCAGCAGGTTGAGCAGGGCCCGCAGGGCAAACAGCAGCAGGATGCCGATCGCCAAACTGCGCAGCATCTCGCCGTCGCCGCGGATCAACACGTCGTCGGTGAGGATCTGCATCAGCAGCGGCATGGCCAGGGCCATCACGCCGATCGCCAGGTTGAGCCCCAGGGCCTGGAGCAGCAGGCGCCGAAACGGCCACAACAAGCGGGGCAGGATCGCCAGCCCCTGTCCCTGCTGCCAGCGCTTTGGCGACTCGTCGAGCACCGGAAAGCGGGCCGGATCGGGCTCCAGCAGCAGCACCACCCCATTACTCCAGCCGCCCAGAAACTCCTGGCGCGACAGTCGCCGCAGCCCCACCGCCGGATCGGCCACCAGCATCTCGCCGTTCTGCTCGCCGTGCAGCACCACCCAGTGGCAGCCCTGCCAGTGACACACCAGCGGCAGCGGCACGCTGCCCAGGTCGTTGAGCAGGCTGGGCTGGGCCTTGGCGGCCTGGGCATGGAAGCCGAGCTTCTCGGCCCCGCGCTTGAGCCCCAGCAGGGTGGTGCCATCCTTGGAGGTGCCCACCAGATGCCGCACCCAGCCCAGGGGCACCTGAGCCCGGTGCCGGGCGCACACCGTGGCCAGGCAGGCGGCGCCGCAGTCTTCCTCGTTGTGCTGGCGCACACAGGGCAGAGACCGGCCGCGGGCCAGCCCGAGCCAGGCCGCCAGGAGGCGGCCTGCGGAACGCGTGATCACCAGAGGACGTGCCATCGCAGAAGAAGCCGTGGACCCAGGGAATGGGAGGAAAGGCCGAGCGATCACAAGCTCGATTGCATCGTCAGTACGTTCACCTGGTTGTTGAAGATGCTGCCGCCACCAATAACGATGTTGATCGCAAAGTTGATCTGATTCACCGTGTTTTGGATTGACTGGAACACGAACCCGCGACCGCCACCAAACCAACGCCCGATACCCCGGCCACTGCGCTGGCCGGGGGCGGCCACCAGCGACGCGGCTGCAAAGGGCCGGACCCGGCGACCGCCACTGAGTTGTTCAGCCTGAAGATCGGAGAGAACCTGCATTGTTGGGTTCATGGTTTGGTAGGTAAAAAGCGATAGAAGAAAGGCGCCCGCTGCTCTCGCAACCGGGCGCCGGGATGGGTCTTCAGGCAGCTGCCGAGTTGAAGGCAGACAGTCCGTTCAGTTGACCCAGGCTGGCAAAAGCCGGGCCACCCAACGGGCTCAACGCGATAGCGTTGCCAAGATTGCCCTGCAGGGCGGTGGTGATGGCGTTGCTCACCACGATGGTGGGAGCCACCGTGATCGCGAACAAACGCCCACCCCGCAGACTTTCAGCCTGGATATCAGTGATGAATTCCATAGGTCCTCAACCCGCCTTAGTAGTGATGCTGGCAAAATTGCTCTGGACCGACTCGGCTTTGGCCCAGCCGGCAAAGTCGCCGATGGCAATTACAGTGTTGGCGGAAGAATTACCTTGGGCGAGATAGGTCGAAGCCTTGGACACGTACCTGGTGGACACGTGGTAGGAAGGATGACTCGGGTAGCAGACCTGGGGTTTGCAGATGGAAGGCATACCACCACCACAAAGGGCCTGGCACTGTTGATCATCGAGACGAGTGATGCTTGTCATAGTGATAGAAAAGAGTTGAATCAGTTCGGATCGATCGTGATTCAGGCGATCGTGTTAACGAAGGCCACGTTCTCCTGCTCGCTGGTCGCAGTGGCGATGCCAAGGCCATAGAAACCGATACCCAGGGCCAGGTTGCTGGACACGTTGCCCTGAGCCAGGAAGGTTTTCGCCGACTTGTTGGTGGTGCTGCTGCGGCTGGACTTGGGGTAGTAGCTGGGCTTACCGTAGCCATAGCCAAAGCCGCCATTAATGCGCTCAGCATCCAGTTCAGTCAAAAGGTTCATAGAAGCCATGGAATGATCTCCAGGAATTTGAAGTTGGGCAGCACGAATTGCCCCTTCACGTTGTAGAGGCTGCACAGCGCTCAAACCCACCGATCAGCATCTCAAGCGCAGATCTGCCACAGCCTGCACTCCCTGCACACAGACCTACGGCACAATGACCTGCTGGCCGCAGATTTTCCGCAGGGAATACAAGGAAGCTGAGCAGGACTTCTGATTTCATCGACCAAAACAAGTGCTGAACAGTGGCAGCCTATTCAGCACTTTGAGTCGCGAATGCTCCCGATGTGCTTCTGCAGCAGTTCAGCTGCAGAGCTTCGCCTCACCTGATGCAACCACAGGACCGAGCCCTGCGCATCGACTAAACCAGAGCACAGGGATCCAGACCCAATTCGTTATTGGCAGAAAACAGCTGGGCCAGGGTTTCTGCATTATAATCAATACCGTCAATCGTCACGAGACTGCCCAGCAAAGCCTGTCCAGTCCACTGGCGGACCTGTTCTTCAGAGGCAAAGTAGCTCACATCCTTATCGCGGGAATTGAGGATGGCCGCCATGGAGTGCCTGGCAAGTGCATTGACACCTCCTCCACCAATGGAAAGAGCACCCAACACACTGAGATCACCCAATTCAGTTGGCTGCTTGCCTCCGGGCAGAGTCCATTTCAGACCATCCACCTGATTGCCAAAAATCAACTGTTCGTAGGTGAGAGCAGGAACAACTCGATCGCCATCGCCATAGTCATACACAGGACGACCGGTGATGTTGTCCCAGTCATTAGTCTGTCCCCCGGGGGCAGCACCAAGGTCAGCAGGGCCATGGGTTTTCCAGTATCCCGGGGTCAAGCCCTCAGCGCAACCCGATGGGTCATCAGAACAGGGTGGAAGATCAAGTTCAGGCAGATACATCTTGGCACTATCCTCTCCCCCATCTGTCGACTGCAGTCGCGCCCACCAACTGGTGCCATCGAGCAACTGTTCTGCATCAAGATCGGCCCCAACTGTGGTGAGCACAAACGAGGCCTGTTGCACGATGCCATCGCCTGAACCAAGCTCACCAAAGCGGATGCCAACGTCATAGGGTTCTCTATCCTCTCCCAGATTGCCGCCAGAGGTGTTGAAGCCAGGATCTAACGGACCCTTATCACTGACCTGGTTCTCACCCATCACCACAACTGGCGAAGCGGTGGTAACTGATCCATAAGACGTACTCCGCAGAATATCTACGATTTTCAGGTTCATAAGTGTATTCACATCAAAGGCAACGCCAACAATGTCCTCAGTCTCTGAATTAGATGCGGGATTGAGTGCCAAGCTCACTCGCACATCATCGTAACCGTCGCCCGTGACATCACCGCAGTACTCAAAAGTGAGATCAATGATCTCAACACTGCTGCCAGCGTCATCGCTCGCAGAGTGCGTGATCTGGGTTGTGTAGGTTTTGAGAGTCGCCGTCATGAGTTGCCTCATTGAGGGGACAACTCAGTCCTAAATCGAATGGAACAGTAGTCAAATATCAACCGGCAAATGCACTTCGATCTTGCCGTACGTGTGCCGCATGTCTTGATGCTTCTTTGCCCAGATCTTCAAGCCCAGGCACGCAGGCCAGAGGCTGCTCAGTCAAAACCCAGCAGGTCAAAGATCTCCCGGTCCTTGAGGGGCTCAGCCTCGAGCGGCTGCACGTTCTCGAGCATGGCGCGGGCCAGCCTGAGGTATTCGTTCTGCACCGCCACCACCTCCGGGGTGGCTTCCATCTCGAAGATCGTGCACTTCTTGAGCCGGGAGCGGCGGATCGCATCGAGATCGGGGAAGTGGGCCATCGTCTTCATGCCCACCCGTGCATTGAACTTGTCGATCTCGTCGGTGTCCTTGGAGCGGTTGGCCACCACGCCCCCCAGCCGCACCTTGTAGTTCTTGGCCTTGGCCTGGATTGCGGCGATGATCCGGTTCATCGCAAAGATGGAGTCAAAGTCGTTCGCCGTCACGATCAGGCAGTAGTGGGCGTGCTGCAGCGGGGCTGCAAAACCGCCGCACACCACATCGCCCAGCACATCAAAGATCACCACGTCGGTGTCTTCCAGCAGGTGGTGTTCCTTGAGCAACTTCACCGTTTGGCCGGTCACGTAGCCGCCGCAGCCGGTGCCCGCCGGCGGCCCGCCCGACTCCACGCACTGCACGCCGTTGAAGCCCTCAAACACGAAGTCTTCGGGCCGCAGCTCCTCGGTGTGAAAGTCCACGGTTTCGAGGATGTCGATCACCGTGGGCACCATCTGCTTGGTGAGGGTGAAGGTGCTGTCGTGCTTGGGATCGCAGCCGATCTGCAGCACCCGCTTGCCCAGCTTGGAGAAGGCGGCCGACAGATTGGAGGAGGTGGTGGATTTGCCGATCCCTCCCTTGCCATACACGGCGATCACCAGGGCGCCTTCCTCGATCTGCAGGCCCGGCTCCTGGTGCACCTGCACGCTGCCCTCACCATCTGGATGCTGGGAATCTGGATGCTGGGAATCGGGGCGCTGAAGATCGGGGCGCTGAAGAGTGCTTGTCATGAACGCAGGCCCGAGCCAGCAAGGGTTCTGCTGTCATCCAACTCCTCGGCACCACCCCTGAAAACACCAGCCAGACAAAGCGAAACATCGATCCCGGATCGATGCGCAACCCCACACAGAAGTGATAAGCATGAATACTTAAATCGTTGCTGAATCAAGTCAGCTGAAGCTCAGCGGCTGTAGTGGGCCTTGGCCTCATAGAGGGCCTCACTGTCGATCAGTGCCACGCCGTGGTCGCGGGCATAGGCCTCGGTGTTGCGGCGCACCTTGGCGCGCACGAAGAAGGGAATCTTGGCCAGCTCCGCCTCACCATCGGCGCTCCAGCTCAAGGCCCCGGCCGGCGCTACGGCACGTGCTTCGGCAGGCACTGGGGCGGGTGCCGCCGGTGCCCCATCACCCAGGTGGCTGCGGTGGCCGTCCACAAACTCGAAGTCGTGGCGGAACATGCCGATCAGGTGCTCCTCCAGCCCCATCATCAGCGGGTGAACCCAGGTGTCGAAGATCACGTTGGCCCCCTCGAAGCCCATCTGCGGGGCGTAACGGGCCGGCACATCCTGCACATGCAGCGGCGTGCTGATCACCGCGCAGGGGATGCCGAGCCGCTTGGCGCTGTGGCGCTCCATCTGGGTGCCGAGCACCAGCTCCGGCGCGGCCGCTGCGATCGCTGCTTCCACCGCCAGGTAGTCGTCTGTGATCAATGCCTCCAGCCCCAGCTCCTTGGCGGCAGCGCGCACCTCGCGGGCCTGCTCGCGGCTGTAGCTGCCCAGGCCAACCACCGCAAAACCCAGCTCGCGGCTGGCGATGCGGGCGGCGGCGATGGCGTGGCTGGCGTCGCCGAAGATGAACACCCGCTTGCCGGTGAGGTAGGTGGAGTCAACGGAGCGGGAATACCAGGGCAGGCGCGAGCGGCGCTCGACGTTGCACACCCCATCAGCGCCGGCCACCAGTTCGGCCGGCAGCTCCAGCCCCAGCACGCTGTGCAACTCGCGCAGGAAGGTCACGGTGGCGCCGATGCCGATCGGCACCGCGTGCACCACAGGCATCCCGAACTGGCGCTCCAGCCAGCTGCACACCGTGCCTGCCACCTCCGGGTAGAGGTTGAGATTGGCGTCGGCGCTGGGGATGCGGCAGAGATCGGGCGGGCGCGCCCCCAGCGGTGCCACCACCGCCACGTCGATGCCGTAGCTGGCCAGGAGCTGGGTGATCTCGCGCACGTCGTCGCGGCAACGGAAACCCAGCAGCGACGGGCCCAGCAGATTCACCCGCGGCCGGCGCCCCTCGGCGCGCCAGCGGCCGGGATCCGGCTTGGCGCTGCCCGGGGCCGGCAACTGGGGTTTCAGCAAGCCCCGCACCAGCTGGTAGAAGGTTTCTGCCGCGCCCCAGTTCTCCTTCTTGGAGTAGGCGGGCAGCTCCAGGCTCACCATCGGGATGCCGCCCAGGTCCATGCCGGCAGCCAGGGCCCCGGGCTGGTCCTGGATCAGCTCGGCGGTGCAGCTCTCGCCCACCAGCAGCGCCTCCGGCTGGAAGCGCGCCACCGCCTCGGCGATCGTGCGCTTCACCAGCTCGGCGGTGTCACCGCCCAGATCCCGGGCCTGGAAGGTGGTGTAAGTGACGGGCGGGCGCCGGTCGCGCCGCTCGATCATCGTGAACAGCAGGTCTGCATAGGTGTCGCCCTGGGGGGCATGCAGCACGTAGTGCACCCCCTCCATCGAGGCGGCGATGCGCATGGCGCCCACGTGGGGGGGGCCTTCGTAGGTCCAGAGCGTGAGTTCCATCAGGGGAGCGGGCGATTCAGGGACGAATGGATCGGGCGACCCGTTCAGGCAAACGAGAGGGCGGCGCGGCGGCGCAAGGGGCGGGCAAACAGTTCGGCCAGATCGGCGGCCTGGTCGATGCCGTGGATGGGGCTGAACACCAGCTCGATCGACCACTTGGTGGCCATGCCCTCGGCCTCCAGCGGATTGGCCAAGCCCAGGCCGCAGAGCACCAGATCGGGTCGGGCCTCGCGCACCCGGGCGAGCTGGTTGTCGACGTGCTGGCCCTCGCTCAGCCGGGTGCCGGCCGGCAGCAATGCCAGCTCCTCGGCCATCAGCTGGCGATCGAGGTAGGGGGTGCCCACCTCCACCAGCTCCATGCCGCATTCGCGGCTCAAAAAGCGCGCCAGCGGAATCTCCAGTTGGGAATCGGGCAGCAGAAACAGCCGTTTGCCGGCCAGCACCTCGCGGTGGGGCGCCAGGGCGCGCTGGCCCCGCTCCACCAGCGGATCGAGCACCTGTGCCACCTGGGCCGGCTCCGCCCCAAACGCCGCCGCCGCCGCCGCCATCCAGGCGCGACTGCCCTCCACCCCCAGGGGATAGGGGGCGCGGATCAGCTCGGCGCCACGATCCACCAGGGCCCGGGCCGTGGCGGAGAGAAACGGCTGGGCCAGCAGCAGTTTGGTGCCAGGGCCGACGGCCGGCAGTTCGGTGGAGCGCCGCGGCGGCAGGCTCGCCACCCGCTCGATGCCCAGCTTCTGAAACAGGCCCACCAGCCGGTCTTCGACCGCATCGGCCAGGGTGCCGGCGATCAGCAGCTGGCTCTCCTGGGTGCTCGGCATCAGCGGGATCAGGGCCTGCAGGGCGCCGTCTTCGCCCTGGGTGAAGGTGGTTTCGATGCCGCTGCCGCTGTAGTTGAGCACCATCACGCGGCCGGCGTGCTGGCGATTGAGGCGCTCGGCCGCCTTGGCCAGATCCAGCTTGATCACCTCGCTGGGGCAGCTGCCCACCAGAAACAGGGTGCGGATCTCGGGGCGGCGCGCCAGCAGCTGGGCCACCAGCCGGTCGAGCTCCTCATTGGCATCGGCCAGACCAGCCAGATCCCGCTCCCCCAGGATCGCCGTGCCGAAGCGGGGCTCGGCGAAGATCATCACGCCGGCGGCGCTCTGGATCAGGTGGGCACAGGTGCGCGATCCCACCACGAGAAAGAACGCATCCGGCATGCGCCGGTGCAGCCACACGATCGAGGTGAGCCCGCAGAACACCTCCCGCTGGCCGCTCTCGCGCCACACCTCAGGCACCACAGCGCCTGTCGACGCGGGGTCTGCAGAGAACGTGGGCGGAGGGGATGAAACCGCCATACACCGGCTCCTGGGGGCCGACAACGCTCCTGGGCTAACGACGCCAGCCAGCAGGCGGCAGTCCTGCCCAACAAATGTTTGAACAGCCTGTGCGCAATTCGCTACATAGCGTCGCTGCCAGAGCCCTGCACCGCTGCCCGGTCTCAGGCCAGCAGCTGCCCCATCACCTCCTGCAGCCCATCGGCGAGGGGCCGATGGCGACCCAACCGCTCGCTCCAGATCACCCCCGTGAGCAGTTCCTGCCTGGACACCAGCGCCATGTCCTGGCCCTCCAGCAGCACCAGCTGCTTCAGCGGCACCGTGAGCTCGGCCAGAAACACATGGGCCGTGCGCCGAGGGATGCGGTGCTCCAGGGCGTAGCGCAGCTCCTGGGGCTGCCAGCTGATCTCTTCCAGCAGCTCCCGCCGCAGAGCCTGCTCGGGCGTCTCGCCGGGATCGAGGTGGCCGCCGAACAATCCCCAGCAGCCAGGAGCCACGATGCCTGGGATGTCGTCGCGCAGCTGCATCAACCAGCAACCCTGCCGCCGCAGCATCGCCAGGGCGACTTCAGGGCCATGGGGCGCAGGCATTCAGATACACCGGAGCACGATCCGAGCAGATTCAGTTCGGTTGATGGGGGCAGGGGGACTTGAACCCCCACAACCTTGCGGTTAGCGGATTTTAAGTCCGCTGCGTCTACCGATTCCGCCATGCCCCCCGGCAAGCACACTCTAGATTTGGCGCACCCAAAGAGCTTGGCAGTGGCACTTCCCGGCTTCCTGAATGGTCTGGCCGCCGGCCTCAGCCGGGACAACCTGCTGGTGCTGGCCCTCTACGTGGCCATCGCCGGCGCCTACCTGGTGGTGGTGCCCCTGGCGCTCTACGCCTGGATGGTGAAGCGGTGGACCGTGATGGGCAAGTTGGAGCGCTTCGCCGTGTACGGGCTGGTGTTTCTCTTCTTCCCGGGCCTGATCCTGTTCGCCCCCTTCATCAACCTGCGCATGGCCGGCCAGGGGAACGCGTGACCAAGGGACAGGCATTGCTCCTCGGCCTCGCCGTGCTGGGCCTGGGGGCCATCGGCTACGGCGCCTTCGCCGCCAACGGCTTCGAGGGCTTTTCGGCCGGCATTGCCGCCTCGGCCCTGCTGATGGTGCTTGTGGTGGGCTGGACTGCCACCTATCTGTTGCGGGCCATCACCGGCAACATGACCTACATGCAGCAGCGGCGCACCTACCGCGCCGCCTACGACAGCTTCACCAGCGAGGAGCTGCAGCGCAAGTTTGAGGCCCTCAGCCCGGAAGAGCAGGAACGGCTGCTGCGCGAAACCGGCCAGCTCGACCAGCCTGAGCCGATCGCCGGCGACAGCCCCGGCCCCAAGACCAGCGAGGCATAGGCTCACGGGCTGAGATCCGCCCCCAGATCGCTGCTGTGACTGCCGCCGCCACCCCGATCCAGCAACGTTTCGAGCAGCTGCGCAACCAGGGGCGCTGCGCCCTGATGCCGTTTCTGATGGCGGGCGACCCGGAGCTAAGCGGCACGCGCGCCGCCCTGCTGGCCCTGCAGGCCAACGGCGCCGACCTGATCGAGCTGGGCATTCCCTACAGCGACCCCCTGGCCGATGGTCCGGTGATCCAGGCCGCCGCGAGCCGAGCTCTCGGCAGCGGCACCACCCCCGCCAGGGTGCTGGAGATGCTGCGCTCACTCAAGGGCGAGCTCACGATTCCGGTGGTGCTGTTCACCTACAGCAACCCCCTGCTCAACCGGGGCATGGACTCCTTCTGCCAGGAGGCGGCCGCCGCCGGTGCCGCCGGCCTTGTGGTGCCCGACCTGCCGCTGGAGGAGGGTGAGAAGCTCTCGGCGATTGCCGCCGCCCATGGCCTGGATCTGGTGCTGCTGGTGGCCCCCACCACGCCGGCCGAGCGCATGGCCCGCATCCACCAGGCCAGCCGCGGCTTCACCTACCTGGTGAGCGTCACCGGCGTGACCGGCGTGCGCACCGCCCTGGAATCGCGGGTGGGCCCCCTGGTACAGCAGCTCAAGGGACTGGGCGACACGCCCGTGGCCGTGGGGTTCGGGATCTCCGGCGCCGAACAGGCTCGCCAGGTACGCCAGTGGGGAGCCGACGGGGCAATCGTGGGCAGCGCGCTGGTGAAAGCCATGGCCGCCGCCCACAGTGAAGGAGTGCCGGTGGCTGATGCCGCCGGCCGCTTCTGCGCCGAGCTGCGCGCCGGCCTCGACGGCTGAGCCACGCAGCGCATCTGAGCCAGGCTGAAACGCTGCCTCAATCCAGCCGGCGACCAGGCCGGATGCCGGTGGGGGCTCCGGCCCGATCGGCTCCAGGCTGCCAGTGGCTCACTGTCAGCGGCCCCTGCTCCTGCGGCGCAAAGCTGGTGCGCCAGCCGGAGATCCAGTCGATCACCACCCGGCCGCCCTCCAGCCGCAAGGCGCCGCCGGCGCTGCGGTCGATCGTGTTGAAGGCCAGGCCATTGGAGAGCAGGCTGGCGCTGTAGGGGGGCAGGTTGGTCTGGGCGGGCTGGAAGCTGTAAACCCCCACCACCTGGGCCACGGGCCCATCGAGCCGCACGGCCTTGCCGCTGTTGCTGGGCGGCTGCAACCGGTCACCTCCTGGCTCCCAAGACCACTGCACCGGCCCAGCCGGGCCCATCAGCAGCGCATCGGTCCAACCATCGTCGTAGTCGATGCGCACGCCATTGCCCCAGGGGCTCCAGCGGCCCCGCTCGCTCAGCTGCTCCAGCCGCAGGCTGCCGCTGCCGGCCATGGGCGTGCCCTCGATGCCCGCGGTGCTGGTGGCGCGGCCATCCGGCCGCAACCGCACGTTGAAGAGGTTATTGGCGTTGTCCACCAGCGCCCACACGCCCACATAGCCCTGCCCCTGCAGGCTCGCCTGAGCCTGGGTTGAGGTGGCGCTGGCCGGCATCGCATTGGCCCTGTAGGCAGGCCCGCAGGCACCCAGGACCCCGGCGACCAGCAGCAGCGAGAGGGCGGAAGACAGTCGAGGCACCAACACGTTCACCTCCGCTACCCGTTCGGATCAGCAACAACGCCCTCATGATGGCGGCAGCGCAGCATCCCATCCCGTCCTGGTGTCTCCCGCCTATGAACGCAACAGGGGACCGATTCTGGCGGTGCTGCAGGACTGGTTGCCAAACAACGCCAGGGTGCTGGAGATCGGCTCGGGCCGCGGCCAGCACGCCGCTTTCTTCTGCCAGCGGATCGCCGGCCTGAGCTGGCAGGCCAGCGAGCGCACCGAGGGTCTGGCGGATCTACAGGCCCAGCTGGCGGAGGTATCGCCCGCAAGCCTGGCGCCGGGTTCACGGCTGCTGGGTCCGATCGCGCTGGATGTGACGCGTGGCGAACAGTGGCCGCGGCAGAGCCTTGATGCGGTGTTCAGCGCCAACACCTGCCACATCATGCCGGCGGCGGCCCTGCCCCAGCTGCTGGCAAGGGCCGCACGGGTGCTGCGCACCGGCGGCCTGCTGCTGCTCTACGGGCCCTTCCACGACGGCGGCGTGCACACCTCCCCCAGCAACGCCGCCTTCGACGCCCACCTGCGCAGCCTTGATCCGGCCATGGGTGTGCGCGATGCCCTGGAGCTACAGGAACTGGCCAGGGGGCTGGCTCTGGAGCCCGTGGCCGATGTGGCGATGCCCGCCAACAACCGCATGCTGGTGCTGACGCGGCAGCCATGAGCGAAACCAGCCCAGGCCAGCACAACGCCAACCAGGCAAGCGCCCTTTTCGGCGCCGTGGCGAGCGCCTATGCCCGTCACCGGATCACCTACCCCGAGGCCTTTTTCGTCGCCTTTCGCAGCCACCTCCTGAGCCCCGATCCCCTGGTGTGGGACTGTGGCTGCGGCAGCGGTCAGGCCAGCCTCGATCTGGCCGCGCAGGGCGTGCGCGTGATCGCCACCGATGCCAGTGCCGCCCAGCTGGCGGCCGCGCCCAACCACCCTCGCATCCGCTGGCGCCAGGCCTGGGCTGAGGCCAGCGGGCTGGAGGCCAGCAGCGTGGACGGGGTGCTGGTGGCGGCGGCGGTGCACTGGTTCGCCGGTGAGGCCTTCAACGCCGAGCTGCGCCGGGTGGCCAAACCGGGAGCCGTTCTGGCCTGGATCGGCTACCTGCCATTGCTGTTGCCCGAGCCACGGCTCCAGGCGGCCATGGATGGTTTCCACCAGGGCACCCTGGGCCCCTGGTGGCCAGCGGAGCGGCGCTGGGTGGAGCAGAGCTACGCCGGCCTCGACTTTCCAGGACAGGAATGGCCCTTCCCCGCCAACCTGGTGATCGAGCGGCACTGGACCCTGGCCGAACTGCTGGCCCACATCGGCACCTGGTCAGCGGTGACACTCAGCCGCCAGGCGGGCGCCGATCCGCTGCCGGCCCTGACCGCCGAGCTCATGCCGCTGTGGCCCGATCAGGGCGGCGCGGCCCTGCAGGTGCGCTGGCCGTTCATGGGCCGCTGGGGCGCTGTGAATACAGCAGGGCCCTGATGCCGCCCAACAGGCGCCCCAGGGCCTCCTCCAGCTCCACCGCAGCGAGCAGGCCGTAGCTCAGCCGCAGCACGGGGGCGGCGGCGGGATAGCCGAAGCTCTCGCCGCACACCGCCGCCACCCGGTGCTCGAGCACCAGCCGCCGCATCAGCTGCTCACCGGTGAGCCGGTCGGCCGTGAGCGTCCTGGTGGCGGCGGGATCCAGCGCCAGAGGGTCCAGGGCCAACAGGCCATAGAACGCACCATCGGGCTCGGCCAACAGCCGCACCGGCAGGCCCTGGGCCCGCGCATCCGCCACCGCGGCCAGCAGCTGGGCGCGCCGCTCGGCCAGGGCCGCGATCCGAGGTCGGCACCAGGCCGGCCCCACCGCCAGCGCCGCCCGGGCAGCCCGCTGGATCAGCCGCGGCGGGCAGATCAGCACCGTGTCCTGCACCTTGGCCAGGGCGGCACTGAAGGCCGCCGGGGCCGCCATGAAGCCCACCCGCCAGCCGGCCATGCCGTAGGCCTTGGAGAGCGACTGCAGGGTCACCGTGTGAGCCGCGGCCCCCGGCAGCGAGGCCGGGCTGACGTGGGGCTCGCCGCCGTACACGAACTGGCCGTAGGCCTCGTCGCTGATGTGGAGCAGGCCGCGGCTGGCGCAGAGCCGGTTGATCGCCGCCAGCACCGGCCCTGGGATCACCACGCCACTGGGGTTGTTGGGCGACACCGTCACGATCGCCCGGGTGCGGGGGGTGATCGCCGCCGCCAGCCGCTCGGGATCGGGCACCAGACCCGCATCCACCGGCACCGGCAGACCACCGGCCAGCTGAATGGCCATCACGTGGTTGAAGTAGTAAGGCAGCGGCAGGATCACCTCGCTGGGTTCCGCCGGCGGACCCTCGCAGAGCACCTGGGCGATGGCGTTAAAGGCCATGTTGCTGCCGGCTGTGACCCACAGATCGGAGCCCGCCAGATCCAGGCCGTCGGCGCTCAGCGCCGCCGCCAGCGCCTCCAGCAGTTCGGGGTCGCCGACCACCGGGCCATACATGTCGAGGGGGCCGCACGCGCCTCCAGCCGGATCGAGCGGGCCGTGGGGCAAGGCTGCCGCCAGCGCCGCTGCCAGAGCCTCAGCCACCTGGGGCGGCGGACCCCAGCCCACCATGCCCTGGGCCAGCGACAGGGTGCCTGGGGTGCGCCGCACCAACGCCCCCAACTCGGGAATCACAGGCCGCAGCACCTGCCCCAGGCGCTCAGCGGGCTGAATCATGGGTGAGCTGAATGGTGGGCTGGCGAAAAGATGGTGGCGTCCCCCCCTGCGGGAGACGCCGGATGCTGCCGGGATGGAACAGTGCGGGAGCTGGTGGCCGACTCCCGACCTCGGCAACATCCCACCCCTAGCCAGCCCCGCGCCCCGTGGCAACACCTCAGCTCCAGGCTCAGAGGTTGTACTTCTTGGCGGCCTGGTTTTTGCAGGTGACCTTGGCCTGCTCGATCGACTGGCGTTTCTTCATCTGCTGCACCACGCACTCGCAGGTGGAGTTGGCCATGCCATCAGGAGCCGGCTTACCGGAGGCCTTCACCTCATCGTTCACTGCCTTGAGGCAGTACTTGCGGACCATCTGATCCATCATGTTGTCGCCAGCGTGTGCCGGCGCAGCCAGAGCAGCCGCCAGGCCTGCCAGCAGACTCAGGGCAGCCGCAGAGCGGAGAGCAGCCGCAGGGCGGAGCGAAGCCGCAGGGCGGAGGCGGGTCAGCATCGTGAACGAAAACGGAAGGTCTTACGGTCCTAACACCTTCTGGCTGCCAGACCTCCATGTCCCGCTTCGTGCTCTGGGGCACCTACTGCGACAACGCCCTCGAGAAGCGCACCCCCTTCCGGCAGGAGCACCTGAGCCGGCTGCAGCAGCTCAAGGATGCCGGCACTCTGATCACCCTGGGCCCCACCGAGGAAAGCACCCACGTGTTCGGGATCTTCGAGGCCGAGAGCCGCCAGCAGGTGGAAGAGCTCGTGCACAGCGACGTGTACTGGCGTGAGGGGATCTGGACCGCCGTCGAGGTCTACCCCTGGATCCAGGCTTTCTAGCTGGAGGGATTCTAGCGGGAGGCGTTCCAGCAGCGGCAGGGCTAACTGCGGGGCCAGCCCGCCAGGGCCTGCTGCCACACGTAGACGGCCACGGCCTCGGGCCCATCGTCTCCGAGCACCGCCCCATAGCCCCCCATCTGACCGATGCCGCCCGCTGCGATCGCCGCGATCGCCTCGGGACCGTCGATATCCAGGCGCTGCAGCGCGGCCAGCTTGAGGGTCTTACCGCGGCGAATGATGTTGCCGCCATTGACGTGGCAACCACTGCAGTGCTGGGCAAATAACGCCTCCCCCTGGGAGGCAGCTGCAGCCCAGGCGGGCGTGGCCGTAGCCAGCAGCACTCCCGCCAGCAGGGCCAGACCCGGCCCCACGATCAACATGCGCAACCGCACGAACGACGCATAAAGCGATTGGAACCGGGCCAACATCGGCATCACGGGCTGGGGGTTTGGGGCTGGAGGTTTGGGGCTGAAAGCTCTGAAAAGTGGCGCCCATTGTGGCGTCATTCTCAAGCGACGCTGAAGTTCGGATCGGTCCAGGCTGGCGGGCCAGACGGCCGACAAGGCGTTGGGGAAGGCGCTAGAGAAGACCCATCGCAGCTGCCAGGGCCGCCGAGGTGCCAACGCCGGACCCGCTCACCCCCAGCCCACCAGCCCCAGGTCGGCCAGCGGCGTCCTCCAACCGCCGGGCCGTCACCCTGCTGCACAGCGCCGACTGGCAGATCGGCAAGCCCTACGGTCGGGTCAGCGACCCCGACAAGCGGGCCCGCCTGCGCCAGGTGCGTCTCGACTGCATCCAGCGACTGGCCGGGCTCTGCCGCAGCCGGCCGGTTGATCTGGTGCTGGTGGCCGGCGATCTGTTTGATGCGCCCACCCCCAGTAGCAGCGACGTGAGTGCGGTGTGCGCCGGACTTGGCGCCATGGGAGTGCCGGTATTGGTGATCCCCGGCAACCACGACCACGGCGGCCCGGGCAGCGTGTGGCACAGCAGCTTCTTCGCCGAGGAACGTCAGCGCCGCTGCCCCAACCTGCAGGTGCTGCTGGAGCGCCGCCCCCTCGAACTGGAGCAGGCGGTGGTGCTGCCCTGCCCGCTGCTGCGGCGCCGCGAGAGCAGCGACCCATGCGCCTGGCTGCAGCAGGTGAACTGGTCGGAATTGCCGGCCGACAAACCGCGGCTGGTGCTGGCCCACGGCGCCGTGCAGGGCTTCGCCGGCAGCGATCTGGAGCTGGCCAGCGATGCCGACGACGACAACCCGCCCTCAGCCCACAACCTGCTGCAGATCCAGGCCCCATGGAGCCGCGAGATCGACTACACCGCCCTGGGCGACTGGCACGGGCTCAAGCAGGTCACGGATCAGTGCTGGTACAGCGGCACCCCGGAGCCCGACCGCTTCCCCCGCTCCAGCAGCTACGTGAGCGGAAAGGTGCTGGAGGTGGTGGCGGCTCGCGGCCTGCCCCCCCAGGTGACGCCGGTGGCCACCGGCCAGCTGGGCTGGCACCCGCTCACGGCCAACCTGCGGGGCTCCACCGACCTCGATCACCTCGAGCAGCAGCTGCAGGCGCTGCTGGGGGATCGGGTGGGCGAAGACCTGCTGCTGCTGGAGCTGGAGGGCAGCCTCAGCCTGGCCGACCAGCGTCGCTTGGACGCCCTGCGCGAACGCCTCGAAGCCCAGCTGCTGCGGCTGAAGTGGCGTGGCCACTGCCAGGAGGCCCCCTGCGACACCGAACTGGCCGAGCTCACCAGCCGCGGCGATGCCCCGCTGGTGGCAGCTGTGGCCAGGTCGCTGCAGCAGCAACGCGCCAGCAGCCCGGCAGACAGCACCCTGGTCGAGCGGGCCCTCTGCGAGCTGCACCGGGCTGTGCATCAGGCCAGCCAGACAGCCCCGCAGACGAGCGCCTGACGATGCGCCTGCTCCACCTCACCCTGCGGCGGGTGCGCCGCCACCGCGAGCTGCAGCTGGCCTTCGCACCCGGCCTCACCCTCGTAGGCGGGGCCAACGAGAGCGGCAAGAGCACCCTGGCGGAGGCGCTGCACAAGGGGCTGTTCCTCAAGGCCTCCGCCACCGGCCGCGGTGTGGAGGAGCTGCGCTCACGCCTGCATCCGGGTCTGCCGGAGGTGGAGATCGGCTTTGAGGCCGGGGGCCAGCAGTGGACCCTGCGTAAGCGGTTCGCGGGCTCCAGCGGCACCTGCCAGCTCAGCCACGGCGGCGGCCTCAGCCTCAGCGGCGCCGCGGCCGAGGAGCGGCTGGCCGAGCTGCTGGGGGTGGATGGAGCCGTGGAGGGTCGGCGCATCGCCCAGTTGCCCCTGCGCTGGGCCCACCTCTGGGTGCGCCAGGGGGAAGCGGGCACCAACCTGCTGGCCGGCCCCGCCGAGGCCTACGACCTGGGCCGCCTGATCGAGCAACTGCAGCGGGGGAAAGGCGCCGGAGCAGCCCTGGAATCGGCCCTCGACCGACGCGTGGTCAACGACCTGCAGCGCCAGCTTGAGCTGCAGTTCACCGCCACCGGCAAGGTGCGGGCGGGCTCGCCGCTGGCGCTCACCGGCCAGCGGCACCAGCAGGCCCGCCTGCAGCTCGACACCGCCCAGGCCCTGCGCGACCAGCTCGACGACAGCCTCGATTCCCTCCAACAGATCGAGGAGCGGATCGAGGAGCTGGAGCAGCGCCAGGCCCCGGCACTGGAGCGGCTGCGGCAGCACCTGGCCGAGCGCCAGCTGCGGGAGGCCGAACTCAGGCCCCTGCAGCAGCAGCGACAGCACCTGCAGCAGGCACGGGCCGAGTGGCAACAGCTCAGCCAGCAGCTTGAGCAGCAGCGCCGCGAGCAGCGGCAGCTGCAGCTGCAGGTTGGCGAACAGCAGCAACAGCTGGCCCAGGTGCAGCAGCAGATCGAGCGACTCAGCGCCCTGGACCAGCAGTGTGAGCAGGAGTTGGGCCAACGGACGCAGGAGCGGCAGCTGGTGCAGCTGCTGCTCGATCAGGAGCAGTTGCGGCGCGATGTGGCCCAGCGCCAGCAGCACCAGCGCGAGTTTCAGCAGCTGCAGACCCAGGCCGAAGCGATCAAGGCACAGCTGGCCCAGCTGCCGGCCATCGGCGCAGCGGAACTCGCCGGACTGCGGCAGGCGCAGCTGCAGCTGGCCCAGGCGGAGGCGAGGCGCCAGGCCAGCGCCACCACCGTGGAGCTGCTGGCGGCCGACCATGCGGTGCAGCTCGCCGGCCAGCCGCTGCTGCCGGGACAGCCGGCCGAGCTGCTGGGCAGCAGCGAGCTGCAGGTGGGCGCAGGGGTGAGGCTGCGGATCAGTCCGGGCGGAGGCGAGGCGCCCCAGCAGGCCCAGGCCCAGTGGCAGGCCTGCCAGCAGGTCTTCAGCGCGCAGCTGGCGAAGCTGGGGGTGGTGAGCCCGGAGCAGGCCGAATCGATCGGCAGCCAGCGCCAGGGACTGGAGGCGGAGCTGCAGCGGCTGCGGGAGGTGGCAGGCGCCATCCCCTGGGCGCGGCTGCGCCAGGAGGAAGCCGACCAGCAGCAGCGGCAGCAGGGCCTCACGGCCGCGCTGGCCCGCTTCAGCGCCAACCTGGAGCAGCGGCGCCTGGAGCAGGGCGAGCTGGCGGAACAGCGCGGACCGCTGGAGCAGTGGCGCAGCGCCTTGGAGGCACAGCTGAGCGCCCTGGAACAGCAGCGCCAGCAGGGGCAGCAGCAGCTCCAGCAGGCCCGCCGGCAGCGCGCCGAAGCCGACGCCGGCCTGCGCCGGAACGAGCAACAGCTGCAGCAGCTCGCCGGCTCCCTCAGCGGACTGGAGCAGCGGCAGGCCCAGCTGCAGCAACAGCACGGCGATCCGGCCCAGCTTGAAGCTGCATTCGCCCGCGCCGAGCGCGACTGTGCCGGCCGCGACCATGCCCTGGCCCAGCTCGAGCGGCAGATCGGTGCGGCCCGCGCTGACCTGCACCCCACCGGCTCCGCGGCAGTGCCGCTCGATCCCGAGGCAAAGCTGCGGCAGCTGCAGGCCGAGAAAGACGACCTACTCACCCGCCGCGGCCAGCAGCAGCAGCGGATCCTCAGCCTCAGTGCCCAGGACCCCGCAGCGGCAGTGGAGCAGGCAGAGGCCGAGCTAGAGCAGGCGGAGGCGGAGCTGCAGCGCCTGCAGCTGCAGGCCCAGGCGCTGCAGCTGCTGCTGGGCCGCTTCGATCAGGAACGGCGCTCGCTCTCCCAGCGCTACAGCCTGCCCCTGAGCCAGGCGATCAGCCGCTACCTCGACTGCCTGGCGGTGCCCGGCTACGCGCCGGGGCTCGACTTCGAGCCCAACAAGGGCTTCGCCAACCTGCAGCTGCGGCAGGGGGGCGAGGGCTTCCGCTTCGAGGAACTCAGCGGCGGCATGCGCGAGCAACTCAACGGGGCCCTGCGGCTGGCGATCGCCGAGGTGTTGCAGCCCGCCTACGACGGCTGCCTGCCGCTGCTGTTCGACGACGCCTTCACCAACAGCGACCCGACCCGCCTGGAGGGGCTGCGGCGGATGCTGCAGCAGGGCATCGCCCAGGGGCTGCAGATCGTGCTGCTCTCCTGCACCCCGGAGCTCTATACGGCCCTGCTGTCGGGCGGCGGCCGCCGGCACGAGCTGGTGGAACCCTCAGGCAACGGGGCGTGATGAACTGGCAGCTGCGCCCCCTCGATCCCCGCGACCGGGATGCCCTGATCGCCGTGTACCGGGATGCGGTGCTCAGCCAGACCCCTGGTCTCTACAACCCCGAACAGGTGCGGGCCTGGGCTGGTCACGCCGACGCGGGTGTGGGGGCGTATGTGCTGGCCGGCCTGGAACGAGGCTACGGCCTGGCCAGCCTGGGAGCCAGCGAAACCAGCACCAGCAAAACCATCACCAGCAAAACCACCATTGAGGCCTTCGGCCTCCTCGATCCGCCCGCGGGCGATCGCTGCCGGCTCGCCCTGCTCTACTGCCGCGGCCGCGCCAGTCGCCAGGGGCGGGCCAGCGCCATCCTGGCCGGCCTGGAGCTCTGGGCCCGGCAGCGAGGCTGCCTGCAGCTGCACACCGAAGCCAGCCAGCTATCGCGGCCCCTGCTGGAGCGGCGCGGCTGGCGGGTGGAGCGGGAAGAACGGCTGGTCTTCGCCGGGGAGCCGTTTGTGCGTTGGCGGATGATCAAAGACCTGAGCTGAGGGCAACCGCAGGCCATGGCCGAGGCCGATCTGCAGCAGTTTCTGCGCAAGGTGGCGCAACTCAACGCCTTCGTGGCCCTCAGCGAGGCCAACCCCGAGCTGCGCCGGGAGCTGGCCAACTGCTCCCACCACAACGCCGTGGTGGAGCTGGCCCGGCGCCATGGCTTCGAGATCGGTCGGCGCTGGGGCGAGCCAGTCCCTAACCCCGAGCTGGCCGCCAGCCCTGTGCCGGTATCCACCGGCAACCTGCTGACACCGGCCTGCCCAGCCCCCGGAGAGGAGCACATCACCGTGCTGCAACGGGGCCAGGGCTGGCGGCTGGAGCGGATCCATTCCTGCCAGGCCAGCAGCCCCGAGGGCTACTGGTACGACCAGGAGGAGTACGAGTGGGTGAGCCTGATCCAGGGCAGCGCTTGGCTGCAGTTTGAGGATGAGGCGACACCCCTCGCTCTCAGCCGCGGCGATGCCCTGCTGATCGCGCCGCACCGCCGCCACAGGCTGGTGGCTACCGACCCGGCTCCCGGATCCGTATGGCTGGCCCTGTTCTGGCGGGAGGCTGGCGCAGGGTGAGCGAGCGCACCAGCCAGAAGGCCGCGGCCAAGGCCAGCACGGCCACCCCCAGCCCCGCCAAAAGCTGGGGCTTGCTCTCGGCACCGGGCGGCAGCACGATCACTTTCCGAGCCACGGCGGTCATGGCCGTGAGCAGCACCAGCTCGATCTGCACCACGTGCCGGCGCAGATAGGAGGTGATGTTCTGCAGCACCTCGATCGCGATCAGCAGGGTGAGCAGATCGCCCAGCACCCTGTTGAGCTTGCTGCCCAGCCAGGGGGTGCCCGGCACGGTGAGCGCCCAGCCCACATCCCAGATCAACTGAAAGGTGGAGACAGCCATCACCACCACCAGCACCAGTCCGAGCAGCTTGGCCAGCTGCTGCTCGGCGCGGTCGATCACCCGCAGGTAGCTGGCGTCGTCAAACAGGCGCCCAAGGCGGCGAAGCATGGATCCTGTCCTCAGTTCTTGAACAGTTCGAACTGGGGCCTGGCCTGGGTGTCACTGGGCGAATTCTCCAGCTGGGTGTCGCAGGTGATCGAACCATCCGGCTTGGTCACGCAGTTCTTGGGTTTCACCTTGGTGGCGGGACCCACTGAACTGCCCGGCCCCACCATGAAGCTCTCAGCCTGCGCCAGCAGGGCTAGCGGGGCCAGGGGCGCTGCTGAGGCTGGTGCTGCAGCGGCGGCGCCGGCCAGAGCCAGCAGGGCCACGGAACGGCCCAGCCAGCGGGCACACAGGCGGTGGGTCTTCACGGGTCAATGGCAACACTGGCCCCACTTTGGCGGCAGTCGCTCAGGGTTGCTGGTCCTGACGGATCTCCTGCAACAGCAGATCCAGCTGGCCGAGGGAGTCGCTGAGGTCGAGGCCGAGGGCGCGGCCGCCCTCGCCGGCATCCTCGGCCTGCCACACATCCTCGATGTGGCAGAGCTGCTCGGCCAGACCCGCCAGTCCCTGCTGGCTGTGGGTGCGCTCCAGGGCCTCAAGCAGCACCGGCATGCGAATCGAGCTGGCCTGCAGGGCGCGGCGCAGGTCAGCCTGGGTGCGGCCTGTGTGGCGCAACCAGTCCTTGAGGAAAGCCTGCAGATCGTCGAGATCGGCGCTGCTGAGTGAGGCCATGGCGGTCAACGGCCAAGTGGGAACCAGCGATCCAGTCTGCGCTTGGCCCGCTGCCGGATCGACGGGGTGCGGTAGCGGCCGAGCACCCCAAGCAGGGTGGTGATCGCCACCAGGTCGTCGCTGAAGCCCACCACCGGCAGCAGATCGGGGATCAGATCGAGCGGCACCAGCAGGTAGGTGAGGGCCGCCAGCACGGTGAAGCGGGCGGGCTGGGGGGTATCGGCGTCGAGCAGCAGCTCCAGGCACTCCAGCGCCGGCCGCGCCAATCCCCGCCCGGCACGCCGCAGCAGCCGCAGCAGCAGCGCCTCATCCACAACAGTGCTTTCCAGCACCTCGGCTTCGAGCGGCTCTTCGCTGCCGGTGGAACGATCAGCAGACCTGTCAGCGGACATGGCAGCAGACATGGCAGGTGTGGCGGCAGGGTCCGCCCAGGGATCAATCCATTGTTGGCGGACCCGACTCAGGCCAGCCCGGCCTCAAGGCCGGTCTTCCGCAGCTTGCGCAGGGCCCGCTGCACCACCTGGCGGCAGTATTCGCGGCTGCACTCGAGCTGGCGGGCCACTTCGGCCAGGGTGCGCCACTCGTGGCTGCCATCGAGACCGAAGCGCAGCATCACCACCGTGCGCTCCTTTGGCGTGAGGCTGGCCTGCTCCAGCAACGTCCACACGCTGGCCATGCGCTCAGCCAGCTCGGCCCGCTCCAGGGGAGGCATCTCGCTGCTGGGCAGCACATCCACCAGCTCGGATGGATCCGACTTCGACTTCACCACCCCCTGCAGGCTCACGGTGACGCTGCGCAGCTCGCAGCCCAGCAGCTCTTCCACCTCCTCGCAGGGCAGTTGCATCACCCGCGCCAGCTGGGCAGGTGTGGGCATCACGCCATGGGCCTGCAGGTAACGGGCCTTGGCGGCCCGGAGCCGCGTCAGTTTTTCATTCACATTCACCGGAATCCGGATCGTGCGGCTCTGGGTGGAGAGGGCACGATTCAGGCCCTGGCGGATCCACCAATAGGCGTAGGTGCTGAAACGATGGCCACGGGTGGGGTCATATTTCTCCACAGCCCGCGTGAGGCCCAGCGTGCCTTCCTGAATCAGATCAAGCAGATCCAGACCCTTGTTCTGATAGCGCTTGGCCAGATTCACAACCAGCCGCAGGTTGGCCGTGATCATCTGGTTCTTGGCGCGCTCACCGATGCGGATGGTGCGGCGCTCAAGATCGTTGTAGCTGCAGGCTGGACCAGCCCCGCCAGCAAGGCGGCATCGCTCCTGAAGCGCAGCCATGGCCTGCACCTTGCGCCCCAGGGTGAGCTCCTGCTCGGGGGTGAGCAATTGATGTCTTCCGATCTCTCCGAGATAGGCACTCAGGGAACTCACCATCGGAATCGCCAAGACTGAATTGAACCTAGGGCGATTCGACCGGGTCAAGAAAACCAGCTGAAAAGCTTCCAACTTTCACACCACCTTCCCAATTTCACCTTCCCTGCGCAATTACAGATTTGGTGCGCAATTACGGATTTGCTGCGCAATTGCAGATCCCCTGCGTCATTCGAACTGCGCCAGTCAGGGCCAGCTGCGCCGCTGCACGCCAGGCAGGGAAACAGGGAATGGCCAACATTGCCCATTCCGCTCGCTACCGTGACTGGCCGTTCCCGCCCCTTGCATGTCTTTTCTGGCTGCCCTTCCCACCGATGTGCTGCCCAGGGCAGGCGTGGCCTATGTGCACTACCTGAGCTTCATGCTCTGCTTCGGTGCCCTGGTGCTGGAGAGGAGGCTGATCAGGCCCAACCCCAACAAGGCGGATGCCACCCTGATGGTGATCACCGATGTGGTGTACGGCATTGCCGCCCTCGCCCTGCTGATGAGCGGCATCCTGCGGGTGGTGCACTTCGGCCAGGGCAGCAGCTTCTACACCGAGAACCCGCTGTTCTGGTGGAAAGTGGGTCTGTATCTGGGCGTGGGCGGCCTCTCGCTCTACCCCACCATCACCTACATCACCTGGGCAATCCCGCTGCGCAAGGGCGAACTGCCCCAGGTGAGCGAGGCCCTGGCGGGCCGACTGGCCTGGATCCTCAACATCGAACTGGTGGGCTTTGCGCTGATCCCCCTGCTGGCCACCCTGATGGCCCGTGGCGTGGGACTGCCCGGCAGCCTGGCTGGCTGACACCGTTCTGACCTCGTTCTGACCTCGCTTTGACGCTGGTCCATTGATCCGCCCAGCCATGGCTTTCACGGCAGCTCGGGCGGCCCTGACAATGGCCCTGATCACCGCTGGCATCGCACCGCTTCCGGCGGCAACCGATGGGCAACCCGAAGGTTGCCCGGCTGGCAGCACCGTGCAGGTACTGGAGCGGGATCAGACCAGTGCAACTGGCCCCTGGCCCGCTGCTGCGGCGCCGGCACCAGTTGGAGGGGAGAGCCCCGACTATCGCCACCGCCTCAGCCCCACCCCGCTCGGCTGGCCGACGCGGCCCCATTGGTGTGTGTGGGTGGAGCCCGCCAGTGGCGATGGGCCCGCCGCCCGCTGGGACCGGGCCTGGCTCCAGTCGGTGGAGGCTGCCCTGGCCAGCTGGGGGGAACTGGTGCCGATCACCCGTGTGGCCAGCCCCGAACAGGCCCAGGTGCGGATCCTGCGTCGTCGCCCGCCCCTACGCGGCGGCCGTGCCAGCCACGGCCGTGCCGAGCTGGCGCTGGTGCTGGTGCAGCGGGAACAACGCCAACCGGAGCTGGAGCCCCAGGTGCAGGTGAGCCTCGGCCCCGGCCAGAGGCCAGCGGCCCTGCAGGCCACCGCCCTGCACGAGCTGGGCCATGCCTTCGGCCTCTGGGGCCACAGTGACGACCGCCGCGACGCCATGGCGGCGGTGCCTGGGCCCATACCGGTGCAGCAGCTGAGCCCCCGCGACAGGGCCACCTTCCAGTGGCTGCAGCTGCAGCCGGGGCTCAGACCGGCCGCGCCGCGCCCCCCAGTCCCCGGAGCGCCGACCCCCTGAGCAAGAGAGCCGCCAGAAAGGCCAACAGCTGCACGATCACCACGCAGGGGCCCGAGGGCAGGTTGAGCAGACCCGACACCAGCAGACCCAGCACACCGCAGCCCGCCCCGAGCAGGCTGGCGCTGGCCATGTAGCTGCCGAAGCTGGGGCTGAGCAGCCGGGCGGCACAGGCCGGAATCACCACAAAGGCGCTGATCAGCAGCACCCCCACCGCCTTGATCGAGAGGGCCACCACCACCGCCAGCACCGCCACGAACAGCAGGCGTTGCCAGGCCAGCGCCACCCCCTGGCTGATCGCCAGGGCGCCATCGAGACTGGCCAGGATCTGGCTGCGGCGCGTGAGGAGCAAATAGGCCAGCACCGCCAAGAGCAGCGCGCCCTCCACGGCCAGGTCGGTCCACGACACCGCCAGAATGTCGCCGAACAGCAACTGCTCCAGGCTGCCGCCGCGCGAGCCCAGCAGGCGCAGCACCACCACGGCAATCGCCAGCGACGACGAGTACACGATGTTGAGCAGGGCGTCGCTGGGCAGGCGGCTGCGCTCCACCAGCTGGCCCACCACCAGGGCAAACAGCACCGCAAAGGGAATCAGCACCAGGTTGGGCTCCACCCCCAGCAACAGCCCCAGGCTGATGCCCAGCAGGGCGGAATGGCCCAGCGCATCACTGAAGAAAGAGAGCTGACGCAGCACCGCCACGCTGCCCAGCAGGCCCCCCAGCCCGCCGCTGAGCAGCCCCGCCAGCAGGGCGCGCCGCATGAAGGGATAGCTGAGCAGTTCCAGTGCGGAGCCCGCAGCGCCGGCCAGGGGCATGCTCATGGCTGGGAGCTCGGCGCAGCGGCGGACGGCGCATGGTGATGGTGGTGATAAGGCACGTAGCCGCGGCCGTAAAGGTGCTCCAGCTGGGCGGGAGCCAGGGCGTGATCGGGGCTGCCCTGACAGCGCAGGCTGCGGTTGAGGCAGAGCACCCGATCGCAGCTGCGGCGCACCATCGCCAGGTCGTGGGAGATCTGCAGCACCGCCCAGCCCTCGCTGCGGCGCAGATCCAGCAGCAACCGCTGAAACTGCTCCGCCGCCTGGGGGTCGAGGCCCGCCTGGGCCTCATCGAGCACCAGCAGCCGCCGCGGCCTCACCACGCAGAAGGCCAGCAGCACCCGCTTCCACTGGCCCGTAGAGAGCTCGGAGATCAGCCGATCGGCCAGATCGGCGCAGGCAGTGCGGGCCAGGGCGGCGGCCACGGCGCCGCGGCGGGGGCGGCGGCCGCTCCAGGGCCAGCGGGGGCCACTGGGGTCCCAGCCCAGCCCCACGAATTCCGCCACCGTGAGCGGGAAGCGGCCGCGCACCGCCAGTTGCTGGGGCAGGTAGGCCACCTGGGCCCGCACCGCCGCCGGCAGGCGACCCTGGCGCGAAACCGGCGCCCCGAGGATGCGCACCTCCCCGGCCTGGCGAGGCAGGATTCCGAGCAGAGCCTGCACCAGGGTGCTCTTGCCGGCACCGTTGGGGCCCACCAGCGCCGTGTCGGTTTCAGCGGCCAGGGTGAAGCTCACGTTGTCCACAGCGGGTTCAGCGCCGGAGGCCCGCGCCACCGTGAGGCCGCTGACTTCGAGAACCGTTTCCAACATCACCCAAGGCTAGGTCGCTGGTGCACGGTCAGGCTCGGCCGCACCCGGCTGTCATCGGTATCTCAGGGCCGCAGGCTCACTCACACCGGCTCACTCACGGCGGCTCACTCACGGCGCGGAGCGCCGCGCCGGGCTGCCAGCACCTGCTGCACATCACGCCACGCCACCCCATGGTGGGCCAGGGCCACCTGCAGATGAAACAGGATGTCGGCCGCTTCGCCAGCGATCTCGGCGGCGTTGCCGTCCTTGCAGGCCATCACGAATTCGGCGCTCTCCTCGCCGATCTTCTTGAGGATGCGGTTGTCGCCCCCGTCCAGCAGCTTGTTGGTGTAGCTGCCGGGCTCGGGCTGGTCGCGGCGCCCCTCGATCACCCGCATCAGCTCGGTGCACACGTCGGCAGGTGGCGGCTGCGCGGCGGCACCGCCTGGAGTGGGCTCGGGGCCGTCGTCGTAGAAGCAGCTGCGGGCGCCGGTATGGCAGGCACCGCCGCCCGCCTGCGCAATGGTGAGCAGCAGCACGTCAGCATCGCAGTCATAGCGCAGGCCCTTGAGGGTCTGGATCTGGCCGCTGGTGGCGCCCTTGTGCCAGAGCTCCTCGCGCGAGCGGCTCCAGTAGTGCACCTCGCCGGTGGTGATCGTGCGCTCGATCGCCTCCCGATTCATCCAGGCCACCATCAGCACCGCGCCATCCAGCCAGTCCTGGGCCACCGCCGGAATCAGACCGGCCTCGTTGAAGCGCAGAGCCCCGATCAGGCGCGCATCCGGCGGCTGAAATGATGACGACAAGGTCCTGCACTGCTGCTGCCCCGATCCTCCCCCATGCCCACTTCGGCCCACACCTGCAGCAAGACCTTCAGCGGCTATCCCTGCACCCATCGCCAGTGGCGCCACAGCGGTCAATGCCGCTTCGTGCATGGCTACAGCCGCAGCTTCACCTTCTGGTTTCAGGCCACCGGGCTCGATCAGCACGGCTTCGTGGTGGATTTCTCCAGCCTGAGAGAGCTGGAGGCCCTGCTGGCAGCCCAGTTTGACCACACTTTTCTGGTAAACGCCGACGATCCGCTGCTGGCCACCTGGCAGCAGCTGCATGGGCAGGGGGCCCTTGATCTGCGGGTGATGGCCAACGTGGGCATGGAGGCCAGCGCCGAGCTGGTGTGGGGCTGGGCCAACGCCCTGCTGCGGGAGCGCGAGCACGGGCGGGCCTGCTGCTTCAAGGTGGAGGCCCGCGAAAACGAGAAGAACGCGGCCTGCTTCGAACAGGTTCCAGCCTGGTTCGAAGGCTGAACACGGGTCCCAGGCCACCGGCGGCGACGCGTGCGGAACACCACACATCACTCTCCATCAGCGTCATTTCACTGGAGAGTTAGCCCATCCCTCCGCCGGTGCCCGCCATGCCTGACTTCAACGCCGCCACCGCGGGCACCGGCAACAGCGGCAGCTGCAGCGGCAAACCCCGGTTGGTGGCCGTGGGTGTGGCCCCCCTGGGCATCATCTCGATCGGCATCGTGCCGATGGGGGTGGTGAGCATCGGCGTGGTGCCGATGGGGGTGATCAGCGTGGGCGCCGTGGCTATGGGAGTGGTGAACGCCGCCGTGGTGGGCATGGGGGTGCTGGTGGCCGGCGTGAACGTGATGGGCGTGTGGTGGAGCGGCCTCGAAGGCATGGGGCCCTACCGCCTCAATGGCATGGCCGCCGTGGCCCAGAGCCACCGGCACCAGCCAGCCCCCACGACCACCAAGCCCCCGGCCCATGCCGCCTTGCTGTTCCCCAGCCGTGAGCAGGCACTCGAGCACGCCCGCAGCCTGGGCTGCGCAGGCGCGCACCGGATGGGCGAGCAGTGGATGGCCTGCGCCGAGCACCCTGGGCACTGACACCAGCGGTTGAAGAAGCCCCGGTGAGCCGACCTACGGCCCGGTAAACACAGCTCGCACCTGGTCCCCGTTGCGAGCCATCACCTTCAGATAGGTGTCGGGTTGGCGGGCCTCGGCTTCCGAGGCGATTTCCAGCGGATCGAACACCTTCACGCCGATGCCCAGATCCCGGGCCAGCGCATTCAAGGAGCGCTGGCCCTGCTGGGGCTCGCTCAGCAGGGCACGCAGCTGATGGCGCTTCACCGTGCCGGCCACGCGCTGGAGATCCGCCGGCGAGGGATTCATCGCCGGCACATCCACCAGGAAGGTGGCCTTCAGCCCGTAACGCTCGGCGAAGTAGGGGGCCACGTCGTGGAAGGCCACCAAGGTGCGCCCCCGGTAGGGGGCCAGCTGATCGGCCAGCTGGCGGTTGAGCTGGCGCAGCCGTGCGATGAAGGCGGTGGCGTTGCTGCGGTAGGTGGGCGCGCAGCGGGGATCGGCCCGCACCAGACCATCGCGGATGGTCTCCACCTGCTGCACGGCCCGCAGCGGATCCAACCACACGTGGGGATTCACCGGACCGTGATCGTGGCCGTGGCCGTGATCCCCTCCGTGGCCGTGGGCATCGCCATCAACTCTGGGCTGAGCCGCGCCGGCGAGCGGTGTCACGTTGCGGCTGGCGTCGATCACCACCAGGTCGGGATTGGCCGCAGACGCCTGCAACTTGTCGAGGAAATCCTCCAGGCCCAGGCCGTTTTTCACAAGCACCCGAGCCTGCTGCAGCGCCACCCCATCAGCCGGCCGGGCCTGGAAATCATGGGCGCCGGCACTGGCAGGCAGCAGCGACACCACCTCGGCGCAATCCCCCGCCACCGCCCGTGTGAACAACGTGATCGGCAGCACGGTGGTGGCCACCCGCAGACGGCTGCTCGCCGGCTGAGCGACCTTCTCGGGAGTGTCCTGCGTTGGCCTGCCGCCACAGGCGGCCAGCAGCCCGGCCAGCAGCGTCAGCCAGGCCAACCGCCCGCCCAACCAACCCACCGACCGACCGACCGGCCGGCGACCTCCACGAATCAGCCCAGGCACGCCGTCGCACTGAAAACGGTTCTCATTTTATTCTCCCGGCAATGGCCCAGGTGCAATCCGCCAGCGACCTGGATAAAAAGGTCAGGATTCAGGCGATGGCCATCGATCTGCCGGTACGGCTCAACACCGCCTGGGCCCTGTTCCAGGGCCTGCTGCTGGAGGCTCTGCCCTTCCTCTTGATCGGCGTGCTGATCGCTTCCCTGGCCCGCTGGCTCAGCCCCGGCGGCGCGTGGCTACGGCGGCTGCCCGCCCACCCGATCGGCGGGCCGCTCAGTGGCGCCGCCCTGGGCTTCGCGCTGCCGGCCTGCGAGTGCGGCAACGTGCCGGTGGCGCGGCGGTTGCTGGTGGGCGGCGCACCGGTGGGCACGGCCCTGGGTTTTCTGTTTGCCGCACCGGTGCTCAACCCGATCGTGATCGCCAGCACCTGGGCCGCCTTCCCCGATCAACCCTGGCTGCTGCTGGCCCGCCCCCTAGGAGCCGTGCTGGTGGCCCTGGCACTGGCCCTGCTGCTGCGGCTGCTGCCCGAAGCCGAGCTGTTGCGGGTCGATCTGCTGGAGGAACGCCGGCTCAACCAGCCCCTGGCAAGCGTGAGCCTGCTGGAGCGCCGCAGCGGCGTGGTCGGCCTGTCCGCTGACGCGGCCCTCGCCGCACCCGTCCTGGGCTCCACCGGCTCGGAGGCCTCCGGCTGGCGCGAGGCGCTTAGGCATGGCAGTCGCGAATTCCTCAACCTGGCGCTGCTGCTGGTGGCCGGCTGCGCCCTGGCAGCCCTGGTGCAGGCCTTTCTGCCGCGCCAGTGGCTGCTGGCCGTGGGTGGGGCGCCCACCCTTTCGATTCTGGCGTTGATGGCCCTGAGCCTGGTGCTGTCGGTGTGCTCGAGCGTGGATGCGTTTCTGGCCCTGGGCTTCGCCGCCCAGATCACCCCGGGTGCCCTGCTGGCCTTCCTGCTGCTCGGCCCGGTGATCGACATCAAGCTGGTGGGTCTGCTCGGCCTGCTGTTCAAGCCGCGCGGGCTGCTGCTCACCACCGCGGGAGCCGGGCTGGCGGTGCTGCTGATCGGCCAGTGGGTCAACCTCTGGAGGCTGTGATGGGAAGGCCTCTGCTGCTGCGGGCGGCCCTGTGGCGCGCCCTGGCCCTGGCCCTCTGGGCCGTGGTACTGCTGCAAAGCGGTCTGGACGGCCGTCTGGATCTGCTGCTGCGCAGCGTCTTCCATCCCCTGGTGAGCGCCGCGGGGGTGGTGTTGCTGGCCCTGGCGGTGCTGCAGGTCCTGGTGGCGCTCCAGGTTGAGCGCGGCGGCGGCACAGCCCCAGCCGAGAGCCGGCTCGAGCAACACCGCGACACTGGCCTCAGCCTGGTCACCGCCACGATCGCCGCCGCGCTGATCGTGTGGCCGCCCAATCCCTCCTTCGCCGATCTGGCCAGCCAGCGACCTGGAGACGACACCACCAGCGACACCCTCAGCTTCGTGCTGCCGCCCGCCCAGCGCAGCCTCACCGACTGGGTGCGCCTGCTGCGCAGCCAGCCCGATCCCCAGCTCTATGCCGGCGACCCGGTGCGGATCAGCGGCTTCGTGCTGCCGGTGCCGGGCGAGCCGCCCCAGCTGGCAAGGCTGCTGGTGCGCTGCTGCCTGGCCGATGCCACTCCGGTGGGGCTGCCGGTGCGCTGGCCTTCAGGCCAGCCCCTGCCGAAGGCCGACCAATGGCTGGCGATCGAGGGCCGCATGGCGGTGGAGCGAAGCCGCAGCGGTGACAGGCCCGGCGACAGGGACGGCCACAGCAGCAGCGACGCAGCCAGCGAGCAGCTGGTGGTGGTGCCGGCGCGGATCAGGCCGATTCCCCGGCCCGCCCGTCCGCTGGAGCCATGAGGCCGATCGCCCGCCCGCTGCTGCTGGCCCTGGGCCTGCCGGTGCTGCTGGTTGGGGCACAGCAGCAGCTGTTGCTGCGCCTGCCGCCGCGGCTGGAGCGCCTCGAGCCGGCCGCGGCCAGTGCCGGGCCGGCGGCGCTGCAGGCCCGCTTCAGCCGGCCCATGCGGCGCAGCGCCGTTGCCGCCGCCAGCCGTCTGCGGCCATCCCTGGCCCATGAATGGCTGGGCAGCGGCAATGCCCTGCGGCTCAGCCTCACGGCGGGCCAGCGCCTCAGCGGGCCGCTGCAGCTGGATCTGGCCGGTGCCGACCTGCGCGGCCAGGCGCTGCAGCCCAGCCGCTGGCACTGGGATCCGCGCGGTCGGGTGCTGGCGGTGGTGAGCGTGGCCGGTGGTGAGCAGCTGCAGCTGCGCGAGCACAACGGCAGCTGGCGGCCCATCAGTCCGGTCTGGCCGGAGATCCCCCTGCTGCTGCCCCTGGGCGATGGCTCGGCCGTGGCCGCCGCCAGCCGGCAGGGCGATGGCCGGCTGCGCCTCTGGCGGATCCCGGTCGGGCAGGCCAACCTCACGCCCCAGGGCAGCCGCCGCCCCGTAGCCCTGGCAGAACAGCCCCAGCGCCTGCTGCCGGCTCCGGTGCTGTTCGCCCACCTGAGCAGCAACCGGCGCGGCGACCTGCTAGTGCAGAGCGGCGGGCCCGAGCCCGGCAGCAGCGAGGTCCGGCTGCTGAGCCGCTCCGGCGCCAACCGCGCCCTGCCCTGGCCCACCAGCGGGCCGATGCACCTGCTGCCCGAGGGCGGCGCTGTGCTGGTGCCCGACACCGAGGGGCTCCACCTGGAAACCCTGCCGCCAGCCACGCCCAAACGCCAGACCCTGCCGGGCAGCCGCGACCTCAGCAGCTTCTGCCCCCAGGCCGGGCGAGCGGTGTTGCTGCGCCACTGGCCCGACTACCGGCGCTCCCTTGAGCTGGTGGAACCGGGCCAACCGCCCCGGCAGCTCTGGCTCGGCCTCGACGCCGTGGTGGCCACGGCCTGCAACCGGGGCGGGGAGCGCGTGTGGGCGCTGCTGCTGGAGGGATACCAGCAACCCACCCTGAAGCTGGTGATGTTCGGTCGGCAGGGCCAGGTGCTGGGCCGGAGGCAGCTCAGCGGCTGGGAACTGGAACCCGGCACCGGCCTGCACTGGGATCCGGCCTCCGGGGAGCTGCTGGCCGCGCTGCGACGCCTACGACGGGGCGACCAGCGCCCGGAGCCGGCCAGAGCCGTGCTGATCGATGGCACCAGCCTGGAGCTGCGGCCCCTGCCACCGCCCGTGCGCCAGGCCATGTGGCTGCCCGCGGGCTAAAACAGCCGCCATGGCCCAGCCTGCTCCCCGCGTCCAGCCAGCTCCCCAGCCCCAGCCGAGCGGCCCGCTCAGCGACCAGCTCAGCAGCCGCCAGCAGCAGTTGCTGCAGACCCTGCGCGCTGCCGACAGCGAGCTCTCCGGCCAGGACCTGCACGCCCAGCTGCGGCGCAGCAGCACGCCGATGGGGCTGGCCACGGTGTATCGCCACCTGCGCCAGCTACAGCAGTGGGGCCTGGTGCGCTGCCGCCACCTGCCCAGCGGCGAAGCCCTGTTCGCCCCCACCGAGCGCGACGACCACCACCTCACCTGCGTGGACTGCGGACGCACCCAACGACTCAGCCACTGCCCGGTGCACGCCCACGACCTGCCCAGCGGCGAGCTGGAGGGCTTCCTGCCCCTGTTTCACACCCTCGAGTTCTTCGGCCTCTGCGCCGACTGCCAGCGCCGCCAGGGCCGCGAGCCGGAGCTGGAGCTGGAGCTGGAGCTGGAGCCAAGCCAGCGGCGGGGGCTGAAAGGGCAGCGGCCTGAAAACCCTATGGTCTGAGAATCAGTCCCAAATCGTCCATGCCAGCTCGCGAGCCAGCCACCCAGGCCCCCACCGGGATGGCTGATACCCCCAGCGCCCTGCCGGTCACGATCCTCACGGGCTTTCTCGGGGCCGGCAAAACCACGCTGCTCAACCACATCCTCAGCAACCAGCAGGGTCTCAGAACTGCCGTGCTGGTGAATGAATTCGGTGAGATCGGCATCGACAACGACCTGGTGATCGCCACCGGCGACGACATGGTGGAGCTGAGCAACGGCTGCATCTGCTGCTCGATCAACGGCGAGCTGCTGGAGGCGGTGTATCGGATTCTCGATCGCCCCGACCCGGTCGACTACCTGGTGGTGGAGACCACCGGCCTAGCCGATCCGCTGCCGGTGGCGATGACCTTCCTGGGCAGCGACTTGCGCGACGCCACCCGGCTCGACTCGATCATCACCCTGGTCGACGCCGAGAACTTTGGCGGCGAAATGCTCGAAGGCGAGGTGGCGCGGGCCCAGATCGTGTACAGCGACATGATCCTTCTCAACAAGACCGACCTGGTGGACCAGCCCCGCCTGGAGGCGGTGGAGCAGGAGCTGCGGGCCATCAAGACCGACGCCCGCATCCTCCATTCCGTGAAGGGAGAGGTGCCACTGCCGCTGCTGCTGAGCGTGGGCCTGTTCGAGAGCGACAAGGTGGTGGCCCAGCAGGACCACAGCAACTGTGACCACGACCACGGCCACTGCGAACACGAGCACGGGCACGAGCACGAACACGGGCATCACGACCACAGCGCCTGTGATCACGACCACGGCCACTGCGAACACGACGCCGCCGATGCGCACGAGGCGCACGGCCACACCCACGACGATGGCCCTGAACACGCCCATGCGATCGAGGGCTTCACCTCGCTGTCGTTTGAGAGCGATGGCCCCTTCTCGCTGCGCAAGTTCCAGAACTTCCTCGACAACCAGCTCCCGGCTGGGGTGTTCCGGGCCAAGGGGATCCTCTGGTTCAACGAGAGCCAGCGCCGCCACGTGTTCCACCTGGCCGGCAAGCGCTTCTCGATCGACGACTCCGACTGGCCCGGCGAGACCCGCAAGAACCAGCTGGTGCTGATCGGCAAGAACCTCGACCACCCCAGCCTGCGCAGACAGCTCCAGGCCTGCGTGGCCCGCGACGCGGGCAAGGGTTTCGCCTGAGCCGTTGGCGGCGGGCAGCCCAGACCCTCCACCAGCACCGATACTGAGACCGATACTGAACACGGGGTTCTCCGGATTCAGCCTGGAGAGGCAACGAGGAAAGTCCGGTGCGGGAGCTTGCTCCCCAGTCCGGCACTGTCCCGCAGCTGTGATGGCTCCTGGGTGCATAACCCACCAGGGCCTCAGTCAGAACGCTCGCCCCGCCAACCCACCTTTCGCCGCCGGCGCGGACCGGCCCGCCTCCATGTCTGTCCTTCCCTCCCACCGCCTGCTGGCCCCCACCGCAGCCGGCCTCGGCCTGAGCCTGCTCTCAGCCCTCCCCGCAGGCGCCCACAGCGTGGCCGATGGGGGTCTGCTCGCCGGTGCCGGCCATCCCCTGCTGGGCCTCGATCACCTGCTGCTGTTGGTGGGTGTGGGTGGCGTGGCCTCGTTTGTGGGTGGCCAGATCCTGCTGTTTGCCCTCGCTGGAGCGCTGCTGGGCGGCGTGCTCGGCGCCCTCGGCGGCCAGGTGCCCGGGGCCGAGCTGCTGGCGGCCCTGGCCGTGTCGGTGCTGGGGGTGGTGCTGCTGCAGAGCCAGCGCAGCGCCCAGCCGCCCCAGCTCGGCCTGCTGGGGTCGATCGTGGCCGCCGCCGTGGCCGTGCACGCCATGCTGCACGGACAGGAAGCCACCGGTGCCGCCAGCTGGTGGCTGGGCGCAGGCCTGGCCTCTGCCGCCGTGGTGGGGATCACCTACGGAGTGCTGCGCCAGTGCGATGGCCGCTGGACCCGGCTGCTGGCAGCGGGGCTGAGCCTGGCCGGCCTGGGCCTGGCCCTGGCACCCCTGGCGTAAGAACCGCCACGCTTGCTACAGCCAGCCTTGCCGAACTGGCTAACGTGCGAGCAATCCTGTTGAAGCCATGGCCGAACTGCTGCTGTTCACCGCCGTGCTCGGTCTGTTCGGACTGGCTCTCTGGCTCACCTCCAACTCCGACGACGACAACGAGGACGGCGGCCTGATGCAGCCCGTGCTGGTGCCGGTTCGGGTGAATCGCAGCCGCTGATCACAACATCCGGGCCGAACCTCAGCTCATCACAACGCCAAGGGTGAATATGTCACTCTTGGCGTTTTTTGTGAGCACCTGAGCGGCGACCCAGGGACAAACCACAACGCGTGCCTTTTGTTACGCGGCTCTGCATCACTCAGGATCTGAGCGCTGATGGCCACGAGATACAACTTTGGCGCGGGCGCGCTCGAGTGTCACTCAGCGCAGCCTTTTGTCTCGTGAGGAGCCGTTTCAATGAAAGCCTTTCAACGGTTGGTGCTGGCACCAGCCCTGCTCGGCCTGTTCAGTCCTGTTGGTGCACTGGCCTCGGAGGCCATGAACACCTACATGGAACAGCAGGAGATCGACGAGCTCAAAGCCTGGCGCTCCCAGAACCAGGTCACCAGCATCAACCAGTTCGCCGACGTTCGCCCCACCGACTGGGCCTACCAGGCCCTCAGCAATCTGGTGG
>JBIIIC010000020.1:0-55166 GCA_044235095.1 Prochlorococcaceae cyanobacterium | reverse complement strand
AACGCTAAATGGGCGGATCCTCGTTAAAAACTAGCCTGGCCCCTGCTGGTCCGCGTATGAACCCGAAGTCATTACCAGTTCAACTCTAAACCCACTGCGTGGTAATTACTCTCGGGCAGATAGACCCTTAAGCGTGGTTCATATACGGACCCGCATAAGACCCCAGGCCCCTCGCTCTGGCCGACTCGCTTGCCCAAATGATCTGACTGGAACCATGCAGATCCTGCATCGCCTTCTCCACGGCCAACCGCTGCCTCTGGCAATGGCTCTGACCCCACCAGCAGCCAGTGCCCACCACCCGCCGCCGCAGGCCAGTCACCTCCAGCACCCCCACTTCCAGACCAGCGCCGCACCCCCATGCCCTGGCTGAGCCCCCCTGGCTGGAACACCCCACCCTCTCCGGCCTGAGGGATCGCCTGCAGCTGGTCTACGACTGCTGGACCCTGCTGGAGCTCCCCGACGGCACCAGCCGCCGGCCGGTGTACCTCCCCCGCGGAATCGAGGAACCCGAGACCTGCTACCTCAAGCGCCTGGAAGCTGCCCGGCCCACCGGCTTCTACCGCGATGCCCTGCACACCTACGCGGGGATGCTGTCGCGCCTGGCCTGGCAGGACTTGCCCGACTCGCTGACCCGTGTGGCCACCGATGTGGATGGCCAGGGCACCGACCTGGGGGTGTTCCTATTCCTGGCCGACCTGCTCACCCTGCGGGATGGCGGCTGCCTGATCCTGCCGCTGCCGCCCCAGCACCGTTGGCCCTCAGAAGGCGACCGGCTGGAGGCCCTCGCCAAGGGCGACCTGCTCAACTGGCGCCTGCCCACCGACACATCCACCACCGCGCCGGCATCGGGGCCAGTGGAGATCGTCTGGCGTGAACCGCGCCGCCAGGCCCTGCCGCCCCGTTTCGCAAGCGGCCATGCGGCTGTGCCCACGGTTGTACTCGACGCCCACGGCGGCCTGGTGCCCGATCCGCAGGCCTGGCTGTACCGCAGCCTTTCGGTGACGGATGACGGCCTGGTGCTGCGCAGCTGGCAGGCCAACCCCAACCCCGACGCCGTTGATGGTTACGACGTGGTGCCGGTGGGCGAGCCAGAGCGAATCCCCCAGCGGTTTGACCTGCCGGCCCTCTGGTACTCGGTGGACGGCACCGCCTTTGGCGAGGGCGATCTGCCCCACCTGGGGCTGGCGCACCAGTACCTCAACCACTACCGCTGCCGCAGCGACTACGAAGATCTTTTGTCACGCACTGCGTGTCAGGCGACATCGAAAACTGGACCAGAGGCGACGCAAAAACTGGGCCACCCCAGAGCTGGCAGCGCACCACCGACTGAGCAGCTGACCGCCTCCAGCGGCAAGGGGCTGGCGGGATTGCCCGGCGCTCATACAGCAGGCCTGATGGCTGGGCTGGAGGGCGTGATGCAAACGCCGGAGGAGGTGGCGGTGATGCGCCAGCTGCTGGAAAGGGGCTGAGCTGCGCCAGCAGTTGGGGCTCGATGGCAACGCTGACTGAAGACCCGTCATGGGACTGCTTGCGGCGGTTGCCGTTCACTCCCCACAGCGATCCAGCACGGCCTGGATCACCGCCGGAGCCATGCGGAAATCGCTGGCATGCAGGGCAGCGAACACGTCTCGGGCAGAAGCGATCAGACCGCGTTGGCGGGCCAAGCCGATCACGGCGGCGGTACCGGCCACGGTGAGGCCGAGCTCCTGGGCCACCGCCCGCCCAGCACGTTCATCGATCAACAGCAGCACCGGCTCGCCGCTGCTCAGGGCCAGCCGGATGCTGGCCGCCTCCCCCTCATCGAGATCGGGTAGCGCAGGCTCGCTGCTGTCCACGACGACGACCTGCAACCAGCCAGCAGCGAGGGCCTGCTCAATCGGAGCTTCCGTGTCTGGATAGCGGCCCGTGAGCACCTCAGCCAGGACCACGTCGGTCACCACAACCTCAGTGAACAACTGCTGCAGCCAGAGCAGCCCGTTCACCCGGGCCAGGGCGATCAGTGGGCTGGCGTCGCTGATGACGATTGCAGCCACTGCTCCAGGGTGTCGAGATCGGCGTTGGTTTCAGCGGCCGTGAGGCGAATCGCCGGAATGCCGAGGCGGCCGAGGTGGGAGATGAAGCTGGCTACATCCATCTCGGCCACGCGGGCGGCCCGCACCAGCGACAGTTCACCATCGCGGAACAGGGCCGTCGCCAGCGCAGCCCGCACACCCGGAGCCTGCAGCACGCCCCCCTCTTCCAGGCCGATCAGCACCGCGTCGGGATGGTCGCGGTTGAGCACCACCACCGGGGCGCTGCGCGCCTGGCGCAGGGCCTCCGCGGGGTTGTGCTTGAGCCCGCTCACGCTCACGGCATGCATGGCCCATCCCTCCAGGGATGATCAGATGGGATCAAGTTAAGGGATAGGAGCTAGGGATGAAGCAACCCGAGGGGTTGAGCTGGCAATGGAGGGCATGACCCAGTCCTCCCAACTCACCTGCACCTGGCGCCCCGGCGACGTTGAGGCCCTGCGCATCGCCCTCTCGATTCCCGTCACCCCTTCTGCCCTGGCGGCATTGAACCGGGAGATGGCGCTGCTCCAGACCCATTACCCCACGGGGGTATGCACCGCCCAGGGCCATCTCGATGGCATCACCGCTCTCGATCAGCTGCTGGCGGCACTGACCCCGGCGGAGGTCAATAGTCCGGTGCGCAGCCGGCGCAAGGGCGTGGCCGGCGGGGTGGTGCCCAATCCACTGCCGCTGAGCAAGTTGGCGGTGGTGGAGTACGCCACCGAGCTGCTGCTGGAGGAAACCGAGAGCGAATGGAACCCCGCGGCCCCATCACCAGCGGTGGTGCTGAACCGGCAACGCAGTCAGCACATCGGCCAGCTGGCGCTGCTGCTGCCAAGGCTGCAGAACTGGCGCCAGTGCAACCCGGATCCCTTCCGGGGATCGCTGGTGCGGGGTTGAGTGATGGAACAACCCCTCTCTTTTGAACCAGAGCCTCAATCCCCTGCGGGGTGCGCCGCAGTGGGGTCAGCTGGTGGGGTTGCCTGCTGCAGCCCCGGCGATCGACAGCCGGGAGGCCCAGCCGGTTGTTGCGTCCCCTGGGACCTCGCCTCTATGGCTGGCGTTGCAGCCCTACGCCAATGCCCGCCTCTGCCTGTTCGAGGTGGACCGGCCCGAGAGCCGTAATCCAGTTCCCATTCGCCGGCACGTGACCGACCGCTTCCTGGAGCAGAGCGGCATCGTCAGCGGCTACAACGACACCGCACTCACTGACCCGGGCGATGTGTTGCTGCGCGGTTATCTGTGCCGGGCGGCGATCCTGCCGGTGAGCACCAGCAACACCTTTGACTGGCTGGCCGCCGAGCTCGATTGGGCCACGCCGTGCTTCCGCGACGAGGCACCGCTGCCCTGGGACCCAACGTTGCTGGGCACGGTGCAGGCCCCCTGCCAGGGGGTGATGTGGCTGGGGGACCTGGCCCTGCTCCAGCCGCAAGGCGGGCTGCCTAGTGGCGGGCGAGCCCAGTTCGCGGGATGTCTGGTGCAGCACTTCGGGGCGGACTATGGCCCGGGCGGAATCGGCCTGCTGGTGCAGCCGTTGCTGGGGGAGGCGATCCAGCTGGTGTTCAGGCCCCACAGCGTGCTGGTGCTCAGGGATGGCGACACCTTGACCCTGATCGGCGAGCGCTACGGCACCACCGTGGCCACGTTGCGGCGGATCAACCCCCAGCTGGAGAGCACCCAGACCATCACCGCTGTCGAGGGGGATTCACTGGCGGTGCTGGCCGGGCGGCATGGCACCACGGAAGCCAAGCTGCGCAGCCTCAACCCGGTGCTGCAGCAGAGCGAGGCCTACGTCACCGGTGAGGGCGAGACCTTGAGCAGCGTGGCGGCCGAGCAACACCTCAGCCTCTCCCTGCTCCGCCAGTTCAACCCAGAGCTCAGCAGCTGGCCCAGCGAGGAACCCCTGCCGGCTGGCACAACCCTGCTGCTGCCCGTCTACCGCTCCACCACGCCCATTCCGGCGGGGACGCAACTGCTGGTGCCGGGGTATCTACCCTCCACACCGCTGCCAGCGGGGGAGTGGATCTATCTGCCGGCCCGGCGTTCGGCGCCTGCTGCTGAGGAGGGCGTGGAGCCTCAGGGCTGACGGCCGCAGAAGCTCCCCTCCACTGCGGCTCATGCCGCCTCCAGGCCCAGGTGCTCCACATAGGGCTGGAAGTCCCGGTCGCTGAACAGCAGCGGCAGGTTGGCCTCGATGCAGGCGGTGGCGATGATCCCGTCGATCGTCTTGCGCACCGTGATCCCCTTGCGGCGCAGCTGCCTGTAGTTGTTCGCCGCCTTCCAGGCATTGCTGCCGCCCAACATCGGCAACAGGGCCAGGGAACGGAACAGCTGGCGGGCGGTGGCCACGTCCCGCTCGCTGCGGAAGCCCTGCATCACCTCCACCAGGATCAGATCACCGATCGCCAGCGGCGTCACCCCGAGCAATCCATCCAGCCGCTCCACCTCAGCGGTGTTGACCCCATTGAAGAAATCAATCCAGACCGAGGAGTCGACAACGATCACGGCTGCTGTTCAGCCGCCTCGGTCACTCCATCGAGGCGCTGGGCCTCCAGATCCCCTTCCCAGCTGAGGCGCCCCCGGAAAGCGCGGATCTCGGCCTGCTGCTGCAGCTTGACCAGGGTGCGCAGGCCGAGCTCCACGGCTTCTCGCTTGCTACGGGCACCACTGGCCTGCATTGCCTGCTTCATCAGGGCGTCGTCGATGACGATGTTGGTGCGCATGCCAAGCCCCAGGGCAATGTGTAAAGCCTAGGTCGGCCATACACATTCAGAAGATCTGGCAACAGGGAGAGCGAGCGCAGCCCGGACGGGGCGCCCGCAGCACCACAGCTGTGATGGGTGATGCCCTCTTCCTTCTTCTCTGACCCCGCTGCGCCCTGGCAGGTCTACCGCCAGCACCAGCAGCGGCCCAACCAGGGTCCCGCTGGCACCACTGCTCTACCATCCGCTGACCTCGAGCCTCTCGACGAAAACGACGACGAGGCCAGCAGCCTCGACAGCGGCACCTGTGACGACAGCGTTGATGTTGCGTCAACCCCGGACTCCAGCACCGGCGGCGGCGACCACGACGATCCCCCCGCTGCCACCACCAGCACTGCTGATCCCCTGCGCGCCGAACGCCGCCGCAGCAACCAGCTCGAGAAAGAACTGCGCAAGGCCCGCGCCCAGCTGTCCCGCTTCTCGGAGATCAACCCCGATGAGTACGCCCGCCTGCAGGACGGCGAGCGCAAGCGCGAGGAGTTTGAGCGCCAGGTGGCCGACCGCGAACGCCAGCTCAACGAGGCCAACCTGCGCCGCGTGCGCAGCGTTGAAAAAGAGCGGGACGAGGCCCGCTGTCAGGTGCAGAACCTGCGCAAGGAGCGGCTGCTGGAGCGCCTGTTCCGCGAGGCAGAAGGGCGCTTCGGCGGCGATGAATGGGGCACCTTCTTTGACACCTTCATGACGCTGTGCGGCGGCCACTGCCAGCTGGGGGAAATGGATGGCCGCGAGCCGCTGCTGCCGGTGGATGGCAAGGGCCAGCCCCTCACCGCCGATGGCGTGGCCCTCAGCGATGGCGACTACATGGAGGAGCTGCGCCGCCACCCGGTGTACAGCTTCCTGTTCCAGCAGCGCAGCGGCCTCTATTCGGCTGCGGTGCCTGAAACGGGCCTCGAGCACGGCGGCGCGGTCAATCTCCAGACGCTGAGCACCGCCGAGCTCTACCTGGAGGCCGTCAAGGGCACCACGCCCAGGGCAGCTGCCCCACGGCGCTGATCAGCCAGCCGGGAGGGAGCGATGGCCTGGTATCTGGTGTTCTGGCGCAACCGCTCCACCGCCACGGTGGTGCCGGCCGCCAGCGCCAGCCAGGCCCGCTCCCGTGCCCAACGCAAACAGAAGCGGGGTTACGGGGCGATCGTGGCCGCCCGCCGCGCCAATGATCAGGACAGCCGGCTCATTCGCCGGGGTATTTGGGTGCGGCGCCGCCGGGATGGCTCCAGCCCCCAGTTCGGCAACAGCGGCCATCAGGCTGCAGCACAGCGGCAGCGCAGCCGCTACCGCCCCTGGCTGTAGCTCACGGCTGCAAGCCCCGGCTGGAGGCCAGCTACACGGGCAACCGTGCCTATCCGCGCCATCCATCAGCGGAGCGGGCGCTGCGGCTTGAGAAGCGAGCGCAGCGGGCGGTCGTTTCCCTGCCTGCTGCAAGGCCACCGGTTGCATGCTTCGCAGTCAGCTGTCAATCGTGCCCACACGATCCCAGTGGAACAAAGTCGAACCAATCCACCGATGGCATAACGGGTAGCAGTCGAACCTGTAGGGAGCAGCCGAGCCGACCCCAGTGAAATCAAAGGAACAAAAGAACAACTAAACTGTGTTCAAAAAGCGGTATGCAGGGTGAAATCACTGAAACGCGGCCAACGTGCTTATGAGATCTCCCAAATTCGGCTGATTGAATTGCTCGCCTGAGCACAGTCAGTCCTGCTGCTGCAGCCACGGCATCCGTCGCGCCTTACCCAATGCTCCGGATCAGGAGCGGTCCGTCGGAACGGCGAGATCCATCACTTGTTGAGTAGCTTGCAGAAGCTGAGCCGACGTTCATAGCAGCTATGCCAGACGAGACCATGCCCGGCGGAAGACCATCCCATGTCGTCGTCATCGGCGCCGGATGGGCTGGTTGGGGCGCAGCCAAGGCACTCTGTGAGGCCGGTATTCGTGTCACCTTGATTGATGGGATGCCCGATCCAACAGGCAGCACACCAATCACAACCAAAAGTGGCAAACCTTTCGAGGCAGGCACCAGAGGGTTTTGGAAGGACTATCCCAATATCAATACCCTCGCTGATGAACTCGGCGCTGGCGATGTCTTCACTGACTTCACAACCAGCGCCTTCTGGTCGCCCGATGGTTTAGAAGCAACAGCGCCTGTCTTTGGAGAGGCACCCCAATGGCCAAGTCCGCTTGGTCAGATGGTGGCAACAGTCACAAACTTCAAGCGACTACCCATTCAAGACCGGCTTAGCATAGCCGGTCTTCTCTATGCGATGCTTGACCTCCATCGCAGTGACAAGACTTTCCAGCAGTACGACGATCTCGATGCGCAATCACTCTTTGTCAAGCTCGGTATCAGCGATCGGCTCATCAATGAGTTCCTGCGCCCGACCTTACTAGTTGGCTTGTTCAAGCCACCAGAAGAGCTTTCGGCCGCGGTCACCATGGAGCTCCTCTATTACTACGCCCTGGCCCACCAAGACTCATTTGATGTCCGTTGGATCAAGTCAAAAAGCATCGCTGAACATCTGTTTGAGCCCCTAAGTCGAAGGCTAATCTCCCGCCATCATCTGCAGGTTCTTGGGGGAGCGTTGGTGAGACGGGTGAATGTGTCATCTGACTCGCGGCGGATCAGCTCGGTTGAGGTTGAGAACGTGGTCACCAATACAGTCAAGGTGATTGACGAGGTTGATGCTGTGGTCTTGGCCGTTGGTGCAAAAGGGCTCAAGTCTCTGATGGCTCAATCTCCAGAACTCTGCAAGGCAGCACCAGAGCTGGTTGGCGCTGCTTCGCTTGGTTCTATCGATGTCGTGTCAGCGCGTTTATGGCTGGATCGCTATATTCCAATTGCTTACCCAGCCAACGTGTTCTCCCGATTCGAATCACTGAAGGGCTCTGGGGGCACTTTTTTCATGCTGGATCAACTGCACAGGGATGCGCAACAGGCTCTCTGGGCTGATGAGCAGCCCCAGGGCTCAGTGGTCGCCAGTGACTTCTACAACGCATCGGCTATTGCAGCGATGAGCGATCAAGAGATCATCGATCAGCTCACGCGTGACCTGCTTCCTATCGCTCATCCTGAATTCACCAATGCCGGGGTGGTTGATTCCGAGGTGCGGCGCTATCCAGGCTCGGTGTCGCTCTTCTCTCCGGGCAGTTTCAGAAAACGGCCACCTTTGGAAACCTCAGTGGAATCGATCGTCTGCGCTGGCGACTGGGTGCGGATGGGCGATAAAGAACATGGAGCCAAGGGTCTGTGTCAGGAACGAGCCTATGTGTGCGGGCTGGAGGCAGGGAACTCCCTGATCAGACGCAAGATTGTCGACGGTGCCGATCACTTGCATCCCGTCCTGCCTATTCGGGCAGACGAGCCCCAAGTCGTTCTAGGCCGTGCTCTCAACAAGCTCGTCATGAATCCAATCGAAGCCCTTGGTCTGAAGCTGCCGTGGTTCAACTCCTAACGAGTGCTGGACTGACGGCTGACCTCTTTCAGGGCCCTTTCGCTGTGGTTGCCCCGTTCGTGCAGCAGTGGCTGGATACGGAACTTGAGGTCACTCACAATCATGTATTTCCGCCTGGGTTCCCATGTCCACACCAGCAAGGCGAAGTTGAGAGCACTGTCTGACAGTGCTGATTCCCGGCAACTCGGGCACGGAGTCAGTGCTGCGGCTTGCGGTGTGCGCCGGGTTCTGGTGGCCATGCCCTCGCTGGGCTTACCACTGACGTGGCCCCCGGAAGTCGGTCCAGGGTGAATGAGAGTCCTGATCCGGCCAGACTGGGCCGGGGACTCCACTATGAAACGCATCCGACACACCGCCGAGCAGATCATCCGCAAGCTCAAGACCGCTGAGCAGCTGATCGCCCAGGGCAAGACCGTTGCCGACGTCTGCCGGGCCATCGAGGTAACCCAGCCGACTTATCACCGCTGGAAACAGCAGTACGGCGGCATGCAGGCCGAAGAGGCCAAGCGGCTGACCCAGCTGGAGAAGGAGAACGCCCGCCTCAAAAAGCTTCTGGCAGAAGCCGAGCTGGAGAAAGCGATGCTCTAGCCGAAGGCTTCTGCGAAGCAGTAGGAGCTGGCCGAGGGAAACTTCTGAGCCCGAAACGACGCAGCAGGGCCATGGGGGCCCTGCGCGCCATGTTCCGGGTCTCGGAGCGGTTCGCCTGCCGGGTGGTGGGCCAGCACCGCAGCACCCAGCGCCATGGTGGCCGGGTCGTCGATATCGAGGAAGCCAAGCTCCGGCGTCGCCTCCGGGAGATCGCCGCTAAGCACATCCGCTGGGGCCGGCGCATGGCGTACCGCCTGCTGCGGCGGGAAGGTTGGACAGTGAACCACAAGCGGGTGCACCGGCTCTGGTGGCAGGAGGGCCTCCAGCGGTCCACTCCGAGAAAGCAGAAGCGGGCACGGCCCGCCGACGGCTCCGTGCGCCGTCACCAGGCCGAATACCCGCATCAGGTGTGGGCGATGGACTTCCAGTTCGACGCCACGGCCGACGGCCGCAGGCTCAAGTTCCTGAACGTGATCGACGAGCACAGCCGTCTGTGCCTGGCGATCCGGGCGGGGCGGCGCTGCAAGGCCAAGGACGTGGTGGCGGTGCTGGAGGAGCTCACCAGCCACTACCCGGCGCCGGGGTTCATCCGAAGCGATAACGGCCCCGAGTTCATTGCCCACGCCCTCAAGCGCTGGTGCGAGACCAGCGGCACCACCACCGCCTACATCGAGCCAGGATCCCCGTGGCAGAACGGCTTTGTCGAGTCGTTCAACAGCCGGTTCAGAGACGAGTTCCTCAATACCGAGCTGTTCGCCACGGTGGCTGAGGCCCAGGGCTTGGCCAACCGCTAGCGCTGGGAGTACAACACCCTCAGGCCCCATTCGGCCCTCCAGGGGCGTACGCCCCTGGAGGCGGCTCAAGCAGCTGCTGCATGACCACCCCTCTCATTGCACCTGGACCAATAAAGGGGGTCACGTCAGGATCAATCGTGTGGAGTTCGTCACGTGAAGATATATTTTATCGATGACGCCTTGAGCTTGGCTTGCTAGCACGTGGGAGCTACCCCACGGCAAAGGTAGGCCTACATGAGTGCTGCCTCGATTCCGGGCGCCAGCGACACGCTGGTCTCACTGCTCAGGCAGCGCTTGGAAGTGCTGCTCGGGCCAACGCGTGATGGGTACGACGTAGAGCTTTTTCGTAGCGCTCAATACACCGGGCCACCTACGAGCACGGTTTCCCTGCTTCTTTATCGAGTTGATGTAGACGAGGCAAGGCGATATGGCGATTCGCCAGCAGGGTCGCCGAGCATTCCCGGTGCCCGCTGGCTGGGACTGGAGCTGTCTTATCTGTTAACCGTTTGGGGCCAGAACTCTGCGAGCGGTGAGCAGCGGATGCTGCAGCACTGCATGGAAATCCTGCAAGAGTTCGCCATCGTGCAGGGTGCATGGCTCAGCCCTTCCTACAGCTGGGAGCCAGAGGATGCTCTGCGCATCTCTCTGGCACCGATGAACCATGAGGACATGATGCGGCTATGGGACGGCTTTGATCTCCCCTATCAGTTGTCAGTTCCTTATTTAGTGCGAACGGTGCGACTGGCACCAAAGGAGAGGAGCGAAGTGCCAGTCACCAGCCGTGCCCTTGCCTTCGGGTCGCGGATCCAGCCATGACCCCGCTGCTTCCCTATCCGCTGCCCTGGCCCGTTGGAGGAGCACTGGCCTGGAGCAACTCGCGGGGATGGGAAGGGGTGCCGGTGCTGGGATCCCTGGCGATCCAGCCGGTGCCCCATCGGGTTGATGAAGAGGTTCTCCCCGCAGGGATGCAGCGTTGGTTACCGCGAGAAGGCATTCCTGATCTTCTCGTGCGCTGCCGAGGATCACGAGAGATGCCCAGCTGGCATGCCGCCAATGGCCTCTACGGTTTTGTGGGGCTGGCGCCAGGTCCCCACACCTTCACGATCGAAGACCCGCTGGGCCGTTATCTGCCGGCAAAGCTCAATCTCACCGTCATCGATCGGGGGGGAGTGCATGAGTCACTGAAGCGGTTGGAGCGACCCACCCAGCTAGATGATTGGCGTCAGCTGGTGCATCGCCTGGCGCTGCGTCCGGCTCCTGGATCTGGAAGACGTGCTGGCGCCACCGGAATCTGGGGTGAGCTGCGCAATGCGGCGGGAAGACCAATCCCCTTTGCATTGGTGCAGGTAGAGACCCGATTCTTCGGCGTGCTTGCCAGCGCCACCACCTGGAGCGACGCCTCCGGTGGATATGCCTTGGACCTGGATGGGGAGCGGCCCGATCCCTTTGCAGCACCGGGCACAGTTGAGGAACGCCGAGGAAGGCTTTGCCTGCCGCTGCAGCTAGCCGAAGAATCGAGCCAGACCTGGGTGGAGCGCATCCCGGTGCTGGATCAGGGGCTTGTGCAGGGCATCTCCTCTGGGATCGCCCCGGCCGGTTATGGCCCCCCCAGAGCCAGTGGCACCTACTTCCGCTTCCGGGATGGACCGGATGGGCCGCTCAGTGATCGACTGCCACTGCGAATCGGCCGTCAGCAGCGCTGGGATCTGATTCTGATCTGACTCTTTCACTCAACTCGTCACCCTCTTTCTGGTCATGCCCGAGTATCTCGCTCCCGGTGTATACGTTGAAGAAACCAGTTTCCGCGCCAAGTCGATCGAGGGGGTAGCCACATCCACCTGTGGCTTCGTGGGGCAGGTGCGCTATGGGCCGATCAAGGGGTTGCCGGAGCTGGTGACCAGCTATGAAGATTTCAAGCGACTATTCGGTGATAACGACCTCCTGCTGCTGGATGGCATTCCGACGCTCAACCATCTGGCCTATGCGGTCCGGCTCTTCTTTGAGAACGGTGGAAAACGGGTCTATGTCAGCCGTTTGTACTCCGCCCCGACGGCCGTAGCCGCTGGCGTAAATGCCGATGGAGTTGCCGAATCTGTCTTGATCGCTGGCACCGGAGCAACAGACGTTGATCGTGTGAGCCTACGGGCTCGATTCCCGGGTCGCGCCGGCAACGTCCAAGTCACTGTGCGAGCTCTACGCAGCGGCAACTTACTCACCGGCGTTACCGGATCGAAGCGGCTCAGCGGAGTACGCCGCGGAGATGTGGTGGAAGTCATACCCACTGGTGGCACCATCAAGCAACGCGAAGTGAGCGCTGGCGGGGCTCAGGCCATCACTCCCGATCAGCTTTATGCCATTTCCATGGGAAGTACTGGTCAGATCGTGCTGACAAGGGGTGACGGATCGATCTTGGATGTGGCCATCACAGATGCGGTTGCCATCCAGAAGATCACCGTAGACCTTGAGGTGCAGCCTAATCCAGATGGCAGTAGTGGTGCGCGAAGCGATCTATATCAACGCTTGTCTGTTCATGCTGATTCCGAAGATTTCATCGGCCAGGTTCTACGCCACGACGATCGCGATGGTGTGCAACCCCCCGCCGATGGCAGCCAGCGGATTTATTTCGCCCGCGGTGCAGGGGCGGCCAGCAAGCCGGTGCCTCCTTTCCCTCAGGGAACGGCGGCGACGGATGCGCTGAAGGCAGCGTTTGCACGGGATCTGCTGGCGGCACTCACCCTGGACTCTGGGGCCCCAGATCCCGATAAGGCTCGGCCTGCTTTTGTGCTCCGCGGTGGCTCCGATGGTCAAGCAGTGGTGGCCAGTGATTTCGAAGGCTCAGGGGAAGGTCGGGACGCCAAAGGGTTGAACGCGCTTGCCGAGATTGACGACATCGCCATCGTTGCCGCGCCGGGCAGTGCGGCCCTTGCCGATACGGAAAGGCAGGCCGTGACGAACGCCTTGATCAGCCACTGCGAAAACCTGCGCTATCGCTTTGCCATTTTGGCCGGGCCGCGCGATCTCAATCAGGCCGGCATTCGTGCGGTTCGCAGCCAGATCGACTCCAAGTACGCCGCGCTCTATTACCCCTGGCTCTTGCTTCCGCCGGTGGAGCGCAACGGTCCACCTCTGGCCCTCTCGCCGGAGGGCGCCATGGCCGGCATCTATGCCCGCAGCGACATCGAGCGGGGCGTGCACAAAGCGCCAGCCAATGAAACGGTGCGCGGTGTGCTTGGCTTCAACCGCAACGTGGGTAAGGGCGAGCAGGATGTGCTCAATCCCGAGGGTATCAACTGCCTTCGGTTCTTTGAAGGCCGTGGCTACCGCGTCTGGGGGGCGCGCACGATCTCTTCCGATCCTGAGTGGGTGTATGTAAATGTGCGGCGATTGTTCATTTTTCTGGAGCATTCGATCGATCGCAGCACCCAGTGGGCGGTGTTCGAACCCAACAACGAAGAGCTCTGGTTGAAGATCCGGCTCACGATCGAAAGCTTCCTTTACGACGTGTGGCGCACCGGTGCCCTGCTGGGCAGCAAGCCCGAGGATGCCTACTTCGTGCGCTGCGATCGCAGCACGATGAGCCAGGGCGATCTCGACAACGGCCGCCTCATCTGCCTGATCGGCGTGGCCCCCACCAAGCCGGCGGAATTCGTGATCTTCCGCATTGGCCAGTGGACCGCTGATGCCTCAATCATCTGATTTTTTTCTCCCCTGATTACCCATGGCTGTAACCCGCGACGATCCCTACGGTCCGTTTAACTTCCTGATCACCATCTCACCGGAAAGTGGCGGTGAATTCCGCGGCGGCTTCTCCGATTGCTCCGGCCTGAATACAGAGATCACCTATGCCGAGTACCGCGAGGGCACCGAACCCTTCAACCGGCCGCGCAAGATTCCGTTGATGTACAAAGCCGGCGATGTCACCCTCAAACGCGGCCTGATCGCGGCGCTCGATCTATGGCAATGGGTGAGCCAGGTGCGTAGCGGCAACATGCTGGCCCGCGCCACGGTGGTGATCCAGCTACGCAGTGAAGACAGCGCCGGCGTGGTCGCCACCTGGACCCTCACCCGCGCCCGGCCCTCGAAATGGACCGGCCCCACCCTGGCTGCCAAGGGCGCCTCCGATGTGGCGATGGAGGAGCTGGTGCTCGTCTGCGAAGACATCGCCTACGAGTGAGCGCAGAGCAATGGTCGCCACCCTGCCCATTCAGCCCTGGCTTCCCGGCCGGGCCCCCGGTGTCTACGAAGCCCGCGCCCCGCGCTCTGCGCCGGCCCTGGCCAGGCTCGATCGGGCCGTGTTCATTGGCCTGGCCGAGCGGGGCCCGCTGCACACCGCGGTGGATGTGGCGGATTGGAGCGAGTTCCAGCAGCGGTTCGGCGGCACTCCGGCCGGCTTGCTGCTGCCGGAGGCGGTGCGCCTGTTCTTTGAGCAGGGAGGGCGCCAATGCCTGGTGGTGCGCTGTCTGAACCACGCGGCGAGCCACACGCGCCCGTTGGTTCTGCCGGGCGTGGAGGTGATGCCAGCCTTGTCCCCGCTTTCTGGGGGTGAGGCTCCTCCGGTTCTGGCGGCCCGAAATCCCGGGGGGTGGGCGTCGCAGCTACGGCTGCGGATCACGTTGCAGCGTGCGCCGGCCCTGCTCCGCCCACACCCCAGCAGCCCCGCCACCCTGCTCTGCAGCTCCGGCAGCCTGCAGGTGGGCGACACGCTCAGCCTGAAGCGGGGGCGACCCGGAGGCAGCGCCGATGCTCCTGAGCCGTTGCTCACCCGAGTGGCCCAGCTGGAGCCGATCAATCCAGGCGACGGGATTGAGCTGGGCCAGCAGCGCCTGGTTCTCGACCCAGCGCCCCACACCGATGCCCTGGTGGCGGAGCTGTTGGCGGAGGCGCGCCGGCTGGAGCTGACGCTGGAGATCCGGCTGGCCGGACGGCTGGTGGAAAGCTGGCCTCAAGCGGCCCTGCACCCGCAACACCCCCGTTTCCTGCCGCGCCTGCTGGGTCGCCGCACCGCGAGCGAGGCGTTGCGGCCCGGTCGCCTCTCCCAGGGAGGAGACAGCGAATCGGCAGCGGCTGAGACGGATCGACTGTGGGGCGGCCCGCAGGAAGCCTGGGGCTCGGAGTTCGTGCGCCCCAGTGCCCGCCTGTTGCAATGCTCACTGCATCCAAGCGCGTCCCTGTTGGAACGGGGCGAAGCCTGGGATCTGCCCCTGGGCGATCCCGGCGAGAGCAGTACTGATCGTGCCTGGCGGCAGCAAGCAGACCCAGACGGTATCGAACGTTTTGATCGTGTTCATTTCTTCGAGCCCAGCCCTCCGCCGCCGGCCAGCGACCAGGACGATCGCTGGCTGGTGTTCGCCGATCGTCCCGGCCCCCTGGATTCGGGCGGCGCCCTGGACCGCTGGGATGAGGCCCATCCCCTGGAGCCGGGGGCCCTGATCGTGCTGCCGGATCTGCTCCACCCCGCCAGTCCTGAGGCTGCGGCAATCAAACCCGGTCTTCCGCCCCCCAGCCGCTGCTTCGGCAGCAGCTGCGAGACACCGAAGGCGGAGATCACCGAGCCGATCCGCCGTTTCCCCGGACTGGCCTACAACAGCCAGGATCTGCGGGAAGCCCAGCAGCGGCTGGTTCAGGCCTGCGAGCGCCGCCAGCAGGGGATGGCCCTGTTGGATCTGCCGCTGCGCCAAGTGGCGGGCCGTGCCGAACCGCTGCGGGCCGGCGAACGGGCAGCCTGGCTCGCTGGATTGCGCAGTCAGCGGGCTGCCGTCTACACCCCCTGGTTGCGCACAAGCGGGGCCAACGGAGCGGTGCTGATCGGACCCGCGGCCGTTGCGGCGGGCCTGATCGCCGCTAGTGAACGGGAGCTGGGGGTGTGGCGCGCCCCAGCCAACTTCACCGCGCGCTCTGTGTTCGCCCTTGCGGAACTTGTTGGTGAGGAGCTGGCGGGTGCCCTGCACGGGGAGCGCATCAATGCCTTCCGCGCCACCCCCGCCGGTTTCACCCTGCTGGGTTCACGCACCAGCAGCGCCGAGCGCGACTGGACCCATCTCTCGGTGCGGCGGCTGATCGACTGGCTGAAGCTGCAGATCGCCTCCGAACTCGCCTGGGCACCGTTCGAACCCAATGATCCAGCGCTCTGGGAGGCGATGGCCGGCATCGCCCGGCGGCGACTGCGAATGGTGTTCGAGACCGGCGCTCTGGCGGGCGCCACGGAGGAGGAGAGCTTCTTCGCCCGCTGCGACGCCAGCACCACCAGCCGCCGTGAGCGGGACGCCGGCCAGGCGGTGCTGCTGGTGGGCGTGGCGCCGGCGCTGCCGGCGGAGTTCCTGGTGTTCCAGCTGCTTCGCCGCGGCGGCGAAGACCCCGGCCTGGAGGTGCGCTGATGGACGAGCAACGCTGGCTGAGCACGTTTCGCTTCCGGGTGGAGCTGGAACCCTCGGCGTTCGAGGGGGTGGAGCAGCTGCGCAGCGCCAATGGGGCCTTCGCCGAGGTGCAGGGGCTGGAAATCGCCCTGGAGTCCGTCACCTTCCGGGAGGGGGGCTACAACCTGGGGCCGCGCCAGCTGATCGGCAAGGCCACTACCCAGCCGCTGGTGCTCAAGCGCGGGCTCTCGCTGGATACCGGCTTCTGGAGCTGGTTGCAGCGCTGCACGGATGGCCGCTATCCGCTGCCCTACGTGAACGGCACGGTGCGCTGCTTTCCTCCGGGCGCCGATCCCCGCGGCAGTGGCGGATCCGAGGGCACCTGGCAGTTCGTGAACGCCATTGCCACCAAAGTGACCTGTGCGCCCTTCAATGCGCGCCAGAGCAGCGAGGTGGCCCTTGAGGAGCTGCACCTTGTGCATGAAGGGTTGCGGAGGGTGCTGGCATGAGCGGACCCGCTTTGGTGAAGGCGAAGCTGATCCCCTTCCGGGATCCACCTAACGCCAACGCGCCTGATCAGGCTCGGGAGATCCCGTTTGATTTCAACCCCGAAACCCTCACGTTCAAAGTGAGCACGGGCCAGGCGCGTGATTCCGCCAGGCAGGGCCGACAGCAAACCCAGAACGTGGCCGCCTCCCAGGCCACCCTCAGCTTCGAATGCATCTTCGACAGCACCCGGCCGCGGGACTCCGACGGGGCCAACTCGCTGAGCTCGCCGGTGAAAGATCGCGATGTGCGCAAGCGCACCAAGGCGATCGCCGATCTGCTGCAGGACGTCGATCCAGGAAAGGCGTCTGTGCCCAGGCGCGTGCGCTTCCTGTGGGGTGAATTCCTCTTCGATGGCGTGGTGAGCCAGCACCAGGAAACCTTTGATTATTTCAGCGCCGATGGCGTGCCGCTGCGCTCCAAGGTGGCGCTCACGCTCACGGAAAAAGAGTTTCGCTACAACGTGTCTGCCGCCCAGGCAGCCCCGCTGCGCGACGGTGCTGTCGCACTTGCTTCGGGGCCAGGAGGCAACGATGTGCCTCCAGCGGAGGGGGAGCTGCAACGCCAACACGCTGCTTTGGCGGCAGTCTTGGCGCCGGATCTGCGCCGCGCCAGCCCCGCCGAGATCGGCCAGCGCCTCGGGGCGGGCGTCTCGCTGCGGGCCTCGGAGGCCCTCGCCCTGTTCGGCACGGCCGCATTGCCGGCGGGGGCGGCCTTGCCCTCGTTGTCCGCCACCGGCAGCGCCGGTCTCGCCGCTGGCCTCGCCTCCAGCGCCAGGCGGGCCACTCCGCAAGCGGGGCGTCCCAGCAGTCCCTGGGGCCGGGACGCTGCCCCGGTCGGCAGTGCCGCCGCGGGCCTCGCCGCCGCGGTGGTGGCCCAGCGCCAGGCCGGTCTCGACCCCGGCCCGGGGCCCAACGCCCTGATGGGAACCGGTTCCAGCGGGGGCACTACGGCGCCATCCGCCCGCATGAGCGCCCAGCCCGCCCCGCCGGAGTCGTCCCTGCCGCAGTCGCCGCCGCCGATCAGCGGCCATGCCCACCTGCGCCCGCGGCTCGCCCTCGAGCCCGATCCGCGCCTCTTCCCCCTGCCCCCAAGGCCGGACCGCTCACCCCTGGAGCAAAGACCAAGCTGGGAAGCCGAGGCCTGGCGGCGAGGTCGTGCCGCGGGCGGTGAGTCGTCGCCAGTGCAGGCCGCTGGCGGGTGTGGTTGCGGCTGGCAGCCCTGCTGCTGTGGAGGCAGGCCATGAGCGTTCAGATCGACGAGCTGAACACCACGGTGGACGCCAGGGGGACCGCTCCCGGCGCCGCGGATCGCGATGCCGGGGCCGCCGCTGAAGGTGCCGCTGAGGTGCGCTTGGAGGAACTGCGGCCGCTGGTGCGGGCGCTGGTGGCGGAGGAGATTGAGCGCTGGCTGCGCGGCAGGGGGGTACTGCCATGAGCCAGGCGCCGCTGATGGTGGACAGCCGGCCGCAGCTGGCTCTCGATGGCCGCCGCGCCGAACGGCTGGAGGCGGATCTGATCCGGCTGGAAACCCATGCCGATGCCAGCGGCCTGGCGCGACTGGAGGCGGTGTTTCTCAACTGGGACAGCAAGGAGCCTGGCGAGGCCGTGGATTTCGTGCATTTCGACCGCCAGGCGATCGATTTCGGCCGCCAGCTGCGGGTGAGCTTCGCGGTGGAGCAGCAGCCCCGGGAGGTGTTTGAAGGTCTGGTCACCGGCATGGGGGCGGACTACCCGGAGCTGCGCCCGCCGGAATTCACCGTTTTGGCCGAGGATCGCCTGCTGGCCTTGCAGCTGCGGCAGCGCACCCGGCTGAGCGAGGAGAGCAGCGATGCCGCGATCGTGAACCGGATCGCCGGCGACGCCGGCTTCAGCGCTCAGCTGACGGGCGGCGACGGCCGGCGGCACCGCCAGCTACTGCAGGTGAACCAGAGCGAACTGGAGGCTCTGCGCCAGCGCCTGCCAGACCATCTGCTTCGCTTCAGCAATGGCCAGCTGAAGGTGAGCACCGCCGCCAGCGAGGCGGAGCCTCCGCTCCAGCTCACGCGCCAGAACGAGCTGCTGCGCTTCACCGTGCTGGCGGATCTGGCTCAGCAACGCGGCGAGGTGCGGGTGCACGGCTGGGATGTGGCTGCCAAGGAGGCGATCCACGCCACGGCCGCCGCCGCGGTGGTGCGGGCGGAGGCCTCCCGCGGGCGGATCGGCCCCGAGGTGGTGGTGGAGGTGTTCAGCGGCGCGGCGGAAGACCTGCACCTGGAGGCGCCGGTCACGCTGGATGAGGCCCGCCAGCGGGCTGAAGCGCGGCTGCGCCAGCGTAGCCGCCGCTTCGTGCGCGGCCGCGGCGTGACCTCCGGCACCCCGGCGTTGCGGGTGGGTTCGCGGCTGGATCTGGTGGATCTGGGCCCCTGGTTCCGCGGCATCTACCTGGTGACGGCTGTGAGCCACCGCTTCGACCAGGCCAGCGGCTACCGCACCCACTTCGAGGCCCAGAGAGCACAGCTGGAGGACTCGCCATGATCCCCGGCACCGACCCGCAGCAGCTCAGCCAGGGCCCCGACCGTTTGGTGGGGGTGTACCCGGCGCTGGTGACCGATGTGCAGGATCCCGATGGCCAGGGCCGGGTGAAGGTGAGCCTGCCCTTCGTGAATGGAGCCGAGGGTCCCCAGGCGGCGGCCTGGGCCCGGCTGGCCACCTTCATGGCCGGCGCCGATCGCGGTAGCTGGTTCATCCCAGAGGTGAACGACGAGGTGCTGGTGGCGTTCCTCGCTGGTGATGCCCGCCATCCGGTGGTGATCGGCGCCCTCTGGAACGGCGTCGACGCGCCGCCAGAAACGATGGACGCCAACAACAACCTTCGCTCGATCACCTCCCGTTCGGGCCACCGGCTGTTGTTCGACGACAGCCTGGCGGCGGAGAAGGTGGTGCTGGAAACCCAGGGCGGTCATCGCCTGGAACTCGACGACGCCGCTGGGGGCACCGTGACCCTCAGCCACAGCAACGGCGCCAGCATCACGATCGATGTGGCCGGCAAGATCACGGTCACGGCGCTGTCGGAGGTGGCAATCACGGCGCCGGCCGGCATGAGCATCACCGCTCCCACCCTGAGGGTGCAGGCCGCCATGGCGGAGTTCAGTGGGGTGGTGCGCAGCGGCGTGCTGATCACCGGTTCGGTGGTGTCGCCCAGCTACACACCCGGCGTGGGGAACATCTGGTGAGCCGCACGCCCCTAAGACTGACGCTGGCGGCGCCGCCGCTCCCCAGCCGCGAGCAGCTGCGCACCGTGCTGCCCCGCCAGCTCTGGCCGGCGCTGCAGCCCCCGGGCTCGGGCGTGGAATCGAGCGGGCCGCTGCTGCTCAGCTTCCTTGGCACCAACTTCATGGACGACTGCTTCGCCTGGTTGGCGGGCGGAGGAGGTCTGCCGCCGCAGCGGGCCTGGCGCGATTGGTGCGAGCCGCCCCTGGCGATGCTGGCCCGAAGCGGCACGGCGGCCTATCCCGCCACGGTCCAACGAGGCCGGCCCTGGGGACTGCGGGCCGAAAGCGATCCCGGCCCCGCCAGTGCCCTGGCCAGCGATGGCGTGCCCAAGGGCACACCGCCCTGGCTGCGCAAGCTCTACCTGCCCCAGCACGATCGCTTCACCGTGGTGGTGCTGGAGCTGATCTGCCAGGCGGCTGGCTGGCCGTCGCTCGATCGCCAGCGCGTCAAGGAAGCGGGCCTGCTCGTGCGGCGGCTGCGGCGCAGCGATCCTGCCGGGGCGGAGGTGTGGGAAGACTGGATTGCCAGCGATCCGCGCCTGGGGCGCTGGGAGGAACCGCCCCCTGAATGGGAAGAATCAGGCCGCGATCCCGCCGCCCGCCCTGGCCTGGCCAGCCAACCCCTGGCCCTGGCGCCCGTCACCCTCGCGGGAGTGGGGAAGCGCTGCCTGCTGCACGGCTACCTGTCGCTCACCAGCGCTGAGCAGGAGGTGCCGGCGGCACCCTCCTCGGGGGACACCCGCGCTGCGGCCGCGAACGCACTCCAAGAGTGGGCGAATGCCCAACTGCAAGCACTGGGGGCGGGAGGCGCCGCCACGACCTGGTTGCCCCCCAAGGCGCTGCTCCTCAGCTTGTTGAGAGACACGGCTCTACCGCCAGCAACCACGTCCGCCTCCCCTGGTTCCGCCAATGATGCGGATCTGAACAACGTCCTGAAGCAGCTGATCAAGGTCGCTCTGGATTCCAGTCTTTTCACGAACGATGCGAATGGAAACGTCGTCAGCGGCCAGACCCTATGGGACCAAGCGGTCGCGGCGGTCAACTCCTCGTCTGGAATCAATGTGCCGATTGCGCCCATTCAGGCACGCCTTGAACAGCTGCTGGAGCTTTGGTTCACGGGCCAGGCCCTGCCGAGTGATCTCACCCTCCCAGAGCTTTGGGATCAACTCCTGCCCGCCCTCATAGCCGCCGCGCTGGTGCGCGCTCGAGGCTGCAGGCTCGCTCTGGCGGCAGCCATGAATGCCAGCCAGTCGATTCCGGACGACCTGACGATCGCAGACACGGTGTCTCCAGGGCGCGCCCTCCACTCCCTTGCCGATCTGGGTGAAGGCTTGGAGAGTTTCCTGGCCACCGAAGCAGAACGCCAGGCTGGTCGAGCGCTCGCTCCCTGGGGTCAATACACCGCTCCTGGCGATGCCCCGCGGCTCCTGCGGGTGGATCGCACTCTGCGAGCCCTCGCAGATCATTACGCCCCATTGGAAGCGAGTTTGGCTGAAGCAGGCGCTCAGGTGGGTCTGGAGCTGCGGGAACGAGCCAACACGTTGGAAACCGAGCTGACGCCAGCCTCCCCCACGCTCCTGGAGCTCGGGCTCGACCTGCTGGAGCCTCCCGCCGTCGGGCTGCTGGTGTTGCCTGGCCTGGGAGATGGAGCGGCGCAACGATTCGCTGACTTCCGGCAGAAGGTGCTGAGCCGCTACAACACCGCCACGGCAGGCCCCCAGGTGGAAGCTGAAGCCCTGGTGGCGTCCCAGCTGCGGCGGCCCCGCTTCGATGCGCATCACATCTACGCGGTGGAGGCCTGGGTGCGGGTGGCGCCCCGCCGGCTGGGGGAGGAGGAACGGGTGATCTGGTCGCCCCGCAGCGAGCCGTTCGTGCTGGCCGAGCCGGGGGACCTGCTCGGTAGCCAGCCCCAGGCGGTGCCGCTGCCGGATGTGGGCCGGCTGCTGCGGGATCTGGGGCGTCTGCGCAAGGCTGGCGCCAATCCCTTCCTCACCCTGGTGCCGCCTCCCCGCTCCGGCGGCGAGAGCCGCGGCGGCCTCGATGGCCTGCGGCGCGATTGGGGCCTGGGAACGCCGGTCGCGCTGGTGGCGCCGGTGCTCGCGGTGGTGGGGCTGGGAATGCTCAGCGGCGCCCTGCGCACCGTGTCGCGGTTGCCGGGCTTCGCCTGGATGCGCCAGGTGGTGGTGCGCAGCCCCGCTCCGGAGCGCCGCCCATGACCAGCTCCTCCCCCACCCCCCAAGCCGGAGGTCGCCTCGGCCGCGGCCTGCGCTTTCCGCCCCTGCTGCCGCCCGGTTTCGGCTGGGTGAGCGAGGCCGAGGCGGTGGAGCAGGCGATCCGCACCCTGCTGCTCACCGAACCGGGCGAACGGCTGCGCCGGCCCGACTACGGCGTGGGGCTGCGGCGCTGGTTGTTCAGCGCCAACAGCCCGGGGCTGCGCACCCAGATCAGTCGGGCGATCGAGGAGGCCCTGCTGCGCCATGAGCCGCGCATCCAGCTGCTGGAGGTGGTGATCTCCAGCGAGACCTCGCAGCCCACCGTGCTGCTGATCGCCATCCACTACGAGATCAAGGCCCTGCCCGGCCCCCGCAATCTCGTTTTCCCGTTCTATCTGCAGGAGGGAGCGCCATGAGCCTGAGGCCACCACGGCTGGATGACCGCCGCTACGACGACCTGCGGGATGAGCTCATCCGCCGCATTCCCGTGCATGCGCCGGAGTGGACCAACCACAACCCAGCCGACCCGGGCATCGCTTTGCTGGAGCTGTTCGCCGACATGGGCGAAACCCTGCTGGAGCGCTTCAACCGGGTGCCGGAGGCGGCGCGGCTGGCCTTTCTGGAGCTGCTGGGGATTGCTCCGCGGCCCGCCACAGCCGCCGCGGCAATGGTGCGGCTGACCCTGGCCAGCGGCAAGTCCCAGGTGATCAAAGTGCCCAGGAGCCCGTTCGAGCCACGTCTGCGGGTGGCGGCAGGACCGCTGGCGTTTGAAGCCAGCGAGGAAATCAGCGTGCTGCCGGTGGAGCTGCAGACCTGGATCAAAGCGCCGCTCTCTGCCTCCGCCGTGGGGACGCTGGGGGCTCCCGGATCCGCAACCTCCGCCATCCTCGCCGACCTGAGCAGCCTGCTGACCACCCATCTGGCCCCGCCGTCGCCCCCCGCCGGCAGCGCATCCCCCCCGCCGATTCAGTTGCAGCTAGCGGATGCCTACGAGCCTCTGCCACTGCCGCCAGTGGAGGAGGGCCTGCTGCCGCCGCCGATCAGCACCTACCAAAGCGTGGATCGCTGGTTGTGGCTGGCCTTGCTGGCGCCGGAATCGTTGGTGAAGGCCAAGACCCGCGAAGCAGACCTGCTCAGCCTGCGGCGGGAGCTCGCCGCCCAGGTGCTCAATCTGGGCGTGCGGGTCGACGCGGCTCTCTGCGGCTCCACCGACCACCACCGCTGCGCCGATGCCGGCGCGGCGCCCGTGCGCTGGCCCCTGGAGTGGCAGATCTCCACCGGCCGCTTCCGGGGCAAGGAAGCCAAGGTCACCCGGGCGCTCTATGAGCCCCTTGCGGTGTTGCACGATGGCAGCGATGGCTTCCGCCGCAGTGGCTGCCTGCGCCTGCGCCTGCCAGACAACAGCGCCAGCGGCGAGCCTGGCCTGGGCACCTGGACCGCCGAGAGTTTCAGCCCCCCTGATCCGGATCTGCTCGGGATCGGCGAATTGCCACCAGCTCTGCCGAACGAGCGGGATGGCGAGCGGCTGCTCGCCTGGATCCGGGTGCGCAGGCGCGACCCCAGCCATCCGCCCCTGAAGGTGCGCTGGCTTGATGTGAACGTGGTGCCGGTGGAGCAGGCGATCGGCCTGGAGACACCGGAGCTGCTCGGCTACGGCGAGGGGCGGCCCGGCCAGATACTGCAGCTCTCGCGCCGTCCGGTGCTGCCGGGAAGCGTGACGATCCAGGTGGCCGCGGCGGCCGATGCCAACGGCGAGCGGGCCTGGCAGACCTGGCAGCCGATCGACGACCTGATCGAGGCCAAACCCGAGCAAGCCGTGTATCAGCTCGATGCGGAGAGCGGCGCGATCCGCTTCGGCGATGGCCTGCGCGGTCGCATGCCTCTCCCGGGCGAAGCGATCCGCTGCCTCGACTACCGCCACGGCGGGGGCGTCGCCGGCAACGTGGGCGCGGGGCGCATCAACCGCATCGAGCGTGCCAGCAGCGAGGTGCTGGCGGCCAACCTGAAGGTGAGCAACCCCCTGGCGGCCGAGGGGGGCAGCGATGCGGAAACCGCCGAAGAAGCTGGCCAGCGGTTGCCCAGGTTGCTGCGCCACAACGACCGGGCGGTGGGGAGAGACGACTTCGCCGATCTGGCCCTGGAAACCCCCTGCGCCGGCATCGGCCGGGCCCACTGCCTACCGCGCCATTTGCCCCACCAGCGCCTCGACGAGATCCCTGGCGTCGTGACCCTGATCGTGATCCCCGCCTACGACCCGCTCCATCCCGATGAGCCCGAGCCCGATCGGGATCAGCTGCAACGGGTCTGCGCCTGGCTGGAGCCGCGGCGGCTGGTGACCACTGAGCTCTACATCACCCCCCCCACCTATGTGCGCCTGTCGGTGGCGGTGTCGGTGGAGGCGGAGGCCGACATGGGGGAGGACACCCTGCGGGGCCAGGTGGAGCTGGCGCTGCGGCAGCTGCTGGCGCCATTGCCGCCCTTTGGCCCCGATGGCCGGGGCTGGCCGTTCGGGCGGGATGTGGGCGAACGGGATCTGGAGGCGGCGGTGCTGCGCGTGCGGGGGGTGCGGTTGGTGAATGGAGTGCTGATCAGCGCCCGCGAGGTGGATGCCCTCGGCCGGCTCGCTTCCACCACCGCGGTGCAGCGGGTTTCGCTGGCGGCCTGGCAACTGCCCAGCCTGCGGCAGGTGCGGGTGGTGGTGACCCCCACCGGCGGCGATCCCGAGGCCATCCCGTTGGAGCTGCCTCCTTTCGACGACGAAGACGACGAGGCGGCGGCGGATGGGAACCCGGCAGGGCCCCCAGGCGGCTCGGGGAGCCCCCCCGCCCTCGGCATTCCGGTGCCGGTGATCCGGGAGGTGTGCTGATGGCGCTCCCCTTTGCCCACCTCTGCGGCCAGCCGATGTGGGAGCACTGCGACCACGAGGGCACCCGCATCGACGGGGCTCCGGCGGGGGTGCGGCTTGCGCAGGCTGCGCCGCCGCCAATGCGCGGGGAGGCCGATCGGGAGAGCGCGGACAAGGATGTTGACCCTGCGGCCGGCGACGACACCACCTGGCGCGAGGCCTGGGAAGCGCAGCGGGGTGCTGCCGTGGTCGTGCCCTGCGGACCGGCCGACTGCGAGGAGCGCCAGGTGGTGCTGCTCGATCCCGAACGGGGCTTGTTCGCCCTGGAGGCGGAGGGTTGGCGGCCTCTGGCCGAGCCGCTCGCGCAGCCCCAAGCGGATGCGGGCGCACCGCTGGCGCGAAGCAACCCGCCCCTGTTCCAGCCGGCCACCACCACGCCCCCTGAGCGCCCGGCCGGCCTGGCCCGCGATCCCTGGGACGGGCTCTGGTTGCTCGATCATGCGGCAGGAGCCCTGCGACGCCTCGATGGCGGCGGCCGGGTGGCGGCCAGCGTGCCCCTCCCGCCGGGCTGCCGGCCGCGGCGGTTCGGCTGCACGGCCCTGGGGCTGGTGGTGGCGGATCAGGGTGGAGCGGCGGGAGCGGCGCTGCTGTTCCGGCCGTGGCAGGGGGAATGGCGCGGCCTGCGGCTCACCCTGCCGCCCGAGTCCGCACCCTTGGGGCCTGTGGAGCTGCCGGAGCTGATCGATCTGGCAGCCGATCCCGCCTTCCGCTGGGCCGCGGCCCTGATCCGCCAGGGCGAGCGCCATGGGCTGGTGGTGTGGGATGGGCGGCGCCGGCGCCATTGGCGGGCGCCCGGCCTGCACCGGCCGCGCCACCTGGTGATCGATGGCCCGAAGAGCGTGCTGGTAAGCGAACCGCCCTGGCTGCCGGGCGACAGCCGTTCCACACCATTCAAGCGACTGGAGATCCGCTCCACGGGCTTGGAAGAGGAGGGGAACTTCAGCGTGCGCGGCTTCGATGGCCGTGCCCTTTGGCGTGATGGCGCATCTATCTGGACTTCCACGGCATTCGGAGCCCAGGTCTTGATGGCCAAGGAGCCCGTGTTGCGGGAGAGCGGCCGGATCGAAACCTGGGCCCTGGATTCAGGTGCCTACGCCTGCCAATGGCACCGCTTGTTTGTGGATGTGTGCCTGCCAGCGGGCACCAGGCTGTGGGTGGAGGCCCGCAGCGCCGACGACCTGCCCCCCTGGGAGGTCCGTCGCGGCGCCCGCAGTCCCCAGGACAAGGTGAGTAAGAAGGCAGCGGATCCTTCACCTCCCCCGATCGACGATCCCTGGCCGCCGCTGGCCTCCCGCAGCGCCGACGACCAGGAGGGCTGGCAGCGCCTCAACGTGGCCGATCGGCGCCCACCACTGATCGATCAACCGCTGGAGCTGCCGCAACCCGGCCAACGGGGCATGGAAACCCTGGAGTGGCTGGTGAGCACGCCGCCGGGCCGCTACCTGTGGCTGCGGCTGCACCTGGAGGGGGATGGCCGCCGCAGCCCGGTGGTGTACGCCCTGCGGGTGAGCCAACCGCGGCCGGCCCTGCTTGAGCGGCTGCCCGGCTTCTGGCGCTCGGAGCCGGAGGGCGCGGCGCTCAGCGAGCGGCTGCTGGCCCTGTTCGAAGGTCAGATCACGGAACTCGATCACCGGGCCGAAGCCCTGATGCGGCTGTTCCTGCCGGCTTTGACGCCGGCCGAGGCCCTGCCCTGGTTGGCGGGCTTCCTGGCGCTGACGTATCACGATCGGGTGCCCCTGCGGGTGCGCCGCCAGCTGCTGGCGGAAATCGCCAAGCTCTACCGCCAGCGCGGCACCAAACCTGGATTGGAGCGGTTGCTGTCGATCCTGGCGGAAGCGGAGGTGACGGTGCTGGAGAGCTTCCGGCTGCGGCGGCGCCGCGCCGCCTTCGTAGGCCAGGCGGCTGTGCTGGGGACTTCCCTGGAACTGGGCGGCCGGGAGGGGCTGCTGGCTGACGGACGTACGGCCCCCAACCCGCTCACCATGGACCCATTGGCGATCGGAACCCGCGGCGACGACGAGCAGCGGCTGGCGCTGGGCCACGGCGTTCTGCTGGCCTATCGCGCCAGTGAGCGCAGCGCCGGCCGCGTCCCCTGCCCGACCGCGGAACCGCCCAGTCCGGTGGCCAGCGATCCGCTGCGGGCCTGGTTCCGCCAGCGAGCCCATCGCTTCACGGTGCTCATCCCCCACTGCCGCAGCACAGGGCTGGAGGCGGTGCTGGAGCAGGCATTGGAGTTACACAAGCCCGCCCACACCTTGCATGAGCTCTGCTGGCTGGAGGCCGGCACTTGCCTGGAGCGGGGCGTGCTGGTGGGTGTGCACCGGCTTGGCCTGGCGTCGCGGGCATCGCCGCCGGTGCTCGGCCAGGCGTTGCTGGGGGGCGGCAGCGATCCCCTCGGCGGCGCCCCCAGCAGCCACCCCTGCGGCCCGGACATGGCCGTGATGCCCTTTCTGCCGATGCGCCCCCGCCAGCCATGACCCAGACCCTCAGCCGCGAACCGAGCGATCCGCTCTTTCAACCCGTGAGCGACAGCGACCCGGCTACCCCCGGCGATCCCCTCAGCCGCCTGCGCTTTCACTACGGCCAGTGCCTGAGCGCCGAGGATTTCGAGGCGGAGCAGCGCTACTTCGTGTTGCGACGGCGCCTGCACAACGCCCTGCTGCACGGGGTGGGCACGGTTTGGGGCCTGGCGATCCGCCGCAAGGAGCCGCGCCCGGAGGGGGGGGACCAACTGATCTGCGAGCCGGGGATGGCGATCGATCCGCTCGGCCGCGAGATCTGGGTACCTCTACCCCTCTGTTTGGATCTGGCGGCGCTGGAGGCCAGCTTCTGGAAGCAGCTGACCTCCACGGATCCCGATAACGCCGAGGGGCCGCAACGCCGCGCCTACGTGGTGTTGCGCTACGAGGCCTGCCTCAGCGACGAGGTGCCGGTGATTCCGCTGCCCTGCAGCGACGACCACGACGGCCTGGCCGCTTCGCGGCTGCGAGACAGCTTCCGGCTCTGCCTGGAGGCCGAAGCGCCGCCGGATCCCTACGCCACGGTGCGCGACATCACGCGCCGCCCCCTGCCAGCGGAACCACGCCAGCGGTTGCTGCGCCATGCCCTCAACGATGCGCCAATGCCTGGGTCCCTGGCGCCGCTGGAGCGCTTCTGGAGCGCCGACGACGACGCGGCCCTGCTGCTGGCGACGCTGGATCTGGAGGCGAACGGCGCGGCTAGTGGGGAAGGATCACGACTTTTGCAACCCGTGCGGCTGAGACCGCCCTCCACACCGGCTGGCAACCCCAACAACGACGTGCGAGCGGTGCTGCCGGCCGTGCAGGCTCTGGCGGATCTGGCCCTGGGCATCCGGCTGGAGGGGCCTTCAAGCGCAGCCGCTCCGTTTCAGGTGTTGGGGGTGACCGCAACCGCGATTGATGGCGCGGGGGTGCCAATCAGCACAGGCGGGACGGCGGAGGCGATGGTGATCGAGATCCAGCTGAGCGAACGGGTCCTGGTGAACCCCGATCCGGCGGCAACCACTTCGGCCCTGCAGCAGGCGGTGCAGCTGCTGGTGTGGGATCCGGTCACGAGCACGTGGCTGGAGGTCACTGAATCGTCCAGCTCCTCTGTGCTGTTCGAGTGGTCTGTGTCCAGCGCCACAGAGCCTGCCGCCATCCGCTTGAAGGCCGAACCCGCCTGGACGGCTCCCAGCACCATCTTCCAAGTGGTGCTGAAGGGCTCGGGCCCCGCTGCCCTGATCAGCAACACCCTCTCCCCCAGGCCCCTGGCCGGCGTGGCCGGCGAGATCGTGCCGCCCGGCACTGGCCGCGATGCCTACCTGTTTGGCACCTACACCCCCCCTACCCCCTGAACCGGAGGCCGACCGATGACCAGCAACTTCAGCGACCTGGAGCAGATCCGGTTCTTCTCCACCGCCGCCCGACTTGCCAACCGGGAGCGGATCAGCGGGGGGGATGAGGTCTGGATGCGGAGATATCTGGATCGCTACAGGCCGCCCCAGATCCAGGAGCCCGGCTTCCCCGAAGCGCCGGCGGGCGACGCGCGCGACCGCAACAACCTGCGCCGCACCAACTGGTTCAACGGCCGCTACCTCACCGCCGAGGCGCTGTCGCGGCAGGACGTGTATCTCGACCACCGCTCCCGCCTCAACGCCCATGCCCTGATGCCCGGCATCGCCTGGGGTCTGGGGATTGAGGGCTCTGGGTTGAACCAGTTCAGCGGCACGGCGCGGGCAGGTGGTTTCGCCAAAAACGTTCCTCTGACCCTGCGGCGCGGGCTGGCCTTCGACGGTGTGGGACGGCCGATCCTGGCGAGCCAGGACTTCCGCTTCACCCTGGCGGATCTGATCGGCGTGTCGCTGAAGACGCCGCGGCGGGTGGTGGGCGGCGGGCGGGAGTTCACGCCCTGTGTGTGCCTGGCGCCGGACCCGGGCGGCCCCAGCGGCGGCAGCGCCGCCCTGCCCAGCGGTCCCTACCTGCTGGTGATCGAGGCCGGCGAAGTGCCGGAGGGCAAGGCGAAGGTGACGGGCGATGTCTGCGGTGGTCGCCGCAGCGGCCCCTGCGAGGCGGATGTCTGGCAGGGCAGCTTCGGGTTGTCGCTGGTGCGGTTCCCGGTGGATGCGCCGCTGCTGAACGACATCCCGGATGTGTGGGCATTAAGGGGCACCCTGTCGGCCTATTACTTCGATATGTTCGAGCATCCGCTCTGGAAGCGCTGGGATCCAGATTTCCCGGTGGACGGCAGCTTCAACCGCGACAGCGGCCCCGGGCGGCGCGAGGGGATGGCGATCCCGCTGGCCTTGGTGCACCTCGGCGAAGACGACACAGCGCTGTATCTCGATTCCTGGATTCCGCGGCGGCTGATCACCGCCACCCCGGGCGAGGACTGGCACCGCATCCGCTTCGGCGCGCCGCCGCGGGCGGCGGCCTGGGCACGGATTCATCAGTTTCAGACGATGTTGCAGGAGAGCCTGGCGGTGCGGCCTATGGCTGGCGTCGAAGCGGCCGAAGCCAACCTCCATAGCCGTGGCTTCCGCCACATTCCGCCAATCGGGTTCCTGCCGGTGGTGCCCCAGGAACCCGAGCAAGACTCAAGGCTAGTCGAGCCGTGGCGGGAAAGCTTCAAGCTTGGGGAGCCTGGCTTACGGGGCCAGCTAGTGGGGGAAGCCCTACGGCAGGCGGAAGTCTATTTTACTGGCACTAATGTGATTACGTACGGAGTCGTTGCACTCCATGATGACGACATCCTGGAGGACCTAAATAATGCATTTGACAAAGATCCTTTGCGGTTGAATGATAGGAAACGGTATATAGCTAGTGGAGTAGACTCCAGCTTTGGCAATGAAAAATATAGCCACAACTTGCTTGTTAGGCTATTGCAGTGGCTGAGGTTAAATCGACTTGGGCTTGATTGCCTGGTCAATCGACATACTGAGGTTGTGAAGCTTGTGGTTCCACTACGGGGGATTTCTCGTGGCTATCCACTGCTGGGTTCGATCAAGGAGGATGTTGTGGCTCAGGCTTCCGAATGGGGGCTGGGCGGTCGAGCCGATCAAAATGCTGCCACTCTTGCGGGTTTGTTGCGGCAGCAAGGCGTGGATCAACTACCGCGTCAATTTGTTGTCTATGTGAAGCAGCGAATCGTTGTGCTGGATGTGGTCTTCCGCATTCTCGAGGTCTTTCAGGCTACGACCGAAATGCTTAGCCCTTTTCGGCCGGAGCGCGCCATTGTTTATCCGCGAAACAACACTCAGGAATACCGCGCTGCCTTTCGCGGTCTTCGAATAGAGGATCAGACGATGTTGCGTTCAGCCCTGGCTCAGCCTGTTGTCCAGAGTGTGTTGCAACGCGCCCTGGCAGCCACCACTCCTGCCCTGCTCAGGACTGGTCGGCCACAGGTATTTCTAGACCAGTTCGAAAGTGCTGTTAAAGAAGTATCGAGCACGATAAGCAATCTCAATGAGCGCCAGGCGATTGCCTTGGCTCAGGTGGCCGACGCCTGGGCTGCCGAGTACCCGGAAGCTCAGCTCTTCCAATTCCTTGCTGCTGTTCAGCCACCTCAGCAATTTCTCGGCTTTGTGGAAAGGCTTCAAAGCACTGCGCCTCCCTCCACCGCCCCCACGCTGGTCGATGGGCTGGATCTCAAGCCCCCCACCAGCTTCGCGAGCAATGCCGAACGGGTGCTTTATGCCGGGGCGCGCCAGTGGCTGGAGGAGCGGCCGATCAAAGACCTGGTTCAGGATCTGCCCGAGGGCAGCCGCTTGCCCGATACCGCGCTGGTCGCCTCGCTCACAGTGGCGGATGTGCTGGCCCGCAGCCCCGAGGACGCCGCCAAGGTGCTGGGCGGCGCCGGCAATGTGGACGCGATCACCAAGGCCTTCCTCAACGACCGCCAGGCCGCCCTGGAGGCCTCCTCCGCCCTGGCCGATGGCGTGCCGGCGGCGTTGGTAGCCAAGGTGGAAGCCGAGGTGGCGGCAGGCCAGAAGCCGGAGGCGGTGCTCGAGCAGCTCAAGCAGCAGGAGGAGGAAAAACCGGAGACCGAGCGCGACAACACCCTGCTCCGCAACCTGAGCAACGCCAAAACCTTGCTGCGGGTGAGCGGCAATCGGCTGGATGTACTGCGGCCGCTGCGGCAGCCGCGGGGAGGTTGAACGATGACCGCCGCCCTGCGCATCGCCCGGCTGAACACCCGCCTGCAACTGCCCGCGGACGGCGGGGAAGAGGGGCTGAATTCCTCCTGGCTACGGGATCTCAGCCAAAGGTCTCTGCCGGCCGCCCTGGGCGGCGTGGCGGAGCGCGTCCTCTCGCGGGCCGGGCTGCCGCCGGAGGCGCTGGTGGCGGTGCGGCGGCTGGATCTGCGGCTGATCCTCGCCGAGAACGCCTACGACGGTGCGTTGCTGCAGGCCTGGGCCCTGGCGCTGGAGCAGGCCTTGCTGCAGGCGATCGCGGCGGCTCACCCGGCGACGGGCAGCCAGGAGGGCGCCGTGGTGTTCGCTGATGCCTGGGCGGCGGAGCAGGTTCACCTGGGCCAGGTGCTGTGTCACAGCCAACCCGCCTGGTGGGCGGAGCGGCTGCTGGATGGTCGCGGTGAGCGGCTGGACCTGGCGCCAGCGGCGATCCTCCGGCGCTGGCTGGAGCGCCAGCCAGCGCGGGCCGTCGCCCTGCTGGCCCGGTTGGCGGAGCTGCCGGCTCCTGTTCTGAGCTTCGTCGAGCTCCTCCCCGAGCCCGAGGCGCGTCAGATCAGCCAGAGCATGGCCGATCGGATGTCGCAGCGGTCGGGGGGTGCCTTCGCCCTGCCGGAGCCGGGCACCCCCCTGGGGGCGTTGCTCGCCACCAGCCTGGAGCGCCTGCGCGCCCATCCGCAGCTGGGGAGTGGCGATGACGCCAGAGCCGCAGGCCTGGCTCCCTGGCGGCTGGCGGTGCTGCTGCATCAGCAACCGTCGCTGGCGCTGCTCAGCCCGCCCACCCTGCTGGCGTTGGCGGAACGTCTGGGGGTGTTCCCCCTGCCTTCGGAGCTGGTGAGCGCCGCGAAGCCAGGACAACCGGGTGCGGATCGCAGTCCGGCTGCGGACGGCAGCGGCGAAACCATTCCACCGTTGACGCACAGCCCTCCAGCGCCTCCAGCGATGCCGCCAACGGCGGACGCTCTGATCGCGCCCTCCCCGGCAGGCGAAGAGTTCCGCCAAAGCGCCTGGATCCACGCCGGCGGCCTGCTGCTGCTGCTCAACCGCCCGGATCGCGCCAGCGCTGACGGCAGCGAGGCAACGCCTGAGCCCACCGACCTCGGTGACCTCGCCCTGCTGGCCCTGCAACGCCTGCTGGCGCCCCTGGGCCCCGGCGAGCGGGCGGCGGCGCTGCAGCGGGAGCGTCCGCTGCTGGCTTTGCTGGCACCAGACCGGACCTGGCCGGACTTGCTGCAGGAGGCAACACTTCAGGACCCCGCAGCGGCGGAGCGCCAGCTGGAGGCGCTGATCGCCGCCATCCCCGAGGGCATCCGCTTCGCCCCCGGTGCCCTGCGGCAGGTGTACGGGCCCCACCAGGGCGCCGCGCCGCCCTTGCCGGATCGGCAGGGCCACCAGCTGGCGGCCCTGCTCTGGCGGCCGGGGCTACTCCAATGGGATGGCTGGGAGATCAGCCTGCGCTGGCCGTTGGCGAGTGTGGATGGGGCCCTGCGGCGGGAGGGCTGGGATCTGGATCCCGGCTGGCAGCCAGCCCTGCGGCGGCTGGTGCGCTTCCACTACGACGCCGCGCCGCAGCCCAACCCGGAGGAGGGGCCATGAGCCACAGCGACCTGCTGGCGCTGTGGCTGGCCCTGGCGGCGGGGCGGCTGCTGCTGCGCCTGCCCGCCAACGCCGGCCTGCGGCGCCTGGGCGCCCCCCTGCTGGAGGACCAGCCGCCGGAGCCCGATCCCCTGGATCCGCTGCTGCTGGCCCAGGCCATCGCCGCCGGCAGCAATGAGCTCTACGAAGCGTTGGAGGCCGAGCCCAGCGCCAGCCCCCTGGCGCGGATTGCGGCGGCCACCCAGCTGTCGCCCTTTGATCTGGAGCTGCTGGCGCTGGCCTGCCTGCCCTGCATGGAGGAGGATGCCGCCCTGGCGGTGGCGGGCCTGCAGGGCGGCCAGGAGCGGCGGTTGCGGCTGGGCATCGCCTTGAAGCTGCTGCTGGGCGAAAACGGCGATCCAACGGAGATCCGGCGGGCGTTGCGCCTCTCGCCCCTGTGGCGGCTCGGCCTGCTGCGCCAGGCGGCGGGCGCCACGGTGGCGCTGGAAACGCGCCTGGAGCCCAGCGCCACCTTGCTGGCGGGGCTGGATGGGGCCCATGCGGCGGAGCTGGAAAACGGCTGGACCTGCCGTGTGCTGCCGATCGCCAGCGCCAGCGGCGCATCGGCCCAGCGGTTGGCTCAGGCCCAGCGGCTGCTGGATCTGGCCGCGCGCGACACGCTCCATCTGGTGGGCAGCGCTGATGCAGCGGACACGGTGCTGGCCCTCGCCGCTGGAGCGGCTGGAGCCCTGCTGCTGGAGCCTCCCGCCCAGGAGGAGGCGCCGCCGCCACCCTGGACGGCGGCCTGGCTGACGGGTGTGGCGACTGGTCGGCTGGTGGCGCTGCGCAGCGAGGCCACGAGCGTGTCTGCACCACCTTCGGCATTGCGGGCGGCCACCACCCGCTTCCCTGTCCTAGTAGCCCCGGCCACGGCCCACCTCAGCGGCGGTGATGGGGCCTTGAACCGCCTGGAGCTGGGCGGCAGTGATCCCAGGGAGCTGGCGGCGGCCTGGCAGCTGGCGCTGGCGCTGGAGGAGGCGGAAGCCGATGAGCTGGCAGGTCGCACCTGGCTGAGCCCGGTCCAGGTGCAGGCGCTGGCGGCGGGGCTGGGCGGCGGCGCGGATGCGGGGGCGGGCTCTGGAGCCGGGCGGCAGCGGCTGGAGGCGGCCCTCGATCGCCTGCGGGATCAGGTGCCGCCACGGGCGGCGGGCTTGGCCCAGCGACGCGTGCCCGAGGTGGGCTGGCAGGAGCTGGTGCTGGCGCCCGACACCGGCGAGGCGCTCGAAGAGCTGGTGCGGCGGGTGCGGCAGCGGGTGCGGGTGCAGGTGCGCTGGGGTCTGGGCGCTGGCGAGCGCGGCAACGGCGTGGTGGGCCTGCTGCATGGCCCCTCGGGCACAGGCAAGACCCTGGCGGCCGACGCAATCGCCACCCGGTTACGGCTGCCGCTGCTTTCCGTGGATCTGTCGCTGGTGGTGTCCAAATACATCGGCGAAACCGAGAAGAATCTCTCCCAGGTGTTTGATGCGGCCGAGGGCTTCGCGGCGCTGCTGTTTTTCGATGAGGCCGATGCCTTGTTCGGCAAGCGCACCGGCGTGCAGGACGCCCACGACCGCTACGCCAACATCGAGGTGAACTACCTGCTGCAGCGGCTGGAGGCGTTCGAGGGCCTGGCGCTGCTCTCCACCAACCTGCAGCAGGGCATGGATGAGGCGTTCCTGCGGCGCTTTGATCAGCTGGTGGCCTTCCGCCGGCCGGGTATCGCCGAGCGGCGGGCGATCTGGCAGCTGCACCTGCCGCGCGACCAGCTGAGCGGCGATGTGGACACGGCCGAACTAGCGCGCCTGTTCGACCTCAGCGGCGGCGAGATCCGCAACGCCGCCCTCACCGCCGCCTACGGCGCCGCGGCGGCAGGCGAATCGATCAGCCGCCAGCGGATCTGGGAGGCGGTGCGGCGCGAATACGCCAAGAACGGCACGCCGATGCCCGATCCCGCGTTGTTTGTTTCCTTCACCCCCAGCACACCATGACCGTCACTCCTCCCCCTGCCACCCCTCTCGTCTGGCCCCTCGACGACGAGCTGTTTGCCATCGACCAGCAGATCGCCGATCTGCAGCGGGCAGCCGACCAGGCCCAGGCCAGCGGCGCCGTGGCCGCCAGCGAGGTGGCCATCGCCCAGAAGGCCATCCGCGACCTCAGCACCGCCAAGGCGGAGATCCAGGAGAAGGGCAAACTCTGGGATCGCACGTCGCAGCTGACACGCGCCCTGGAGGAACGCAGGCGTGTGGCGGAGCGAGTTCGGCAAGCCATCGGCGCGGGCGGGAACCTGGCCGAGAGCCTGAAACGCGCCCTTGAGGATCGCCTCAAGCCGAAGTTCAAGATCGATGCGGCGTTGCCACTGGATGATCTGAATACAGCTATCGAGGCTGCAGAAGACGCCCTGGGAGATGCAGACATCAAGACCGATTTTGATGACGCTGAGAGTGCATTCAAAACGGCAGAAGCGGACTACCAGGCAAAAGCCGCCGCCGCTGAAGAGGCCTGGTTGGCCATCCAGAACGGGGCTCGCATTCTTGAAGAGGGTCTGCAAAGAGCGCAGGCCGCCTATGCCGAAGCGGTGAGGCTGGAGGCCGCGGCCGCGGAACCCACCGTGGCCGCTGACGGAACCGAAGGACCGGTACTGGCCTCCGCTGCGGAGGCGGGCATTGTCTGGAAGAGCTTCAAGGACACCTTCGAGCGTCTCAAGGGTGGAACAAGACCTTCATCCACAGCTGGGCAACCAGATGACGGTGAAACCGCACTGATCACTGCCTGGGCAGCTGCCAGCGATCAGGCCAAGGATGCGCTTGCCGTGCTGCTGACGCGCCGGCAGGCGCTGGCCGTAGCCCGCAACGCCCATGAGCAACGCCAAGCGCTCAGGCCTGCCCGCAAGCCAAGTGAACAGGCCGCCATGGTGGCGAGTGTGTTGACGGCGTTCAACCCACCGCCGCCAGGCCCCTGACCCATGGCCTCCCTCGCCCCCGCCGAGAAGGCCCCGTCTGGCAAGCCCCTCAAGGTGGGCTCGCCCCACGACCCGGCCGAACGGGAAGCCGACCGCATCGCCGACATCCTCACCGCCCCCGAGGAGCCGGCGATGCCGGTGTGCGCCGCCTGTGCCGTCGGCGGGGCGCCGTGCCCGGCTTGCGGGGGTGGAGGGGGCGGGGTGTTGCGGCGGCAGGTGACTGCAGGTGGGGACGGTAATTCAGGCAGGGAGATGGTGGCGCCACCGTCTGTGCACCGGGTGCTGAGTGAGCCGGGGGAGCCGTTGCCTGCGGGGATTAGGAGGAAGTTTGAGAAGAGGTTGGGGGTCGATTTGGGGGGAGTGAGGGTGCATTCAGGGCATAACTCAGAGGCGGCCACGCGCAGCCTCCAGGCAAGGGCCTTCGCCGTTGGATCTCATATCTCGTTCAGCGGTTCGGCACCACAGGCTGACAACGCAGCGGGGGAACTACTTCAGGCACACGAGGTCGCCCATGTCGCGTTGGGCCATCCGGGGCTGCGACGACTCACCGACGAAGACCTTTACGCCCGCGCCGCCGCACACGAGGCGGACGAACAGGCGCGGGCAGAGGCGCGACAACGGCACACCGCTTGGTCAACCGCGGTCGATCAGCACGGGCGCACCACGCTCCCGGATCAGTCGGCAACCCTGGCTGAGGAGCGCGAGCAACTCGGGCTGGCGCTGACGGCACAGCAAGCGGCGGCCTTCGAGGCCGCCGGTAACGGCGAGGGCTGGCTGCGGGACGCGCTGCGCGAACAGGGATACAACGGCCCCGGGTTACCGGAGATACGCCAGAGCTGGGCTGAGGCGCTGGTCACCGCCGAACTACTGCGGGCGAGCACCCAGGCGGGCGAACCAGCGACCGAGGCTCGCCTGGCGGCGCTTATGGGCGTAGGGCGATTTTACGACCAGGCGCAACAGTTCGCACAAGCGGTGGAGGCCGCCCATGCGACCTACGTGCGGGACGTGAACGCCCGGCAGGACGCGGCCTATGCGCGGGCGAGCGCGGATTATGCGGAACGCGAGCGTATGGATCAGATCACCGCACGAGCCGCCCGCGGCGATCTCGGCGGCGGCGGCTTCGCCGCGGGCCTCGCCATCGCGCGCGGCGCGCCCCCGGCGCGGCCGACACCGGCGGTCGCACCAGCGGCAATCTCGGGCGCGCTCGCGACCGCCGCCACGCGCCTGAATGCGGCCGAGAGGGCGTCGGAATGGGACGGCGTCGCCCAGGACGTTTCCCGCCTCGCCAACGGGCTCGCCACCCTGGTGGTGGCGTCCCTGCCGACGAACGCCCGGGCCCGGCAGGGGGTCGAATATCTGGAGGGTCTGGATGCGCGGCTCGCCTCGTTGGAGCGCAGCCATGAGGTCGTCCAGCGGATTCCCGCCGTGTTCTACCCGAAGGACCAAATGGTGGAGACGGGCGGCGAGAGTGGGGTCCGTGAGGCCGTTCCGGAGAGCATCCCGTGGCAGTTCTATCTGGTCAACACGGGCGTCCCGACGCGTGACCAACCGGCCCGTTCCGGCGGTGAATGGGTGCTGATCGATCTGACTTCGAACCGGCGGTTCGAGAATCGCGCGCCAGCCTCGGATCTGGATTCCGCCAGGCTGCAGCAGGGCGAGGCGGTGGACCCGCCGCGGCCGATGTTTGCCGCGCTGAACTCCGCCATGCGCTTTCCGGAAGGCCGGCTGCTCGTCCGGCTGCCCAGCGGGGCTGTGCATGAACTGACGACCACGGCGCCGATCAGTCTGTCGGATTTTCTCAGCCGCCTCGGGATCGTACTGGCCGCGATCGCCCTGACGGCGGCGGTGGTCGCCACCGGGGGGGCCGCGACGCCCGCCGCGGTCGCGTTCTACGCGGGCCTCGGGGCCACGGCGGCCGGGGTCGGCGCCACCCTCGCGGAAATGCACGAACGTAGCGAGCATGGCATGTTGACCAGCGCCGATGTAGACCGGGCCATGGTCCTGGTGGGCATCGATCTGGTCAGTGCGCTTTCCATGGGGCTCGGCCGCATCGTCGGTGCCCCCGGGGCCGCCGCGCGGCTCGGATCCCGTTTCGTTGTGATCTCACGGGTCACCCAGGTGGTTCGGGCCGGCGCCTTGACCGGCGATCTCTACCAGGCGCTGACGGTCACCCAGGGCTTCGTGGACGCGTTTCGTGCGCTGGAGCGGCAGCCTGGATTGACCGACCCCGAACGCGAGCGGATGCGGGCGCAGTTGGTGCGGCGCGCCCTGCTGTCCGGTGCGATCATGACCGTCGCAATCCGTGGCGACGTCGCTGATCTGCGCAGTGGCGGTGCCCTGCATGTCGCGCGTGTGGATCCGGATGGGGCGTTGGTTGTCCAGGGCCGTCCGCACCCGGATGAGGTAGCACCGGACCTGCCGGCAGGGCGGCCGGGGACCGGCGGCGGGCCGCATGCGGCGCCGCATGCCGAGATCACCGCTCCGGTGCATGCCGACGCACAGCGAGCCGGCTCCGGCCTGGAGATCGGCTCGCAGCCACACGCGCTCGCCGCACAAGGCACCGGGCCGACGCGCGATTTCTATTTCTGCAGCGACCGTTGCACGCCGCTGGTTGCAAGGCTGGAGCCGATGCTGGCGGTGCTCCCGCGCAATCACCCGGAACGGGAGATCTTTCAGGGCCTGCTAAGTCGCGCACGCGGGGCACGGCAGCGCCTCAGGGCAGGACGACTGTCACAGGAACAGGCAGACGACATCGCCAGACAACTCAAGGACGATATTCGCCGGCACAGTGCGCAGAGCGAGCTGTTCGCGGCGCTGATGAACACCGATCCCCGGCTGTTGGACACGCACAGACAGCAGATCCGCGGTCGACTCGCCCGCGATCTTGACGTTAGGGTTGCGACGCTTGAGAGCCAGGGGCAGCGCCAAGCCGTCAACCGCGGTGACAACCGCGGCCGTGACCCTCTCGCCGAACGAACCTCCCGCTCCCCGTTGGAGACCGACCTGCTGGGAGGATTCAGCATGCAGGACGTGGCGCAGGCATCGCGGGGGCCGCAGCCATTGCACTTCGATGTCGGCAACTTCTCACATACCCATGCCGAGGCCTTGGTTCCGGGGCTCCCGCGGGGTCTGGCGGCCGAGACTCCCGTCACGCTGCCCGACGGCAGCGTGGGCCGCGCGGATCGGGTTCGCTTCACCTATGACGCCAATGGCGACCGGATCGGTGCCTTTGTCTACGAGATCAAACCGAACCGGCCCGACCAGGTTGCCCGGGGTGAGAGGCAGGCACAGGACTACGTCGAGGGACTGCGCTTGCAGATCGAGGCGGACCTACGCGCCAAGGGCAGGGAAGTGCCGACCCGCGCGCCCGACGGCGGCCCGCTCTACGGCAGCCAAGTCTTGACTTATGACCAGGACCGGATGATGGCGGTCCTGCGGGCACTGCGCGGCAGTCGGCGCGACGCTGCCCAAATGGCCGAATTGGAAGCAATCGCTCGAAGTGTTTTTCAAGGCAACTAAAAAAACTCTGGGCAACAGGGGGCTGAGGAACCAGCCCTGGCTATGCCCCGGGGACGGCCAACCGATCCGTGCCGCAGCACGGCCCCAGTGCACCCGTGCCTGACGGAGAACCCCTGCTGAGCGATCTGATGCTGGAGGATAGAGACTGATCCTCTTGACACCACCGCGCTCGCCAAGTTGTTCATCTCCGAGTCGGGCTCGGAGGAGGTGGCAGCCACCGTGAGCTCCCCCCTGGGCGTGGCCACCCACCGGATCGCCTATGTGGAGATGCACGCCACCCTGGGCCGGGCTGTGCGCATGAATCGGATCCCTGCCTCCCCCCTGGTGCCGCGGTTGCGGGAGTTCGAAGGCCGCTGGGCCTCCCTTGATGTGGTGGATCTCACCGACTCCATGGTGCGACGAGCGGCTGAGCTGGCGATCCGCTACGTGTTGCGCGGCTACGACAGCATTCACCTGGCCGCTACCCTGGCGGTGCAGGACCCTCGGACGTGCGACTCACGGAAGCCGCGACCTTCTCGGGGCTGAGGCCGCTGCCAATGGCGTGAACCGCTCCCTCAGCCGCGACGGCGCAAACCAGGCCGGGGATGGACCGGAATGAACTGCCTTGGTCTTTGGGAGGCTGGGCTGATTCAAAGCCACCACCAGATCTGCGCGCTGCTCACGATGCCGATTACCGCGCAGCGGGGGAATGGGCCTGGATGTTCATGCCTCTCACACCGCCCAGATCTCCTCCAACTCCAGCACCAGCCCCTCGGCGATCTCATCCCCCTCCAGCCGCGTGGCGTCCTCCAGCCTCTCCGCCATTCCCTGCTCACCGCCCCGCCAGATCTCCACCGCCCGCTCGGCAGGCAGCAGCAGCCAACCCAGCCGGGCGCCATTGGCTTGTTAGGAGTTTGCTGAAAAACCCAGTGGCGTCTGCGAAATGGAGCAACTGCCCACCTGAGATGCGACGTCAGCGGGAGCGCAGCGGCTCCCTGTTCTCCTACGTCTCGATCGAGGAGCGGATCCCAGCCAGCCATCCGCTGCGGCGGATCCGGACACTGGCCGATCAGGCTCTCGACCGGCTCAATCCCACCTTCTGCGCGCTGTATGCCGCAGAAGGCCGGCCATCGGTGCCACCCGAGCAGCTGCTGCTGGCCTCGTTGCTGCAGGCGTTCTACGGGATCCGATCGGAGCGTCTGCTGTTGGAGCAGCTCAACTACAACCTGTTGTATCGCTGGTTTGTCGGCCTGAGCCCGGATGATCCGATCTGGCATCCCACCACATTCACCAAGAACCGGGAGCGGTTGCTGAACGAGCAGGTCATGGGGCGCTTCCTGGAAAAGCTGATGGCGGCACCGGAGGTGAAACCGCTGCTCAGCGATGAGCACTTCTCGGTGGATGGCACCCTGCTGCAGGCTTGGGCATCCCATGTCTCGCTGGAACGGTTCGACGGAGAGGACGATCCACCTCCACCGCCGTCAGCTCCTGGTGAGGGTTTTGGCCCTCCAAAGTCCGGCAAGAAGCGAGCCAAAGGGGATTTCCGCGGCATCATGCTCAGCAACAAGACCCATCGCTCCAGCACAGACCCCGACGCCTTGCTGGCCCGGAAGTCCAACGCTCATCCGGCCCAACCGAGCTACCGGGGCCATGTGCTCAAGGACAACCGCCATGCGCTGATCGTGGACTGCCGCGTCACCCAAGCGGTGGGCACCGGAGATGGCAGCTGCCATCTCCGGTGCCCACCAGAAAACCCTTGGTGCCGACAAGAACTACGACACCCGGGGCTTTGTCGCTGAGATGCGGCGGCTTGGCATGACGCCACACGTGGCCCAGAACACAGCTCGGCCTGGTGGTTCAGCGATCGACAGCCGCACCACCCGCCATGAGGGCTACGCCAAGTCGATCAATGCCCGCCGTGGAATCGAGAAGGTGTTTGGCTGGATCAAGCAGTGGGGCGGACTGCGCCAGTTCAAGCTGTGCGGCACTGAGAAGGTGAGCGCCGTGTTTGGCCTGCATGTGATCGCCTACAACCTGATCCGGCTGGGCAACCTGCTCAACCCGGCGGCCGGAGCAGCATGAACAGGTGGTTGCCCAGAGGTGTAGCCAAGCTGCAGCAATCCGAGCGCCACAAAGGAACAAAACACCTGATATCTGGTGCTCCGACCCGCTGAATCGCTGAAAACCAGCCCGAACAGAGCACGATCAGCGCTCAGGAGGGAAAAACGCGCCTCATCAGGCGCTTTTTCCGCAAACTCTTAGAGGTCCATCTTGCGGCGCAGGGCGGTGACCCCGCGGAGGCCCTCATCGCTGGGGCTGACGAGCTCGATCACCAGATCGGGGCAGAGGGACGGGAAGCTGCGCCGCTGCTGGGGGGTGAGGGCCTGCCAACGCTCTTCCAGCACGAGGGAGGCATCCGGGCTCAGCACGGAGCCATCCGCCAGGCGGAAGCCTGTGGAGCTGTCAAACAATCGCCAGGCCTTGCGCTGCCTGCAATAACCTTGCAGTTGATACACAAGCAAGCCATTGCGGCTGCCCGTATCCCCTCCCGTTGGCGTCATGGCGATCAACGTTCCGTCGGCCGCAAGCTCCAGCACCGCCTCCGGGTTGGCCTGGCACACCCGCTCGAACTGCTCTGGCGTCAGCCGCAGATCCCAGGGCAGAAGCAGTGGCGCGGGCTCCAGCTCCGTCGGCTGGTCGGTGGCGGGGGGGGGGGGGCGCCAGGGCCATGGGCTGGGCCTGCTTGCTGGATGAAATTTAGGGGCATCCGTTCGCCACGGGCACTCGGCTCGGCCTGTTGGACGGCCAATGCCAGGTGCCCGATGGGGTCGTCCCGGTTCCATGGACAGCCTGCAGCTCCCCCAGGCCAGCCTCGAAGGTGTGCTGTTGATCACCGCCGATCAGCAAATGGCCCAATACCAGGCGGAGGTGCACTTCAATGACAGCGACTTCAGCCGTTTCCCCGGATCCGCTGGAGCAATCCGCTTCAATAACACCCTGATCAGGAACCCTCCATAACACACCATCACGTCATAGGTTGACACAAAGTGATTTTCCGCAGGGGCCGTCGGCCGGCCTAAGCACGTGAGAGCTATGCACTGCTTCGCAGAACACCCCAAGGCTCCACAGAAGAGCGAAGCTCTCAAGCGCCGGCACTCAGTCGATGGATCCTCCACTGTCGGAGTATTGCAGGCGAAATTGGCGGTCAGCACGCCTGGTGACGCCTACGAAGAGGAGGCGGACCGCATGGCCGAGCAGGTCATGCGTATGCCGGATGCGGCCAACAGCCCTGGCAGCCCCTGCCGTGGCAGTTGCCCGAAGTGCCAGCCCCCTGCAGGGTTGCTTCGTAAGACCGCAGCTGCCGCGGAGCGTGGCGAGGCGGCCGACTTGCCTCCAGCCTCTGAAGCCGCAATCCACGCCGTGGCAGGGGGCCAGCGTCTCAGCGAGCAACAAAGGAGCTATTTCGAGCCGTTGTTTGGTGCGGATTTCAGCGCCGTCCGCCTCCACACCGGCACATCAGCGGATCTGGCGGCGGAGTCCATCGGTGCGCTTGCCTACACACGGGGCCGGGATGTTGTATTCCGCAGCGATCACTACCGGCCCGATACCCCATCGGGCCAACTGCTGCTGGCCCATGAATTGGCCCACACCGTGCAGCAAGGAAGCTCTCCGACCAAAACACACCCTGGGGATCGCTTGAATGGTAACTTCTTTTCCCCACTCCGGCCGGACTCCGCTGAGCCTTCTGTCCTCCGCTTGCAGCGCCAGGAAGTGCTCCATGACCGGACACTGCAGGAGATGTTTGTTGTTACAGAGTCGTTGGAAGCCTTCCGGCATGCGATTGAGGAATGGCTGGCGCGCTACGTGATGAGCAGCGCCGCCCGCGAGCAGGCCTTGGTGAGAGCCAGCAACTTGGCGGCCCTCCATCAACAGCTCCTAATCGGGTTGGAACCAGGGCAGATGGTGCGCATTCAAGCGGCCCTGGTGGCAGGTCAGGATCGCTATGAGCGCGTAACGTTTTACACCCCTGGCCTGCCGATTCCATCACGGCCTGAACTTTCCGTTCTTGCAGACGCTGAGAGCCCCCCGGTTCGTGCTCCAGCACTCATTACACTGGAGCTTCTTCGCCTCCAGGGAGGTCTTGGGGTTACTGGAACCCCCCGCCAGCCCGAAGATGGGGAGCCATCAATCTGGCAGTATGGATACGTTCGATCGAGATTTCTTTCCTACCGCGCTAACATAGACATGGTTCACTTTTTTGTGGCTGGCTATTGGGGGGAAGGATTGGGCGGCTTGATTGAATGGATCCAGGGCCTGCGGGGCAGCCCGAGTGCATACAATCCACAGGATTACTTTTCGAATATGCTGGGGACAGATTTCTATGCTAGCTTTTACTCTCCTGGAGGAGTATTGTCTGATCAGCTTGACAGATTCTTTTCCGGTATTGCATCGGGAGGTTATTCATTTCGATTGCCATTGCATGACCAGTCTTCAGCTGGTGTTCCTTCGGTACCTAATCTGCCGGAGGAAGTGCAACAGCGGCTAGTCGAGCACGACTCGGAAGCTATTGAATATGCAATTTTTGTTGAATTCATTCGTTCGTACGAGCTCTGGGTCGCCAACCATCCCGATGCCATCTCTCGTATTCTGGGTCAAAACCAACCAGACTGATTGTCGGATGTAGATATTTTGCATGGGGACCCCATGGCACAAGCCCTCTTGCCGAACCTTCTGTGTTGTCGGATTTCGCGTCTCACCTTGGCTCACCTGATGTGTATGGCGAAGACAACGCCTCCCAAGGGGCACCAATCTACCCTCCTGAGCCAAGGTAAGCGTTGGCCAGGAGTGAGCCGGGCGCATCAACCACCACACGTAATCACAAGGGCCCGGCGATCCTGTCCTTTTCTGGCCATGCATCCATTCCTAAGTATGCTGCTGGTGCCAGGGCTTGCCATAGCGCTCGGGACCCGTACCTCGCTTACAGGGCGCACGCGCGCTCATGTGATGTGGCAGTCTCCACGACGACCTGGGTCTTGTCTGGGTGTACCTCTCAAGGTGGCCCACGAGTACGGCCAAGACTTTCAGCATGCCCACGGCTCATAGCCCCTGATCTAGAGCCAGACCATGGTGCCTCTGAGTCAGGTCAGCGGTTGTGTTGTGTCGTGGGATCTGCGGCGCCTTTCACTACTGAAATTCCTGAGAGGAGCCTCTCACGACAGCCCAGCCGACATTTGTTTATGCAACACTTACCAAAACCACAAGTGACTGCATAGTACCTAATGTGGCCCTGTTGGCCTGGTACTGGCCCATCTTGCTGCGCAGGGCCGTTACGCCGCGGGGGGCCTCGACACTTGGGCTCGCGAGCTCAATCACCAGATCGGGGCAGAGTGGCGGGACTGAGCACGGAGCCATCCGGCAGGCGGAGGCCGCCGGAGCTGTCAAAGATCCGCAGGCTCCGCTTGCATCGTGAGAGGGCGATGCCCAGCTGGATCAGCAGGCGGCTGTTGCGGCTGCCCGTCTCTCCTCCCGTTGACGTCATGGCGATCAACGCTCCATCGGCCGCCAGCTCCAGCACCGCCTCGGGATTGGCCTGGCACACCCGCTCGTAGACGAAGTCTTCTCCGCAGGAGTACTGCTCCGGCGTCAGCCGCAGATCCCAGGGCAGCAGCAGTGGCGCGGGCTCCAGCTCGGCTGGCTGGGCTGTGGCGGGTGAGGGCACCAGCCCTCACGTGCGCACTACAATCCGAATCACAAAACGTAATCAGGTCGTCGGCCATGGGTGCCCTCAGCCTCCGGCTTTCGGACGACCTGGAGCGCAAGCTCAGCCAGGAAGCCAGCCTCAGCGGTCAGCCCCGCTCCCAGTTGATCCGCGAGGCTTTGGAGGCCCTGCTCTCGCGCCGGGAACGGGAGCGCGCGGAAGCGGCGCTGGTGGCCGCCGCCACAGCGCTCGCCACCAACGCCGAGGCCCGCGAGGAAACGCTGGCCATCGCGGCCGATTTCCTTGCCTCTGAATATGAGGCCCTGGCGCTCGGCGAGTCGGGTGCACCCCGGAATGACGGCGACAAACCGGCCGCGCTCTGGTGGCGCTGATCCGCCGCGGCCAGGTGTGGGTGGCGCGCCTCAACCCCCACCAGGGCGCCGAGGTGGGCAAGCTGCGGCCCGTGGTGGTGATCCAGGCTGATCCCCTCACCAAGGCAGGCCTCGCAACCCTGCTGGTGGTGCCGCTGACCACCCAGTGGCGTCAGGGCACCGAGGCGCTGCGCGTGCCCATTCCCGCCCGAGACCGATTGCTGTGCAACAGCTACGCCATGGCCGAGCAGCTTCGCGCCATCGACCGTGCACGGCTCGGCGAGGGGCCACTCACCAGCCTCACCGCCGCGGAGATCACCGCGCTCGACAAGGCGCTGAGCGGCGCATTGGGTCTGGCGTGATCCCTGTGCTGAGAGGTTCCGCGTCCCGAAACCCACCTCACACCGCCCAGATCTCCCCCAGATCCAACGCCATCCCCCCCGCGAGCTCAGCCCCATCGAGCCGGCTGGCGTTTTCCAGCCGCTCCGCCATTCCCTGCTCGCCGCCCCGCCAGATCTCCACCGCCCGCTGGTGGGGCAGCAACAACAAGCCCAGCCGCGCGCCGTTGGCCTGGTATTGATCCATCTTCGGGCGCAGGGTGGTGATGCCGCGCGGGCCCTCATCGCTGGCACTGGCCAGCTCCACCACCAGCTCGGGGCTGAGCACGGAGCCATCCGGCAGGCGGAAGCCGCCTGAGCTGTCAAACAGTCGCCAGCCCTTGTGCCGCCTGCAGAAACCCTGCAGTTGATAAAGAAGCTGGGCATTGCGGCTGCTGGTTTCTCCTCCCGTTGGCGTCATCACGATCAGATGGCCATCAGCCGCCAGCTCCAGCACCGCTTCCGGTTGGCCTGGCATACCCGCTCGAACTGCTCCGGCGTCAGCCGCAGATCCCAGGGCAGCAGCAACGGCGCGGGCTCCAGCTCCGCTGGCTGGGTTGCGGAGGGTGGAGGCGCCAGGGCCATGGGCTGGGCCTGCTTGGTGGGTGAAATCTAGGGGCGTTGTTTGGCCACGGCGCACCCATGGCTCCCCGTTCCGCCAGCCAACCCTGTTCCCATTTGAATGCAGAAATCTGATGAACTTGCACGGTGCGCACCGCGCTGGATCTCGATGACGAGCTGCTGGCGGAAGCCAAGGCCTTGGCGGCCCGCGAGCGGCTCAGTCTCACCCGGCTGATGGAGCAGGGTCTGGCGCTTCGGTTGCGTCGGGCCGTCAAGGCCCCGGCCAACGCACCCAAGACCTGCCTGCCGGTTCATGCGGGTCGCGGTGGGCTCAGCGCCGCGGTGGCGGACCCGCGCCGCAATACGGCACTGTTGGATGCGGCCGATGGCCTGCCGCCGCCATGACACCCAATATGACCGTGCTGGTGGCGGCCTCCCGCTCCGACCACCCCCACCACCCGGTGGCGATCCGCTGGCTGGACGATGCTCTGGATGCTTGTGCGCTGGGCCAGGGGCTGGCGCTGCTGCCGATGGTGGCCGCGGGCTTTCTGCGCGTGGTGACCCACCCGCGCTTGTTTATGGAGCCCACGCCCTTGGCGGCGGCGCAGGAGTTTCTGGCAGCCGTTCTGGCCGTTGACGGCGTGGCTCTGCTGCCAACTCGCCAGCTGCTGCTGGAGGGTTGAGGCTCCCATCTCATCAGCGGGGCACGGTTCACGAGGCCCACCGGCTCGAACGACATCGGCCTCAGCCGAAGTGCCTACGCCAGTGCAGCCAGAACCATGGGCTTGGCCTGTTTCTGGCGGGAAAGCTGGAGCGTCTGGTGAGTACCAAATTGAGTCAGACTCTGACTCCTACGCCAACCCGGCGATGGTGCTCCTCCCCCTGCGGCGCCCCGCTCCGCCGCGGCAGCCCCCCGACCCTGAACCGCAGGAACCGCGCCGCAAGGAGCTGGAGGGAACGCCTGCCGGGCCGGCTCTCTTGGCTGTGGAACCGTTTCTGCAGGCGGTTGAGGTGGTGGCGGAGCAGGAGGGGGCCGAGGCCCTCGGCAGCCTGCAGTGGTCGTTGCTGGGGCGCCCAAGGCTGCGCAGCCTGCTGGAAGGAGCGGCCAGCCGCGGCGCCGATGGGCTCCAGAGCCTGCTGCGGGAGTGCTATCCGGCGGTGGTGCCGGGTGATGCCGAGGGCTACCTGCTGGCGATCCGGGCCCATCTGCGCGCGTTACTTCAAGACGGGGATGACGCCGCTGTTGAACCCACAGGGGACGAACCCGCCGCAAAAGCTTCCGCCCTGCCACTGCGGAAACCAATGGCCGGCCCAGAGCCCGGGGCTGGCGGCGGAGCCCTGGCGCCTGCGATGGCTCCACCGGCGCTCGGCGCTGGCGTACCCCTGGCCGGAGCGCAGCGGCGGCGGCTCGAGAGCGCCTTCGCCGACTCCTTCCCGGAGGTGCGGCTCCACCACGGCAGCGAGGCCGCCCGGCTCAGCCGCGCCCTCGGCGCCCGCGCCTTCACCTACGGCAGCGATGTGGTGTTCGGCGCCCATCAATACGCCCCCGGCACCGCCAGCGGCGATGCCCTTCTGGCCCATGAGTTGGCCCATGTGCTGCAGCAGCGCGGCGCCGGACCCTCTGGCCTTCAGGCCCAGGGGGCGGGCCTGGAGCACCAGGCCGACCAGGCCGCCGCCGATGTGATGGCCCGCCTCTGGGGGCAGGAGGTCCTCGGCACGGTGGATCTGCCTGCGCCGCAGCCCCTCTCGCGTTCGGGGTTGGCGCTCAGCGGTTGCAGCCGCCGCCGTCGCGAGCTGCCAACCGGCACAGGCGTGCATCTCGATGTGGGTGACGTGAGCAGTGGAATCACCATGACCCCACCCACCGCGGGGCTCGGCGCGGCCATCCCTGGCCTCACGGTGAATGAGACAGCTGACCGTCAGCAGGTGCTGGCCAATCTGGCCAGCTCAGGAGTCGGCAGCGTTTACATCTTTTTTGGCCATGGGGCCCTGCCGGCTGGTGGCACCGCCGCCGTGGGGGTGAATCCAGAAAGGGGTTCCACTGTGATGGGTCCAGACATCGAAGCTGGCCTGGCAGCTGGGGATCCCCGCACCGGTTTGAACCCGTGCACCCCACCCACCCTCGTGATTCTTGGAGGTTGTGCCTCGGCATCCTTGCTGCCTGGTGTGAACGCCGCCGGCACCCCCGTGGCCATGGGGTTCACCCAGACCCTATCCGGCACCCTCGCCAGCAACGCTGTGCGGATCTTCATGGAGCGGCTGCAGGCGGGAGATACGTTCGCTCAAGCCCAGCGGGCGGCGGACATTGCCGCTCAGCACCGAGTCAATCCCTTCGAGCCCAGCTTGGCTGGCGAAAATGCTGTAGAGGCTGGCAATCACCTCGTGGTGGTTCGTTTCCGAGACGACACCTACACCGCCACCATGACCCTCGCCGACGCCCAGGCCCGGCACCGCTCGGAAACACCGGGCTGCCCCTGATGGTCTTTCCGCACACCCCCCGCACCCTGCAGGAACGCTGGCCCTGGGGCTGCCTGCGGATCGGCTCGTGGCTGCTGCCCAGCTTCCTGGCCCTCGCCGTTGCTGGCCTGCTGATGGCGACGCTGGTTACCAGCACAGCGGCTGTGTTGCTGGGCCGCAATCCCCTGCTCCCTCTGGCGCTGGCCGCCATCGGCGCCGCCTTGTTCTTGGCCGGGGGGTTCTGGCTTCGCCGCGTCCGGGGGCTGGAACAACATGCCGTGCTGCCCTCGCTGCTGTTGCTGTTCGGCGCCTGGACGCTCCTGCTGCGGGCGGCCCGGCTGCCGCTGCTGCCCACGCTGGATCTGCTCAGCCTCGGCATCGCGGTGCAGCTGGGCATGGGTCGGCTCGGCTGCACCCTGGCGGGCTGTTGCTACGGCCTGCCCTCCAGCTGGGGGCTGCTGCTGCCAGCCGATAGCGGCCTGCCCCCCGCCGGGGTGAGGCGCCTGCCGGTGGCCTTGCTGGAAGCCGGCGGTTGGCTGCTGATCGCCGTTGCCACCGCTCTGGCCCTGGCCGCGGCACCCCCTGGCACGGCTCTGGCTTTGCTGCTGCTCCTCTACGGCCTGCTGCGCAGCGCCCTGGAGCCGTTGCGCGGCGATCCGGTGCGCCGCTGGCGGGGCCTCAGGCCGGCTCAGCTGCAGGCTGGTCTGTGCGCTGTGGCGGGCTTTGCGCTGGCCTGGCAGCTCAGGCAGCGCCAGCTGCCAGCTGCGCTGAACGCCACTGACCCCTCCCCCTTTGGCATGTTGGCCCTGCTGCTCCTGGGGCTGCTGGCCGCTCTGGTACTGCTGGTGCGCCGGGATCTCTGGAGCGGCGGCATGCGCCGGCTCACCCTGGAACGCCAGCAAGGCATCGAGCACTTTGCCCGCTGGCTGCTGAACCATCCCCCGCAGCGCCAGGTGTGTGTTCACGCGCTCGGAGACCTGCAGCTGGGCGTTTGCCGCCTTGGCTGGGGTGCGGCGCGTGAATGGCAGATCTCGGTGCGGCGCCTGCAGCCACCCCTATGCCGCGCGGAAGCGGAGTGGATCCTCCACACCATCGCCGCCACGTTCCCTGGCCGGATGGTGTCGCCACCCCTCGTACTGGCAGGGTCGGAAAGCCTCTTTTTGATGGCACTGCCCGATCCCAACATCTCTGTTGTGGAGGGCGCCCCTTCAGCGCGGGTTGATGAGCACGGGGCTGACCCTGCCCAGCAGCCCCACTACTACCAGCCGCTGCTGCCTCACACGCTGCTCCACACCCGCCCGTAATTCGGCGGGATCGCCAGCCAGGTTTCCTGCAAAGCCCCCACGCCGCTGAGGTTGAGCTGGGGCTCCTCGGCACCATGCAGTTGCTCCTGATAGTTGCCTCCGATCGGAAACCAGAACGGCGCCCATTGCTGGTGGCCGCTCATGTTCAGCGCCACCAGGGTGTAGGAGCTGCCCTGCCAGCGGGCGAACAGCAGCAGGCCGCGGTTCTGGTAGCGCTCGGGATCGTTGAAGAAGTAAACCTCCCCGGAACGGAACTCCGGCCGCTCCTGGCGAAGCTTGAGCAGCCGACGCACCAGCCTCAACGTGGCCCGGCCGATATCGCCGTAGAAGTATTGCCAGCGCATCGGCCGCACCAGCGCCACCCGGGCGCGCCCCTGCTCCGGCAGCCAGTAGTTCTCCATCAGTTCCTGTCCCTGCCAGAGCAGCGGCACACCCCGGGCCAGCAAGGTGCCGATCAGGTAGGGCTGCACCTTGAACCAGTGGTTGCGGTCACCCTCCCGCAGCAACTCGCTGCCATCGCCATGACTGAGCCCGTACTGGCAGATGAAACGGGCATGGTCGTGGGTTTCGATGTACTGCAACGGCGCCTTAGCGATCACATCCGTACCGTTGTGGGTCACCTCGGTGGGCAAACCATCAGCCGCCAGGGCAAACCCCAGCGCCGTGAGCGCTCCGGGCGCTCCCACCGCCGCCTGTCGGGCCGCCCCAAGGGTGCGGTTCTGCCAGGTGGAGGTGCTGTAGGTGCCGCGCAGCACGCCCTCCACATCCTCCAGTTGCTCAGCGCACTGGATCAGATTCAGACGCCCATCGCTGCGCTGAAAGCGTGCGTAGGCCGCATCACCCGCTGCCAGCCGATCCTTCACCAGCTGGTAGGTGTCGTAGGCCAGGCTGGCGTAGCCCTTGCCGGTGGGGCCATCCCAGTAGTTCGGCACGCAGTCGAAGCGGAAGCCGTCCACATGGAACACCTCCAGCCAGTGGCGATTCACGCTCAGGAAGAAAGCGCGCACCAGATCTTGATTCCAGTCGGTGCTCACTCCGAACAGGTCCTGGGCGAAACTGCCCATGAACGGATTGGGCAGACGCAGGTCGCGGTAGAGCTCCTCGTACAGGAAATCTTCACTGGTGTGGCCATAGATGGCATCCACCAGCACCGCAATCCCCAGCTTGTGGGCCGTGTCAACAAAGGCCTCGAAGTCTCTGCGTTGGCCAAAGCGTTCATCCACCCCCCAGTAGCCCATCGGCAGATAGCCCCAGTCCACCGTTTCCTGCACGTTGGTGACGGGCATCAGGCTGATGCCGTTCACTCCCAGGTCGGCCAGGTAGGGCAGGCGCTCGATTGCCTTCGGCAGATCCGCGGCGAATTCCGCCAGGTTCAGCTCATAGAGCACCAGATCAACCTCGGCTGGAGTGCGCCAGGAGGATTCCCCCGTTGACCACACGTAGGGCTGATACCCCAGGCTGAACGAGGAGAGCTTGCCCACGCCGTATTCGCGGGCGAAGGGATCAGAGAGGAAATCGCGCGTGAGCACCGAACCATCCCGCAGGGTGCGGGTCACCTTGTAGCGGTACACGTATTGACCGGGCCTGGCGAAGAGAGGATCGGCAAGAGGCAAGCTGGCGGTCCAGATGTCACCCCAAGGATCCAGCTGGCCAGGGGCGAGGGAAAAGGGGCTCGCCGCAACGCCCTGTAGAAACTGGTCGGCCCAGTGAATGATCAGCACATCCACTGAGCAGCCGCTGCTGGGGGACACACCGGGCAGCAGGATGCCGAAATGGATCTGGGCGGCATCGATGTGCACACCAAGCTGAGCGGCGGGAAGGAGTGACATGACGGCGCTGTGCTCTGCACTGAGCCTGCCCATTTCTGCCCTGGCTGGAAGCCTGATTCAGTACACCAAGACAAGTGCGGCCGATCGATCCGAACGTCCTCCCCCCTCAGACCGCCCAGAACTCCGCAAGCTCCAGCCCTAGCCCATTCGTCCAGCTCGATGCGTTCAGCCAGCTGGCATCCTCACATTTTCTTGTCGTTCCCTCCTGGCGACCCTGCCTGATGTCCACCGCCCGTTACTGCGCGGCCGATCCCCAGATCTGCTGCGGAAGGAGACCAGATGGATCGGGCAGGCCAGGGCAACGGGACTGTTGGCCATGGCGGTGATGCAGACAGGACGCGACCAGCGCGCCCCGCGGCATCCTGTGGAGTGCCTGTTGCTCTGACCGCCAACCACACCCGAGCGTGGCTCCCCCCGGACCTCAGCCCAACGGCCTGATCTGCAGAGTCGCCGCGCGCAGCTCAAAGTGATTGCAGCTGGGCCACCAGCGGAAGGGCCGCAGCTGGTTGTCCTCCAGCACCAGCCCGCTCACCCGTTGGCGCACGCTGTCCCAGCGCCAGTCCACCAGGGCTGCACCAGCTGCGGTGTGCAACGGCAGGATCTGCTCCAGCCGTCGGCGCAGGAACGAGGGCCGTAGCCGGTCGCAGCACTGCCCCAGCAGCTGGGGTTTGTTGCCGCTTTGCAGCTGGCGCCGCCGGCGCCGGCCAGCCATGGAAATGACCACCTCTCTTGCCCCCTCAGATGCGGGCGATCGGCTGAGCACCGGCCCCGCCATCGCGCTGGAACAGGCCATCGAGGTAGTGGCGGCTCACGGCCCGGTCGCTGCAGCCGTGCTGGAACAGGAAGCCGGCCACCGCCGCCTGCAGCAGGCGGTACTGATCCCAGTTGGGGCGGCTGCTGATGAACTCCCGCATCGCCTCATACAGGTCCTCCGGGAACTCGTTGACGACGCTCACGTGGGCCGGGAGATGGTCGGGGATCTGGCTCATGCACGGCTCGCGTTAACGACCCCATCAATTCACGGCCAGCGGGTTCCGTCAAAGCGGCGGAATGACTCCGTGATCCGCGCATCTCACCCCTGGAATTGATGGCTGGCGGTGCTTTTCAGCCTGTGCCGGGCCGGCAGGTGTTGCACCAGACAGCCGGTTGGGGTGCGGTCAAGGGGAGGGTGGTTTTCCCCGTGTCCTGAGGCACTGGCGGCATCCGCCGCTGGGTCTCAGCCCATCAACCTGTGGAAAAACCCCTGTTTTTTGGTGGGAAAACGCTGATTTTCGGGGAAAACGTTTTCGCTCAGCACTCCTGATCGGTGCTCTGCTGCGCTGCAGCAATGCCTATGGCCTGCCACGGTTCAGCCGCAGCACTGCAGCACTGGTGCGCAATTGAACGCATGGCCGCCCAGGCCAGCGAACTACGCAGCCACGAGCGCCAACATGCAGGGCAGAGAACTTGCCCTGGTCGCTGCCGTGCTCCTCGCGATTGGCTGCAGGCTGGAGATCCGCTGCGCCACTGCAACACCCCTGCTGGCCCTGGTGCACCCCCACCGCAGCCTGCTGGCAGACCTGCGCAGCCCGGAACGGGTGCGGCTGCAGCCGGACCGCACCTATGAGCTGCTCAGCGATAGCGCCGGCAACCGCTGGAGCCGGCTGATGGCCTCCGCCGGTGTGACCACCTTCACCTACGAGGCCCGCATTGAACGGCCAGGCAGCACCGATCCGGTGGTACCGGCCGCCCGGGCCTGCGCGGTGCAGGCACTGCCGGTGGACACCTATCCCCTGCTCAACCCCAGCCCCTACTGCGACACCGCCGCCCTGATGGCCTTTGCCTGGACCACATTTGCCGGAGTGCCTGCCGGCTGGGGGCGGGTGCAGGCGATCTGCGACTGGGTGCACCAGCACATCCGTTTCGACTACGGGGCGGTGGCGCCGGAGAAGACCGCCAGCGACACCCTGCGCGATCGCGCAGGCGTGTGCCGCGATTTCGCCCACCTCGCCATCACCCTCTGCCGCTGCCTCAACATCCCCGCCCGCTACTGCACCGGCTACCTCGGCTACACCGGCATCCCGGTTGGGGAGGCGCCCGTGGATTTCTCCGCCTGGTTTGAGGTGTTTCTCGAGAGCCGCTGGCATGTGTTCGACGCACGCCACAACATCCCGCGCTGCGGCCGGGTGCTGATCGCCCGCGGCCGCGATGCCGCCGACGTGCCCTTCCTGCGCTCCTTCGGGGCCCATGAGCTGGTGGGATTTGCCGTGACCACCGAGAGCGTTTGAGTCCTGACCACTGAGTCCTGACCACCATCCAAGCTGACTCACCATCCGAGCCGGCAAGGATGGGGCAGTGCTCAGAGCGCCAATGGCCCCTGTTCAGCCACTCAGGCGGCGACCTCCCCAGAGAGCGCGGCGGCGGTTGACGACACCACTGAAGGGCTGGGCTCCGATGTTGGGCGGGCTGGAGTGTTGTTCAGTCGACTGGAAGCCAAGGCCAGTGGCTGCTCCACCGAACAACCAGCTGGCGATGCCAACCAGCCAATGAAGGGGCGACTGGGGATGGGATTCAGGGGTGCTCAATTGGGCCATCGTGCATACCTCTCCGATCTGCTCTGACGCTAGACCCGCCTGTTGCGGAGGTCATGGGCACATCGACTCAATCCCAATCCCAGATCCATGGGTTGCCAGCTGCGTGCAACAAAAAGCCCCCACCGCGAGGCGAGGGCTTTCGAGATTCCGTCCGGAGCCCAGCTTCAAGCTGAGCTCTTGATCATCAGCTGGGCTGTTGGCCTCAGCCGATGGCGGGAGCGGTCAGAGCCACGGGGGTGGCTTCTGCAGCAGCCAGGTCGAGGGGGAAGTTGTGAGCATTGCGCTCGTGCATCACTTCCATACCCAGACCAGCACGGTTCAGCACG
>JBIIIC010000034.1:0-5277 GCA_044235095.1 Prochlorococcaceae cyanobacterium | reverse complement strand
CCGAGCAGGCGGACTCATCCGCTTCCTGATGTCAGCTTTGACAGCCTCGCTGTAACGCCGCACTGGTCATCTCCTTGAGCCCCCGGGTGGTCAAAAGCACGGGCGACAACTTTCCTGACGGCGGAGGCCCCAACAGGTGATTGAAGCCCTCACTGTCGCCGCTGTGGGGGGTGGCGGTGAGCAGCACCACATGGCGATCCGGCCGTGCTGCCAGACCGCGCAACAGCTCATAGCGCTGGTGCCGGCCCCGCCCCTTACCGGCTGTGCAGGTGTGGGCTTCATCCACGATCACGAAGTCGCCGCAGCCGCGGATGAAGCCATCGCGATAGTCGTCGCGCTTGATGGTGTCCAGGCTCACGACTGTGAACGGATAGGCCTCAAACAGCGAGTGGCCCACCGGCAGGTCCTTGCTCAGCCGCCCTACGGTTCCGGGCCGCACCACTTCAGCATCCAGCTGGAACTGCTGGGCCATGTCGCTGCGCCACTTCTCACATAGGTGCGGCGGGCAGATCACGGTGATGGTGCGGATCTCACCGCGGTCGAGCAGCTCGCGGGCGATCAGCAGCGCCTCCACCGTCTTGCCCAGGCCCACCTCATCGGCGATCAGCAGCCGCGTGACGCGCTGCTTGAGCGCCATCAGCAGCGGCACCAGCTGGTACGCCCGCGGCTCCAGGGCCAGGTTGCCGAGGCTGCGGAATGGCCCGGCGCCGGCGCGGAGCTTGAGCAGCAGGGCATCGCGCATCAGCAGGGCCGAGCTCTGCGAACCGCTCTGGCTGGCCTCAGGCCAGGGGAAGGTTGCCTGGGTGACCTGGTGCCCCTCCAGCGGTAGGAACAGGGTGGCGATCTGCTGGTCGCCGCCGCCCAGGGGCCGCAGTTTGAGGGTGTTGGGCGCAGGGTTGGGCAGCACCACCCACTCACGGCCGCGGGCACGGACGATCGAACCCGGGGTGGTGGGTGCCGTTGGTGCCATGGGGGTGCTGGTCATGACGGCTGGCCTCCAGCGAGCTTGTCAGCGTGCTGGGCAAACACTGCCGCGATCTGCTCACCCAGGTCTGCGGCTGCGGTGCCCCCGCTTGGCGCAGCTGCGGGCGGGTTGTCGCCATGGCCCTCGCCAAACAGCCAGCGGTATTCGTCGAACACCGCATCCCACTGGCGCGGGTCGTCTGCAAACACCACCACGTTGAGGCCGGCGGCATCGAGGGCCGAGCGCTTGCGCTCATCCAGCTGCTGCTGCAGCGGCTGCTTGTGGTGCGGCCCATCCACAAACACCAGCGCTGTGGCTTCCACGTAGGTGAAGTCGGGCACCACGTAGTGATCGGGCACCGGCGACTGGGCCTTATCCGGCAGCAGATAGCCCCGCTGCTGCAGGGTCTGCAGCCAGAGCCGTTCCAGACCGCTCTGGCAGAGCTCCAGCAGTTGATCCAGCCGCTCGCTGCGCCCCGTCGTGCCCCCCTGGGCCACCACATCGGCGCGGGCCAGATCGAGCAGGAACTGTTTCAGGGAGGGGAGGCGCCGATCGATCAGCTCGTGGTCGCGCTGGTTGTTGTAGCTGAGCAGGCAGCGGTAGCAGCCGGCTTCGCAGTCCTCATCGGTGTCTTTGAGGTCGATCGCCTGCTGGGGCATCAGGCCCTCCCACTTCCAGTGGCAGATCTCCAAGGCCTGGCGACCCAGCAGCTGCATCGCCGTGGGGCTCTCCACCAGGCGGCTCAGCACCCCGGCACCACCCTCGGCGGCCTCATAGATCAACAGCGCCGAGGCGTTCGCTTCGTTGGGCATCAACTCGGCTGCCAGCTCGCTGGGGTCGAGCTGGAAGGCCACCTCGATGGCGCGCTTGAGGGCGTAGCGCACCGAGATCAGATCACGGGCCGTCCATTCCTGGCGGAACTGCACCAGCAAAGCGTTCTTGCGGTCCTGCACATAGGGAGTGATCTTCACGTAGCCCTCTTCTGATTCGCCGTCCTCCTCATCGCCGCCGGCCACCAGATCCGACTCCTTTCCCCAGGTGCCCTTGGTGGGGTGGATGGGGAAGCCGATGTTGCCTGGGTTCTCCCGCCGCCGCCGGCCCAGGTTGATGCGGCTGATCTGGGTGGCGGCGCCATAGCTGAGGGTCAGCAACGGCCGGCCCGCCACACTCACCTCGGCGATCGCCACCCGCACCTGGTTGTTCTCCCTGGGGAACTCGTAGGTGGTGAGCAGCTCGTAGCCCAGCCGCTGCCGTTCTTCGTCGTCGGAGGTGATCCGCTCCGCCCGGCGGGTGGTGACCTGCTCGATCTGATACAGGTGCGGGATGCGCAGGGCGGTGCCGTCGGGGTGGAGCTTGAGACCAGCGCCGCAATGGCAGCACACCTCCAGCTCGGCGTCGTCACCCAGGTGGGCATGGCCGCAGCTGCCGCAGACCAGCGCATTGCGGGTGGCCAGGGTTTTGGTGGTGCTGGTGCTCGCCTGTTCCTGCAGGTTGAGGATCGCCCCGCGCACTTTGTAGGTGTTGCCCTCGTGATAAATCAGCGAATGGGGGCCGAATTCACTGATGCCCACAAACCGGGGCCGGCTCAGGTAATTGCCGCCATTCACCTGCTCGCGGCTGCCGGGGATGAAAGCCAGCAGCGGCAGGCGCGGGAAGTTGTAGCCCGGCATGAAGCCCTGGCTGGCCAGGTAGCGGTAGGTGGTGAAGTCACCATTGGTGCCTTGAGGCCCGCTGCGCTCCGCCAGCAGGAGATCCCGCTGCAGCAAGGCCGCCCGCTGGCGCTGCTCGGCGTTCTTCTTCTCCCGCTCCGGCAACGCGTAGTTGATCATGTCCTGGCCGGCCTGCACCAACTGGCTGGTGACGGCATCGAGCAGGCCGCGCCAGCGGCCGAGGGAGCGGTCGAAATCCCTGGCCGTGCTGTTGATCAATCCCTCCAGCCAGCTCTCGGTGAGCCAGGGTGGCGGTGTGGCCCCAAGCCAGTTGTGGCGTTGGAGGTCATCAACGATGGCCTGGCAGGCCTGCAGCGCCTGATCCCGCGCCTTGGGGTTGTCGAGCGCTTCTGCGATCTCGCTGACCACAGGTTTGAGTTCGGACTCCAGCCCCACCAGCTCCTTCACCTTGCTGGGTAGGGCCTTGCCCGTGGCGGCCAGCCACAGGGCGCGGAAGTGGGCGATCAGCAGCTCCTCATTGGCCAACTCCAGAGTGGGTGCACTCACCGCGCCGGACACCATGCGGGTGGGAGCAGAGAAGAAGTATTGGTCGTGCGGTGAAGTGGCACCGCAGTAGCTCAATACGAGGGCTGGCTGACCGCTGCGCCCTGCCCGGCCACTGCGCTGGGCGTAATTGGCCGGCGTGGGCGGCACGTTGCGCATGTACACGGTGTTGAGCGAGGAGATGTCCACACCCAGCTCCATCGTTGGCGAGCAATAGAGCAGTCGCAGCTGCGCCTCGCGGAAGGCCTCCTCCCGCTTCTCGCGCTCCAATGCATCCACCTGGGCGGTGTGCTCACGAGCCAGCAGGGTCTGCAGAAAGGGGCGCCCCTGCTCTCTCAAGGTGCTGGCCAGATCGTTGTAGAGGTTGCGGAAGTAGTCGTTCACCGGCCCACGGCGACCCGAGCCCATGCGTTGTTTCAGAAGCGCAGCGTGGTACTCGTCCTGAGGCGCTGCCTCCCGATTGCACAGCGTCCAACGCAGGGCACTGCTGCTGAGCCGCCAGCCGTTCTTGCTCTCGCCGCTGCCGCGCCGACTGAGGCGCAGATCAACCTGTTTGACCAGGTGATAGCGGGCCAGCACTGTGACCAACCCGCTGGTGATCTCCTGGTAAAGCGCCTCATCCCATTTCAGGCCGGCATGCAGCTCCTCGAGAGAGAGCCAGCGCTCCCGTGCCTTGAGCCAGCGGCCGAATTCCCCGCGCAGCGACAGGCCCTCCAGACCGCGGAACTCCCGGCCCCGGGCATCGCACGGCACCGTTTCAAACACCACGCTGCGGGCCAGTTCGCCCTTCTCGTCGGCCCCGATCGCCCATACCTCCTCCAGCTCAAAGGCGGCACGGCGCCGCCGCTCGAACTCTTCGGCGAAGAGCACATTCGTTTCGATCGCCAGCCGCTCCCGCAACTCCTCCAGCAGGCGGTGGCAGATCAGATAGCGCTCGATGGCTGAGCACTGCGCCAGCAGTGGATGCTGGTCCGCCCACTGGCCCTGGTCTTCCACGCAGTTCACCAGCTCGGCGTAGTCGACCTCCAGCAGTTGCAGTTGCTCGAGGTTGGGGTTGGTGAGCCGCCAGCCGCGGCGGAGGTCCACCACCAGCCGGTACTCAAGAACCTCGCGCAGGGCTTTGCGGAACTTGCCCTCCGCCGCCGGCACGATGCCCTTCTGCTCAATGAAGTCGTCGGCCTCCAGCCGAAGGGCTTTCTCGGTTTCCTGGGCCAGGGTTTCCAGGCTCAGCTCCTGCTCCGGCTGGGCCTGCAGCGCTGCCACCAGGCCGGCGCGCAGCTGGAGCACCCGCATGAAGTCGTTGAAATGGCCCGCCTGGAGGGATGCGTCCTGGCGGTTGTCACTGAAGGCCAGCAGCTTGCGGGCGTTGTCGGGTAGCTCGTTGGCCGGGAAGTTGAGCAGCTGCCGCAGCACCGACAGGCTCAAGGTGGTGGTGGCGGAACTGCGGCCCTCGGAGCTCAGCCCCACCAGCTTGCGGAAATCGCTGCCCCGTGCGCTGTGCTCCACCCCGCAGATGGGACAGAAGCGGAAGCTGCCGCTCAGGAACCACCCCGGCAGCCCCTCCGTGCTGGCCAGCCCATCGGGACGGAAGCGACAGGGCACCGGTGCCGCTTTGCGGTAGTGCTGGCGCAGCACCAACTCGCCGTCCTTGCCCGGCTCCAACCAGCCATCCGGGTAGTTGGCCTTCTCGGGCTCATCGGTGGAATAGACCCCAGCCGCATCGGGCATGAAGTAGCCATTGACCACCTCTTTGTCGCTGGAGCTGGTCTGGTCCCCGAAGTCGCGCGGCTCCAACCGCACCGGCCGCTTGCTCTGCAACTGGACCCTGACCGGATGGAATTCCTGACCGCATCTGCGGCAGAACACCAGCGGGAAAAGCAGGGCCTTACGGTCGCTGCCTGGCCTGTAGATCTGCCCATTGAGTGTGGGATGGCGCGACCCCGGTGGTTGCGTCCCCTGGAGTGGTGTAAAATCGGAGGCCTGTGATCTGATCGGAGATCAGTGATCAGGCAGCTGCGGCAAGTGCAGCTGTTGGTTGATCTTGGAGCTGATCGCTGGTCTTGTCCAGCTTGGCCATCGAGAGTTCCGAGAAGACGCGGC
>JBIIIC010000019.1:0-56652 GCA_044235095.1 Prochlorococcaceae cyanobacterium | reverse complement strand
CAGCCAGATGACGCTGAAATGAGTCCGTAGCGCGACCAGGAAGCAACCTCAGAGTCCAAGCCAAGTCAAAGGCTGCTTTGCCGGCCTCAAAGAGCGCTAAAACCCCTGTTGCCCAGAGATTCCCTAGGTGACTTGGCGGCGCCATGACTGAAGGCAAGGGTCGGCAGCCAGATGAGGTGATCAGCCTCCAGCGCCCGGGCACATTTCACGCAGGGCGGCGGCGGTGACCAGCGCCTGGGCGAGTTGCTCACGCAGGCGAACGCCGAGGTGGTAGGCCGTGCCGGTCAAGTTCGGCGCGGCGCGCAGCTGGGCCAGTATCGGCTCAGCATCGGCAGCAGCATCGGTCACCAGCCCCAGCAAAGATCCAGCTGACTCGTGCGCGGGGGATGGTTCCTCGCCGGGCCACATCGGCCAGCTGGTCGGCAGTGTGTTCGGGTTCGTCATTGGCGCTTCGCGGTAGCTGGGGAGTTCGGACTGCAGTGAATCTGAACCCGATTGCTACCGCTTCGACGGCTCCGCTGCAGATGAGCTGCACGGCTGCAGCAAGCGCGGCCCAGCCGGCACAAGTTGGGGCGGGCCAGTGGCCGCAGCGCATCACGGGCTCTCTCCTATCGGGTCTTGGTCCAAAGCCGGCAGTGGTGTGCAGACCAGGAAGGCCGGATCACGCAGTGCATCTGGAAACGCCCCCTGTTGGATTCGAACCAACGACCGGCTGCTTAGAAGGCAGCTGTGCAAAGCTAAGACTGCCTGCTCTGACTGGGTTTACGTTCTTCCTTTCGGTTTGTTGCGTGAAATCCGCGTGAAACTTAGGCAGGCGTGAGGCAGCCGGTCGCTGGCGCTGGAGCACAAGAAAGCCCGCCACCAGAGCAGGCAGCGGGCGGAAGGGGTGATGGTGATGAACGGGCTCAGCGGGTAATCAGTTGGAGCACCGGGGCCAGGCCTCCAACGCGGCGGCCAGCAGCACGGGCCAAGGCCTGCAACTCCACCACCCGCAGGCCCGTGAGGACATCGCCTGGGGTGGTGGTGACGCTCACCCGGTCGATTGATGCCGGCAGTTGGAGCGGTGCGATAGGCGCTGGAGCAGGGGGCAAGGCCTCGGCGACCGCTGGAGAGACAGCCGGCCGCCACCTACCAGAACATTGGCGGAGAATTCAGGCTTGCCGGCTCCCCTAGAGACCCAGGACCTTGGCGGACTCGCTCAAGGTTGCAGCAGGAACTGGATAAAATTCACGCATATCTAACAGAAAGGTGCAGACCTAACAGAAAGGCGCAGACCTAAGATTAGTGTATTATCGCATACGTCTATTAACTTGTCAAAGCGTTTATGCTATATCGGTTTCCTCCAATCCTAGAAGCATGAATTTTACTCAAGTAGCTTCCACAACTCCGCGCACAGGCTATATCAAGGCTGGGCTAGGCAAGGCAGCCCTCAAGTTAGCCTTAGTTGCAGCCGCGGCGATGGGGGTGCTGGGTGCCGGCCAGGCCCAGGCTCTTGTTGTGTCGGTGCACGGTCATGATTGGGATGTGACCACGTTTACGGGGTCTTACAACGACAACACCAGCAAATTCGCAACTGCGGCTAACGGTGGAGTGATGCCTTGGTGGGGCAACAAGGAGCTAGCCGGGAAGTTCAGTCAAGCCCTTTTTGATAAATTAGGGGCTGGCCAGTTTGGCCCGCAATTTGGTTGGCGTTTTAGACAGACCCCTCCGCACAACTCTGACCCGCGCGTCGATTACGCATTTACAGCGACTGATGGAACCCTTTCTCTTAACAACTCATTCTCCGCGAAGTTTGAGCATACTTGGGCCCAAGCAACAAAAGTCCCCGGCCCCCTTCCTGCCCTTGGCCTCGCAGCGGCCTTCGGCTACAGCCGCAAGCTACGCAAACGCATCAAGTCCTCCGAGCCTGAAGTGATCAGCACCACTGCACTCTGAATCACGTCTGGGCGGAAGTTATCAGCTTTCGCCCAGTTCTTCCCAAGGCCATCACGGTGCCCAGGGCCTCGCGCAGTCGCTCGCGGCTCATCCCTGCAGGCCTGCAGCAGCAGCCGCTAGCGCCTCCTGCACGCGGGGCACCAGCGCATCCTCAACCTGCCCGTCCTCCAGCAGCCGGCGCAGCTCAGCCGCAGCTGCCGCACACCCCGGCAGCTCGGGCAGCAGCGTCAGAACACTGGCGCGATTCCACCGCTCCGAATCCCACCTGACGCCGGCCTCTACATCCCGCACCGCTTCGTTCAAAAAGTTTCTCAGATTGCTCGCCTCTAACGCCGTCATCGGCTCGCCTGTCATCCCGGACGCAATCGCTGCGACGTGCTGCCAGAACTCCTCGTCAGTTAGGTCTGGTTCAGATGGGCTGGCAATCCGCCCGTATTCGCTCCAAAACTCATGCCGCCCCCTGCACTCCTCTGAGATCCGAGGGGCAGGCACCTCCTCACGCGGCTGATTCCATGAAGCCCAAGGGCTGTCAACCCGTGGCCTGCAGCCACCTGCCTTTAGGAACTGACCTACCTCAGGACGCAACCCACGACGGGCACCGTTCTGCACCTCAAACGCTGCTAGCCGCCCATCCCGTCGCATTCGATGCAACGTGCCACGGCTGATACCTGTGGCCCGCGATGCCTCACTGATCGACCAAACCTCACTCACTGCGGTTTTGTCCTATTTGTCACCTTTAGCCTATGGATCTGGCACTCGCTTGATCCCTTGGCCATAGGGAGGGGTTTTGTATGCCAACCCGCCCCTATTTTGCCCTATGTCGCCTTATTTTGGCGCTGTGCCTAGCGCTACGGCGAGGTGCGCATAAACCCGCAAATTCAGTTTGCAAACCAGGACCCGCAGAGCTTGATCGCCCCTAATTCCAGCCACTGGCATCAATCCAGGGCGTGCGGTCTTCACCGCGTCGGATGCGGTAACGGCGGCGGCGATTGGGTGTGCTGTGGATGCTGGCGCCCAGCCACTGCGCGACGGTCTCGGCAGCTTGGCGGCCGTGCTCAGCAGCATCGACGGGCTGCAGATCACCCCAGCTCCTGACCATCACAGCCCCGCCTCTCGCCTTGCTTGCCTGATGCCCTCAGCCACGGCACGCGCACGGGCAGGGTCCACCATGCCGCTAGCGGTGCGCTGGAGCAGCGGGGATTTGCGCAGCAGTCGCGATTCGGTCGGGCTGAGCTGCATCAGCTCAGAGAATGCCGCCCAGCTCATCAGCTGGCGCGGTGCATGTTTGCTGGGGTTTGCGGGTGACAGCTTGGCCATGATTTGATCTCCTTCAGATATAGAAAGGGCGGGCTGTTACACCCCGCCCCCGAACACCCAATCTGGACAAGTGAAAGCCTGCCCAATGACAACTTAGGCAGCGGTGCCGATCACGAACCGATCACGATTTCAGACGGCCTGGCGGCGATCACGTCCACAGCATCGAGCACGATTGTTTCGACGTTGCCGGTGATCGACTTGCCGCCACTGAATCGGTCAATCAGCAGCTGAGGGGCAGCCCAGCGAATCACCGCGATGCGTGACGGATCAAGGGCGATCAGCTTGCCTTGCGGGATCCCAGAGCTGGCGAAGATCGGCACACCAGCAAGCGAGATTGAGCGGACACCATGCACGCAAGCGGCAAGGAAGTTACCCGAACCGCTCGCTACTTCAGTCTTCATCATCGCCACCAGCGTTTTGGGGTGGCAGTAGAAAGTGAGCCGCTCAAAGTCTCCCTCCTCGTCTAGGTATTGATCCACGCAATCAATCACCTCTGAGAAGGTAGGAGAGCTGCCAGCAAACGGCACAGCCTGCACACTGGGCAGGTTGGTGATACCAAGGGGCTGCCCTTGCTGGTTGCTGCCAGCCCAGAATCCGGCCTCGCTGGTGGCGCGGATGCTGCGGTCCAGCTCGGAGATCATCGCCGGCTCAAGCGGCTGGGTTGATTGCTTCACGAGTCGGCGGCTCAGGCCCTGCCGGGCACCGATCAGGTGCGGCGATGCGGTGGCGGCGCCCACGGTGAAGTTGGCAGGCGGCACGGCCTGGCCCTCGATCACCCAGTCGGCTTCTGTGCTGTCTTGCAGCGAGGGCCAGACGAACGCGCCAGCCTCAGCTGAGCCACCCGGCACGGTGATCGACAGGGCTCCCGATCGCTCCAGCACGGAAGCAGGGCGAGCCGCACCAACCAGGGCCGCCAGTTTGTCGGATGCAACCAGATTGCCACCAGCGGTAGGGGCGGCGGTGTTGAGATCACGCTTCAGATCAGCAGGCGGCAGCCAATAGGAGGTTTCGATGCAGCCATGCCGCCCGGCCAGCTCCATTGCCCCGGCGCCCATCACGGCGCTGGTGGCATCGCTCATCGCGCTGGCGCTGCGGTGCCGCTTATGCGGGCCGCCCGCCGCTTCGATCAGATCAGTCAGGCCAAAATTCTCAAGCGGTGGTGTTGCGGTGGCCGGCATCTTTTGGCTGCAGTGATGCAGTCAACCTATGGATGGGGCCTGCTGTTTCTCAGTCAGTGCCCGCCATGCGCGGCGGGATTGCGCACTCTGGAGCGGGCTAGGTTCGGGCGGATGGGGCACATCATCATCAGGCAAGTCCCAGCCAGCCCAGATGCTCGTTTGGCGGCGGTCGATCAGTTCTGCAGCTTGCACGGTTTGCTATGCGATTGGCTGCAATCTACTGATATTGGCTAGTCGATCACGTCCGGGTCGATTAGCTGCAGGCGAGCACCATCGCAGCGAGCTGGTATTTCGGCAGCCGGCGGCGAGTGCCGGCCAGGCTCATCAGCTCACGGTGCGGCAGCTGCTGCAGGCCATCGGCCAGCAGTGCCAGCGGATGCTGAGCTGGTGGTGCGGGGTGCTGTGTTGAAGTGCCGAGAGCAAGAAGTGGCTTTCTCGCTGTCGGCGTTTTCTTGATCAGGCTCATCACAGTGAGCAGCACGGCCACCAGGGCGGTGAGCAGCACGGCGGCGGCCTCCAGGGCCAGCCAGACGCCGAGCAGCAGCACCTCGATCGGGTGTGTGTTCTTCATTGGTCCGGGGTGAATACGTCGGGCCCGGAGCGCATCGTTTCCAGCGCTCAACAGGCCAGGAACCCCGGACGTGATCACGGTGCTATTCAGTTGCCAAGGTGCAGCGGGGGGCGTCTCAGCCAGCCGGACCTGATCGCTGAGCCTGGCGCCAGTGCCTGCAGGGCAGCCGGGTGGCGATCTCTACGACCAGGGCGCCAGTAGCGCTCGGGCTATCGTTCCATGCCATGCGGCCCATCTGCAGGGCTCTCACATGCGCAGGGCCACTATACCACAGCTGGTTGATCTTTGATCCTTAGGATTGAATCAAGGCTCCGGCCTTCCATGTCCGTTGGGTGTTGCGGCGCTGGCCTGGCGATTGCTGGGCTGGCCTTTTTCTTGCCGAACCGTTGATGATCAGCTCCCCAAGCTGTGATGGCGCGGGTCTTAACCCCCAGCAGCCGGGTTAGTGAGACCACCGCAGCCCTAACCGGTTGCGGTGCCCGGTGCTGAGCAGCAGAAAGCCCCCGACGCGTGCGCCAGGGGCCAGGTGCAGATCGTGGTGGTGATCAGGCAGCCAGGGCTCGCCTGATCTCGGCCTTGATCTCCTTCAGTGAGCCACCAGCAACACGCTGGTGAACCCGTGGATAGGCCTCATAGGTCTCGCGGTCCCATGGGCGGATGGCGTCTGGCCAGAAACAAGCGCTGGGCCAGGTGCAGTGGATCTCCACACCCAGGTAGCTGCCTGGGTTGCGGTTTGGAAGGGTGGGCATCTGTTTAGAGCAATAGGACCGGCTCAAGCCGGTGTGGTTGGGGCGTGTGATGGAGCCGCCCCCATTGCGATGCCTTGCGTTGGAACTGCAGCCATCACACTGCAGCCCGGCCCCGAGGGCTGAGCCAACACTAGGACAGGTCGGCGGTGCTCAGCTGGCGATCGTCTGCAGCTGGCGTGCCAAGTTGCGGGCGTGGGCCATGGCACCCAGCAGCTCCTCAGCCAGCGATCGAATCGGCGGGGCCAGGTCGATGGTGGCCAGGGTCTCGAAGTCCCAAACCACGTCGGAAGCGGTGTCGTTGATCCGGCTGGCGATGAGCGACACCACCTCGGCGGTGGTGTATTGGCCCTCAGCAGAATCGAGAATCCGTGGGGCGGGTAGGGGTGATGATTGCATTGGGGGTCCGTGGTAGCGGGCTCTCTGGTCGGGAAGGGTTGCCGCCCTTCTCGGCCGCCCCAAAGGTAACCCGGTTCACGCTGCAGATGGCCGCGGCCCCCATGTCGGGTCGTCGTCATCGGCAAACGCATCAGCACCGCTACCGACCGGTTCATGGGCCAGCAGCAGCGACTGCTGAGCAGCTGGGGTTCGGAGGGTCTCGCGCGGGGTGCTTTTTTTGCCCTCCTTTCCCTCCGATGCCTCCCAACCCTTGCCAGGAATAGGTTTTTCCGTTGGTTGGGGGTCTAGGCGTACGCGCGCGCGAGGAGTTCGGAGGGTTCGGAGGGTTCGGAGCCACTGGAGAGCACCCCGCGCGAGGGCTCCGAACCTGCGGGCCAGAACCACTTGATCCGACCCTGCAGCCCTGATTCGATCGTTCTGAGCAGCAGGCCGCGGCGGGCCAGTTGATCGAGTGTTGATCGTGCCTTCCGCTGGGCGTCCCCATCGAACTTGAGGGCATCCGCCAGGGCGCGGGGATCAGTGCGCTGCTGGCCCTTGGCCCAGCGTTCCCGCACCACCTCCAGCGCGTCGGCCTGGCGGTCGCTCAGTGCGTCTTCCGCTTCCTGCAGTGCCTGTGCCGTGGCTACGGATTCGGCGCTGCCGTGGCTGATCCATCCATCCTCTGTTCGTTCGATCAGCAGCTGCTGCGGCAGTCCGCCGCGGCCTTCGGTCTTGAGCACGACGCGGCGGTCTGGCGGCCCAGCAGGAGCGCTCGCCATTCGCGCCATAGCGATCACCTGCGATGCCGCTGCGGGCAGGGCCGTGCTGCCCCTGCTGGCCAATGATGCGCTTTCACCCTGGCGCCCCTTGCTGGCGTGATGGATGGCCGCAACGGTGGCGCCGTGAGCGCTCACGGCCTCCATTAGGTCGTTGATCGGCTCCACGATCTCGGCGCTGTTCTCATCCAGGCCCAGGGAGCTTGTGCAGGCGCTGATCGAATCCAGCAGGATCAGCAGCCCAGGGTGCTGCGCGGCATAGGCGCCGATCCGCTCGATGCCCTCGAAGTCAAGGTGCAGCGGGCGGCCCTTGTGAAACAACCCAACCACCGGTGGAAGGATCTGGTTTTGATCGCCCAGCAGCCCCACTTCCTTCAGCATCCGGCCCCAGTCGGAGCCCGGCTGATCGGTGCCAACAATCAACACAGGAGGGCAGGCGCCAACCAGGGGCAGGCCCAGGAAGTCAGGCTGCCTCCGATGCCATGCGCCGATCAGCGCCAGCAGCAGGGACGTTTTGCCGGTCTTGGGCAGCGCGGCGAACAGGTTGAGGCAACCAGCCATCAGCACCCCTTGCCAGTGCCAGGGCTCCGGCGTGAGGTCGATCACGTCACCAGCAGCCAGCGGCTCGATTGAACCGGCAGCAGCGCGGCGTGCATCCCATAGGAAGCGCTGCAGCTCCTGATCACGCAGGGTCATGCTCAGCAGCTCAGCGCGAGCTCTGAGCAGCGGCAGGCGGTCGGCAAACGGGGTTTGCTTGGCCAGCAGCTCAGCCGCCAGCCCTCGCATTGCGGAGAGCTTCTCCTGCGGCGTGAGGTCGCGGCGTGGTTTCTGCTGGGCCTGGCCCTCAGGTGGGTGTGCCTTGCGGCCTTGCTTCAGGCGGCGGTCGTAGTCGCCCTCCTTCGCCCTGCTGGGGCTGAACAGCTCACCCTGCTTCAGGGCCCAGGGTTCGCCAGGGAATGCGGTGCTGAGCAGCTCCAGCTCGTGGAACGTGGCCAGGCTCATCGCTCCACCCCCAGCGGCTGGCGTTCAGTGGAATACGGCGTTGATGCGTGCTGGCGAATAGAATCCATGAAACGTCCCCACGACGTGATCGGTGTTGCCGGCTCCCCAGGCCGGCGGCAGGCAGGCCCCGCTCAGGCGGGGCTTTGCTGCGTCAGAAGGCGTGCTCGACTCTCAGCTGCGGCAGGTGCGGTAGGAGCCAATCAGGGACCGCATCACCAGCCACCCATCCACCCGGATCGGCGTTCTCCTGTTCAGTAGCCCAGGAGGCCAGCTCTGTGGCGGCGTACTTGAGCAGTGCGTCTGATAGTTGCTCAGGGCTCAGGCCCAGCATCTGGGCGTGGCGGCGGATCAGATCGGCAGTCATCACGCCGCCTCCTCATCAATGAAGATCACCCGCAGCTCCGCAACCCGCTCGCCCCAGTCGGGCAGCTCCACCACCCGCGCCAGTACGGGATAGAAGCCGTCACCTAAACCGGAAGCGCAATGCACAGCTCTGTGCAGGTGCTCGGGCGAGAGGGGCAACGGGCCGAAGGCGCAACGGGCCCTGGCCTGATCAAGGGCCCAGGTTTCCGGGGTGGTGCCCATGGCGTCGATCACCAGCACGGAGCCGCTGTCCACCGCCACGCTGCCGGCGTAGCGCCACTCAGGGCCCAGGCGGTCGAGTGGCGGCAAGAAGTGCTCAGGTGTGGCTGTAGTCATCACGCCACCTCCTGCTGGGCCTGGCGCAGGGCGACACGTTCCATGTCGTCCACGATCAACGCGCGAATGTACGCAGCGCGGCTGCAGCATCTGTACCTGGCCTGGCGATCTAAGTGATCGACGGCGATGTTTGGAAACTCGATGGTGACGAAGCGGCGGGCGCTTGTCTGGTTGACGCTTTGCTCTCTCATCAGACTGGTGGGGGTTGTTTTGCTGTTGAGCCGGCTGTTGACTCAGCCGGCTTTTTCATGCGGCCAATAGGCGGCGGGTGCGCTTAGCTAGGGCTTCCTGAACCTCTGCGCAGTTCCAGAGAAGGTTTGGGGCGATCTGTCCACTGCCCACGGCAATGAAGTGAACGCCAGGCCGCAATACGCCTTCCTTACGAAGGCGGCGGAGTGTGTTCTGAGAGGTTCGAAGCTCCCGCGCAGCCTCTTTAGTGGTGAGGGTGAATCGCATGGCGAGGGCCTGTTCTGCAGGAAATGTCTCAGGCCTGGCCACAACGTACACACACCGATCAGAACGTGTCGGACGGCCTCAGATGCGTCCAATCGTCTAACCCTTGCCTGCGGTTTTAGAACGAAACCGCATCTAAACCGCTTTGATGGTGATTTAACGCCGCGGAGCGGATTTGCCTGTGGAAAACCCCTGTTTTTCCGCAGACGCTTTTTTATCTGGATTATTGGCCTTTGTCTGGTTCGCTACCAGTTGCGCCACCTTGTCCACCAGCTTCGGCTGATCCAGCCGCCGCCCATAGGTGCTCAGGTGCACCGCCGGGCTGTGCCCCATCAGCTCAGCCGCCTCGCGGATGTGCAGCCCTACCTGCTGTGCCAGGCGCAGCGCGAAGGCATGACGGCAGCCGTAGGGCGTCAGCTCCGAGTCCAGAGCGATCTGCACCGGCCTCTGGACCCGCAGCCGTGCCAGTTGCTGGGCCAGCTTCTCGCCGGGGCTCCAGTGGGCCACCATCGCGGCGGGCAGACCATGCTCCTGCCATCGCTCAACCAGGGCGAAGCATTCAGCCGGCCAACCTTCCGGCGGAACCGCAGGAACGGAGCGGGCGCCGCTTGAGCCCTTACTGCTCCTTTTCTCCCTTGTCACCTTGGCGATCGGCACCCCCTGTTGGCTGCTGATCTCCAGTCCCTTCAGCTCTGCAGGCCGCAGGCCGAACACCATCAGACAATCCCAGGCCACCAGGTCGGCGGGCGTGAGCTTGTAACTGCGCTGGATTCGCGCGCGCAGCTCCACCAGCTCGGCATCCGTGAACGCACGCACCCCCTCGGGTGATTTGGCGGCATTGCCGTTGCCGCGCAGCTCTGACACTTGCTCGGGCCATTCCCAGCCCGCCTCACGCCATAGGCGCCGGATTCGGTCGTGTGCCATCTGGCGGCTGCGGGTGTTCGGCTGCCAGTGCCTCAGGGTTGCCTCGAGCAGCTCCCGGTCAGTAGGCCAGTGCCTCTGAGCGCTGGTCTCGATCAGCTTCTGCAGCTGGGGCTGATACATCCGCTCCCAGGTGCGAGCGCTTACCCGCTCTCCCAGGATGGATTGCTGCAGCTGGGCAACCAGCCTTTGCAGGGTTGCAGGGGCTAGGCGGCGCTGATCCTCAGGCCCTGGCATTGCATCCGGGTCTGGCCATCTCCAGCCGCCGGCCATCACGGCATCAAACAGGGCGCAGGCTTCCTGCAGAGCTGCGTTGAAGCTCGCTGGCCCTGGGGGCGTGGACAGGGTGAAGGCACGCCGCTTCGGCGGTGCGTCGGGCGCCTCATCAGGCCGCGGCGGCAGCTCGGCCGACACCACACGCAAGCGGTCGCGGCTCACCTCCACAAACCAGCCGGAGCGCCCCTGGCGGTGCCGCTTGAACGACCGCGACAGGTCAGCCAACCACTGGGGGCGATCTAGAGCCACTTTTCACGCCGCGGTGAAATCTGCGTGAAATCTTGGCAGACTCGGACGGTTTCAGGTTGTTTTGGGCGCTTTCTGGTCGCATCGCCCGGCAGCGAGAAACCAGGCCGGAACTGGTAAAAACCCCAGATTCCGCCTGGATTCTTGAAACGCCCCCTGTTGGATTCGAACCAACGACCGGCTGCTTAGAAGGCAGCTGCTCTATCCGGCTGAGCTAAGGGAGCAGGCCGGCCCTGGGCTGGCCATTGGCATTCTGCCAGCGGTGCTGGCCGCTCCCTCTACAATGGCGTGCTGCGCAGGAATGGCCGATGGCGGCAACCCGGCTGAGCGACGAGCAAAAGGCCGCAATGGTGGAACGCTACCGAGAGGGCGCGCTCGCCTCGGAGCTGGCTGCGGACTTTGGCTGCAGTGCGGCCACGGTCATGCGTGTGGTGAAGGCGGCCCTGGGGGCTGGAGAGTATGAGCAGCTGAAGCAGGCCCGGGCCCGTGGCGGGCGCAGCCAGGCAGTGGTTGGACTGATCCCACAAATTCCTGAGGTTGAACTGGATCCCGGCCCTGCAGTTGAGCTGGATCCCGGCCCTGCGGAAGATCCTGCTCCTGCATCCGTAGACCCAGCACCAGAGCCCGTTTCTGCTGCCACCCCTCCCCCCCAGCCCGTAGACACCCGCGAAGTTACCGAGGCTGCCGATGGGGCTTCAACGGGGGTGCTGGCGATCGACGATGCCGACGACTTCGGCGACGACAGCGATGTCGACGGCGACATCGATGGGGATGTGGAGCAATTCATGGCCTTGCCAGTGATGGCGATGGCGATGCCTATGGCAGGGGAGCTGCTGGAGTGCCGGCCCCTCGAGCAGGCCGAGCTCCCCACCAGTGCCTACATGCTCGTGGACAAAACCGTGGAGCTGGAGGCCAGGCCACTCCGGGACTTTCCTGACCTCGGTACCCTTCCGCCGGAGGAGGAGGAAAGGCGCGCGCTGATGTTGTTTGCCAATCCCCGCAAGGCCAAGCAGTTGTGCGGCCGCAGCCAGCGGGTGATCAAGCTGCCCGATCCATGGGTGTTGCATCGCACCGCCCGCTACCTGGTGGCCCAGGGCATCACCCGGGTAGTGGTGGAAGGCAGCCTCTACGCGCTGCCTGGCAGTTAATCCAGGCGATCGGCGCGAGGCAGCAGCAGGGCTGTGCTGCAGCCGCCGCACAGCACCCCAACCACCAGGGCCACGCCCACCAGAAATCCGGTTGGCAGCGGTGCACTGCGGCTGAAGCCCAGGTTGAGGCTGGGTCGCTGCTCCAGGTTCTGGGAACCCAGGCAGAGGATCAGGAGCAACAGACTCCCGCCTAGCAGGCTGGTGAGCAGCAGGCGCAGGCGTAGGAGCATCACGGAAGTGCCCGGAGATCAGCTGAGTCTGGCCCTTCAGCCCTCGTCCGGCTGGCTGTGCAACAGGGCGTAGAGGGCCCGTTTGCTGTGGCCGCTGCGCTCGGCCAGTTGGCGGGCGGCGTCCTTGCTGCTCAGGCCGCTGGCCACCAGGCCCTGGAGCTCGCTACGCAGTTGCCTCTCATCCCAGGCCGTCGCGTCCAACGCGCCAGGCGCCCCACCGAGTACCAGGGTGCATTCGCCCTGGGGGGCGGTGGCGCGGAAGTGCTCCAGGGCGGCGCTCACGGTGGGGCCCACCTGCTGCTCATGCCGTTTCGTGAGCTCGCGCGCCACCTGCAGCGGCCGGTCGCCGCACACGGCGAGCAGATCCTCGAGCAGCTCCAGCAGCCGGTGCGGCGCCTCGAACAGCACCACCGTGCGCTCGTCTGCGGCCAGCTGCTGCAGCCTGGCCCGCCGCTGACTGGCCTTGGCCGGCAGGAACCCTTCAAAGCAGAAGCGGCCGGTGGGCAGACCGCTGCTCACCAGGGCGGTGGTGACGGCGCTCGGGCCGGGCACGCAGATCACTTGGTATCCGGCGGCGCGGGCGGAGGCCACCAGGGCTTCGCCGGGGTCGGAGATGCCGGGGAGGCCGGCATCGCTGATCACCGCCACCGCCTCGCCGGCGGCCAGGGCCGCCAGCAGCTCGGGAATGCGGCTGGTCTGGTTGTGCTGGTGGAAGCTCACCAGCCGGGCCGTCCGGGTGGCGCCATCGGCTCCGGGCTCCCGCTGGCGCAGGCCCAGCTGGTGCAGCAGCAGGCCGCTGCGGCGGGTGTCCTCACAGGCGATGCGGTCGGCACCGCCCAGCACCTGGCGGGCCCGGGGGGAGAGGTCGCCCAGGTTGCCGATCGGCGTGCCCACCAGATAAAGCACGCCGGCCGCCGGTTCGGGAGACTGGACCACGCGGGCTCCTGCACAATGCAGGCACCAGTCTGTTGCTGATGGTTGCCACTTCTGCTGCCCATGCCGGTGCCCCCCTGGCCCTGCCCTCCGGCATCACCCTGGAGGCCCTGCTGGTGGAGTTGCGGCGCCTGAGCTGGGGCGCGGCCGACATCCTCAGGGCCTACGGCCGCGGCGAGCAGCCCCCCTTCGGATTCCCGCCCGCGCTCAGTGTCGACGACGGCGGCGAGGGGCCTGTTAGCGCCGCCGACCTGGCTGTGAACCAGTGGTTGCTGGATGGACTGGCCGGAGCCTTCCCCAACGCTGACTGGACTCTGCTGAGCGAGGAGACCGCCAAGGACCAGCTCACTGCCGGTGAGCCGCTGGCGGCCGAGTGGCTCTGGATCCTCGATCCGCTCGATGGCACCAAGGATTTCCTGCAGGGCACCGGCGAGTACGCCGTGCACCTGGCCCTGGCACACCGCGGCGTGCCGGTGCTGGGGGTGGTGCTGCTTCCCGAGATGGAGCAGCTGTGGCTGGGGGTCACCGAGGAGCTGGCCGGTGAGCCGGGGCAGGCCTGGTGCGAAAACCCTGCCGGAGCCCGCACGCCGGTGGCCTTCAGCGGTCGCCGGCCGCTGGGTGAGCTGGTGCTGGTGGCCAGCCGCAATCACCGCGACGCGCGCCTGGAGCAGCTGCTGGCGGCCCTGCAGCTGGGCGATACCAAGGCGATCGGCAGCGTGGGCGGCAAGGTGGCCACGATCCTGCGCGGCGAAACCGACCTCTATGTCTCCCTTTCGGGCAAGAGTGCCCCGAAAGACTGGGACATGGCGGCCCCTGAAGCGGTGCTGCGCGCCGCTGGCGGGGCCTTCACCCACGCCGATGGCCGCCCACTCACTTACAACACCGGTGACGTGCGCCAGGCCGGCTGCCTGATCGCCAGCCATGGCCTGGCCCACGCCGAGCTGTGCGAGCGGGCCGCAGCGGCGATGGCCCAGATCGATCCTGGCTTTGCGGTGTAGGCCGCTGCACGCAGCAGGAGTCCACAAAAAAGCCGGCCCCTCGGGGCCGGCAAAGGGCTGATTCAGGCTGTCGGCAGGACCAGCTCAGATGGCCTTGCTCACTCCGGCAGGGGAGCGTCGGCCTGGGGCACGCCGCGCAGGGTGAGGTTGATGCGGCCGCGGTTGTCGATCTCGCGCACGCGCACGGTCACCTGGTCGCCCACGTTCACCACGTCTTCCACCTTCTCCACCCGGGCTTCGGAGAGCTGGGAGATGTGGATCATGCCCTCCTTGCCGGGCAGGATCTCCACGAAGGCGCCGATCGGGATCACGCGAGTCACCGCACCGCTGAACACCTCGCCCTCCGACACACGGCGGGTGAGGCCCTCGATGATCCGCTGGGCCTCCTCGGCCGCTGCACCGTCGTGGCTGGCGATGGTCACCACACCGCCATCCTCGATGTCGATCTTGGTGTTGGTGCGCTCGGTGATGCCCTTGATCGTGCGGCCGCCGGGGCCGATCACGGTGCCGATCAGCTCGGGATCAATGCGGAAGCTGAGCAGGCGCGGTGCGTGGGGGCTGAGGGTGTCGCGGGGCTTGTCGATCGCCTCCAGCATCTTCTCGAGGATGTGAAGGCGGGCGGGCCGCGCCTGGTTCACGGCCTCGGCCACGGTCTTCACCGCCAGACCGGTGATCTTCATGTCCATCTGCAGGGCGGTGATGCCCTTCTCGGTGCCGGCCACCTTGAAGTCCATGTCGCCGAGGAAGTCCTCGATGCCCTGGATGTCGGTGAGGATGCGCACCTCGTCGCCCTCCTTGATCAGGCCCATGGCGGCGCCGCTCACCGGTGCCTTGAGGGGCACGCCGGCATCCATGAGCGCCAGGGTGCTGCCGCACACCGAGCCCATCGAGGTGGAGCCGTTGGAGCTGAGGCACTCCGACACCACGCGCAGCACGTAGGGGAAGGATTCCTTCGGCGGCAGCACCGGCACCAGGGCCCGCTCCGCCAGTGCACCATGGCCGATCTCGCGGCGGCCGGGGCTGCGCATCGGCTTGGTCTCGCCGGTGGAGTAGGGCGGGAAGTTGTAGTGGTGAAGGTAGGTCTTCTCGGTCGACGGGTTGAGGTCGTCCATCTCCTGGGCGTCGCTCGGGGTGCCGAGGGTGGCGCAGGAGAGCACCTGGGTGAGGCCGCGCTGGAACAGGCCGGAACCATGCACGCGCTTGGGCAGCACGCCGGCGGCCGCCTGGATCGGACGCACCTCATCGAGGTTGCGGCCATCCACGCGCTTGCCTTCGTTGAGGATCTGTTCGCGCATCAGCTTCTTGGTGAGCGCCTTGTAGCTGTTGCCCAGGGCCTTGCCGTTGCTGCTCACCGCCACCTTGATGGCGTCGCCATCCTTGAGGGCCTCGATCTTCTCGGCCACTTGGGCCTTGATGGCATCGAGCTTGTCGTCGCGATCGGCCTTGGTGAGCTCGAACTGCTTGAGCACTTCGCCGATGCCCTTGGCACATTCCTTCTCCAGGAAGGAGGGCAGGGTGGAATCGGCTTCAACCTTTTCAGGAATCACCTGCTCGAGGCCCAGGTCCTTGAGCAGGTTCTGCTGGGCCTTGATCAGCTCGCACACCGCTTCGTAGCCGAAGTCGATGGCCTCGATCACATCCTGTTCGGGCAGCTGATTGGCGCCCGCCTCCACCATGATCACGCCCTGAGGGGTGCCGGCCACCACCAGGTCGAGCTCCGAGCGTTCGATCTCGCGGTAGCTGGGATTGAGCACGAAGTCGTCGCCCAGCAGGCCCACTCGCACGGCTGCCATCGGGCCGTGGAAAGGGATTCCGGCCAGGAGGGTGGCCATCGAGGCGCCGGTCACGGCGAGCACGTCGGGCGGCACCCGCTCATCGAGCGACATGCAGGTGGCCACGATCTGCAGGTCGTCGCGCATCCAGCTCGGGAACAGCGGCCGCATCGGCCGATCGATCAGGCGCGCAATCAGGGTGGCCCGCTCGGGTGGGCGGCTCTCGCGGCGCATGAAGCTGCCCGGAATGCGACCGGCGGCATACAGCCGCTCCTCGTAGTCGCAGATCAGGGGCAGAAAGTCGATCCCTTCGCGGGGGTTCGAGCGGGTTGCCGTTACCAGGATGGCGGTGTCACCGCACTCAACCATCACCGCACCCCCGGCCTGGGGGGCAAAACGACCGGTAGTCAGCCGGATCTCCCGACCATCGAAGGAGATCGACTGAGTTTGTCCTTGCACTGGGGCTTATCTCTCTTTGTCAAGTGCCATTCTCGCACTTGAGCCGCAATGCTGCAGAACGGGGCTTACCCACTGCAGCAAAACGGATGTGCCAGGGAGGCCAGGCAATCAAAAGGCGCCTACGGGGGCGCCTCAGGAGCCGCAGCAGCGGCTGGATTCGGTGTTGGCGGAGTGGTGAAGCTCGACTACCAGCTCGACTTCACAACGCCGGGGAGCTCACCCTTGTGGGCGCGCTCGCGCAGCTGGTTGCGGCACAGGCCGAAGTCGCGGTAGACGCCGCGGGGCTTGCCGGTGGCCCAGCAGCGGTTGCGCACGCGGATGGGGGCACTGTTGCGGGGCAGGCTTTGGATCTTGCGATGGATTTCCAGTCGCTCCATCGGATCGGCGGCGGCTTCGAAAGCGGCCTTCAGGGCGGCGCGCTTGGCGGCAAAGCGCTCCACCAGCTTCTTGCGCTTCACGTCGCGCGCAATCATCGACTTCTTAGCCATGCGGGCTGGAGAGCGATCTGAACAGGATTTCTGACTTTACCTTGCGGTGGTGCCCCCCATCGGGCAGAGGTCGGCGATCGGGCAGCCGGTGCAATCGGGCCTGCGGGCGGTGCACACGGCCCGGCCATGGAAGATCAGCCGGATCGAGAGGGTCTGCCAGTCGGCCTGGGGCACCAGCTTCATCAGGTCGGGTTCGATCTGGCGGGGCTCGGTCTTGCGGCTGAGGCGCAGCCTCTGGGCCAGGCGGCTCACGTGGGTGTCCACGGTGACGCCGGCATTGATGCCGAAGCACCAGGCCAGCACCACCGAGGCGGTCTTGCGGGCCACCCCAGGCAGCTCCAGCAGCTCCTCCATGGTCTGCGGCACCTCGCCGCCGTGGCGCTCCATCAGCAGCCGCGAGCTGGCCACGATGTTCTTGGCTTTGTTGCGGAAAAAGCCCGCTGATTTCACGTACGGCTCCACCTCAGTCGATTCCACGGCCGCCGCTGCCGCGGCATCGGGAAAGCGCTCAAACAGGGCCGGGGTGATCTGGTTCACCCGCTCATCGGTGCACTGGGCCGAGAGCATCGTGGCGATCAGCAGCTCATAGGGATTGCGCCAATCCAGCGAGCAGGTGGCATGGGGGTAGAGCTCACCCAGACGCTCGAGGATCAGTGGAGCGCGCTGGCGGGCGCTCGGAAAGCGGGGCATCAGCGGCCCAGCAGCTGCTGCACGGCCGGCAGCTGGGAGGTGTCCTTCACGATCAGCACCACGCTCAGCCCCACCAGAAACACAAAGCCCGACTGCATGAAGGCCATCTGGAACTTCTCCGGCAGCGGCCGCCCCCGCAGCCCCTCGATCAGCAGCAGCACGAACTGGCCGCCATCGAGCAGCGGCAGGGGCAGGGCGTTGAGCACCGCCAGGTTGATCGAGATCAGGGCGGTGAACACAAACAGGCTGCCGCCGCCCTGCTGGGCCAGCGACGCTCCCATCTGCACGATCTTCACCGGCCCGCTCACCTGGCCGGCGGTTTCGCCGAAGTGGGTGAGCAGGGTGGTGAAGCCGTTCACGGTGCGGCCCAGCAGCAGGCTGAAGTCGTGATTGGCCTGGCGGATCGGCTCCAGCGGTCCGCGGGCGGAGCGGAAGGCCTCCTGGCCATTCGGCTGGAGCTCGGCGCCGATGCGGCCGATACCGCCCACATCGGCTGGGGTGAGCCGCAGCTCCAGAACCTGGCCGTCCCGCTCGGTGGTGAGGTTGAGGCTGCGGGCCGGGGCGGCCTTGATCGCGGCCACCAGCGCACTCACCGACTCCTGGCCGCCGGCGATCGGCTGGTCGCCGATGCGGATGATCCGATCTCCTGGCTGCAGTCCGGCGGCGGCGGCCGCCTGGCCGGCCTGCACGCCGCTCACCAGCACCCCAGGGCTGGTCTGGAAGCCGTCGGGGATGCCCACCACCACGCCCTGGGCCAGCAGCACGGTCCAGGCCAGCAGCAGGTTGGCCAGCACACCGGCGGCGATCACCAGGGCCCGCTGGGGCAGGGGGCGATTGGAGAGCAGGTCAGGGTCGGCTCTGGGGATGGTGCTGGTTTCGTCGTCGTCGGGGAAGGCCACGAAACCGCCCAGGGGCAGGGCCCGCAGGGCGAACTGCACGCCGCGGCGCTGGCGCTCCAGCAGCACCGGCCCGAAGCCGATCGAGAAGCTGCTCACCCGGATGCCCTGCCAGGTGGCGGCGAAGAAATGCCCCGCCTCGTGCACCACGATCAGCATCGCCAGGATCGCCAGTGCGGTGAGAACGCCCATCAGGCCAGGCCGTTGAGTCTCTCCATTGTGGAGGGATGGAGCCGCGGATCGCTCCGCTCAGCCGCGGGGGTGTGGTGTGGTGGGTGGCGCAGGGGGGTGTTGCGCCACTCCCTGCTGGGGCCACGCATGCGGCGTCGGCAGGGTTCGGTGACCAGGAGCCGATCAGGCGGCCGGGTTGGCGGACTGATTCTTGGCGGCCTGACTCTTGGCGGATTGACCGTTGGCGGATTGACCGATTGAGCTGAACTGGTGAAGATTGAGGCAAGTGAGATTCATCATGACCCGCTTTCTTGCCATCTTTGGTGACAGCCTGATGGATTCGGGCAATCTCGATCAGGTAGCCAATATCGTAGGTCGGGATCCATTTCGGGAAAAGATCTACAACGGCAGCGGTAACGTTCGTGCCTCCGATGCATTGGTGCTCGGGCAACACATTGCCAAAGGCCTCGGCGCCTCCCTCCGCTCCACCAGGCTGGCGAACCTCGTGACGCTGCCACTGCTTCGCCTCACGGGCTTCGGATCAAGACAGATCCGCGACTTCTCCTATGCCGGGGCCACTTCGGGTGCCAGGGGTTCGGCTCGTTCAGGGCTTTCGCGTTTTTCCATTGGTCTGAAGGAGCAGGCCAGGGGCTTCGCTTTAAGTACGGGCAAGACCAGTGATCTGGATGCCTTGATCAGTGCTGGCAGCAACGACATCACCGATCTGGCGGTCGATGTCAAAGGCCTGCGGCCTGTGCTGGCAACATCAACCCTCAAGGATGACCGTCGCCTTCGGGACAGCGTCGCACGACGCATCGTCAACAACGTTGCCGATGCTCATGATGCGATCACCGGCCTCGTGGATGAGACCGTGATCCTGGGTCTGGCGCCTCTCAGTGTCACGCCCTTCGTGCGCAGCCAGGCGTCTCGGTTGAATGCGCCCTTGCGTGATCGTTTCACGGGCCTGGTGGATGGCATTGCCCAAAGCGTGAATCAGGGCCTTGCAAACCGATTCGCGGGCCGATCCAACGTTCTGGTGGTGGATGGTTTTCAGGTGTGGCAGAGCGTCAGCAGCCCGGTGTTCCTCGACGACATCCACCCCACCAGTGCAACCGCGCAGCAGCTTGCCGGTGCCGTTGTCGGTTTGATCAAGGATTCACACCTGGATTCCTTTGGATTCGCCTGATCAGCCTGCGACGGGCTCAGCCTGCGACAGAGTCAGCTTGAGATAGGGTCAGCCTGTGGTGATCCTGTCGCTGCCGAAGTAGGGCACCAGCGCGGCGGGCAATTGCACGGACCCGTCGCTCTGCTGGCCTGCCTCAAGCAGGGCGGCCATGGTGCGGCCCACGGCCAGGCCGCTGCCGTTGAGGGTGTGCACCAGCTGGGTGCCCTTGCCCTCCTTGAAGCGGATGGCGGCGCGGCGTGCCTGGAAGTCGTTGCACACCGAACAGCTGGAGATCTCCCGGTAGGCGCCCGCGCCGGCCAGCCACACCTCCAGGTCGTAGGTGCGGGCGGCGGAGAAGCCCATGTCTCCCGTGCAGAGCTCGATCCTGCGGTAGGGCAGTTCCAGGGCCTCCAGCACCGCTTCGGCGTCGGCGGTGATCTGCTGGTGCGCCTCGGCGGAATGGTCAGGCCGGCAGAACCAGTAGAGCTCCACCTTGTTGAACTGGTGCAGACGGATCAGGCCGCGGGTGTCGCGGCCGTAGCTGCCGGCCTCGCGGCGGAAGCAGGGCGTGTAGGCCACGTATTTGAGCGGCAGCTGCTCGGCTGGGATCACCTCACCCCGGTGCAGGGAGGTGAGGGGGACCTCGGCGGTGGGCGTGAGCCAGAGGTCGTCGTCGGCGCAGCGGAAGCTCTCCTCGGCGAATTTGGGCAGCTGGCCCGAGCCGGTGAGGCTGGCGCTGTTCACCAGCACCGGTGGCAGCACTTCGCGATAGCCCTTGCCGCTGTGCAGATCCAGCATGAAGTTGATCAGGGCCCGCTCCAGGCGTGCGCCCTGGCCGAGCAGGGTGATGAAGCGGCTCTGGGCGATCCGCACGGAGCGCTCGGTTTCCAGCAGGCCCAGCCGTTCGGCGATCTGCCAGTGCTCCTCGAGGGTTTTGCCGGTGGCCGGCAGGCGTGGCTCACCCCATCGCTTCACCTCGATGTTGTCGGCCTCGCTGCGGCCATCGGGGGCCTCGGCCGCCGGCAGGTTGGGAAAGCTGAGCAGCTGCTCGCGCAGCCTGGCTTCCAGGGCCTTTTCTTCCTCCTCCAGCACCGCCACCTGCTGCTTGATGTGGTTGCCGCGCTCGCGCAGCTCCTGCACCTCTGGGCTGTGGGGCGCTGCGCCACCCTTGATCTTGAGGCCTACCTCCTTGCCGATGCGGTTGCCCTCGCCCTGCAACTCGCTGCGGCGCTGTTCGAGGTCGCGTTCCTGCTGGGCGATCAGCTGCAGACCGGTGAGGTCCACGTCGAGGCCGCGGCGAGCGAGCTGCTGGCTGATCAGCTCAGGGTTGTCGCGCACCAGACGCTGATCGAGCACGGGGGTAGCACAGAGGCGCCCGGCAGCCTAAGGGGCGGCCGCGACCCGGCCCCGCAGGCCATCAGCTCAGAGCACCTGCACCACTTCGGCCACCTCGGGGATGGCTTCGCGCAGCTTGCGTTCGATGCCCATCTTCAGGGTCATGGTGCTGCTGGGGCAGGATCCGCAGGCGCCCTGCAGACGCACCTTCACGATCGGGCCATCGATCTCCACCACCTCCACGTTGCCGCCATCGGCCATCAGGTAGGGGCGCAGCTCATCAAGGGTGCGCTCCACGTTGTCGAGGGTGAGGGCGCGGGGGTCGGCAGCCTCGGCTGCGCCTGCCTTGGTGGCCGGACTGGTTTCGGGCGTGGTGGTGGCCGTATCGCTGGTCATGGCTGATCTCAGGTCTGCTGTGAGCTTAGGAACGGCAGCGGATTGATCTGGCCCCTGGATCCGGTGGATGGCCGCTCAGCCGGGCACCGGGGCAGCACCAGCAGCAGTCAGGGGTGCGAGGGGGTATCGGGTCTGGACCCTGGTCTCCTCTTTAGGATCAACCCACCGAGATCCATCCACCCGAGCCGGGACTCCGCCCGCGAACACCACACCGCATGACCGACGTTCCCGTCTCCCGGATCCGCAATTTCTGCATCATTGCCCACATCGACCACGGCAAGTCGACCTTGGCCGATCGGCTTCTGCAGGACACCGGCACCGTCGCGGCGCGCGACATGCAGGAGCAGTTCCTCGACAACATGGAACTGGAGCGCGAGCGCGGCATCACCATCAAGCTCCAGGCCGCCCGCATGGAATACAAGGCGGCCGACGGCGAGACCTACATCCTCAACCTGATCGACACGCCTGGTCACGTTGACTTCTCCTACGAGGTGAGCCGCTCGCTGCAGGCCTGCGAAGGCGCCCTGCTGGTGGTGGATGCCAGTCAGGGGGTGGAGGCCCAGACCCTGGCCAACGTGTATCTGGCGCTGGAAAACGATCTCGAGATCATTCCGGTGCTCAACAAGATCGACCTGCCTGGGGCCGATCCAGAGCGGATCAGCGAGGAGATCGAGGCGATCATCGGCCTCGATTGCAGCAACGCCATCCCCTGTTCCGCCAAGACGGGCCTGGGAGTGCCGGAGATCCTGCAGGCGGTGGTGGATCGGGTGCCGCCACCGAAAGACCGGATCGAGGAGCCGCTTCGGGCGCTGATCTTCGACTCCTACTACGACCCCTACCGGGGCGTGATCGTGTATTTCCGGGTGATCAGCGGCTCGATCGCCAGGAAAGACAAGGTGCTGCTGATGGCCAGTGGCAAGACCTACGAACTTGATGAGGTGGGCGTGATGGCGCCCGACCAGCGCCAGGTGGACAGCCTGCACGCCGGTGAGGTGGGCTACCTGGCGGCATCGATCAAGGCGGTGGCCGACGCCCGGGTGGGCGACACGATCACCCTGGCGGCCAACCCGGCGCCGGAGCCGCTGCCGGGCTACACCGAGGCCAAGCCGATGGTGTTCTGCGGCCTGTTCCCTACCGACGCCGATCAATACCCCGATCTGCGCGACGCGCTCGACAAGCTGCAGCTCAGCGACGCGGCGCTCAAATACGAGCCGGAAACGAGCAGCGCCATGGGCTTCGGTTTCCGGTGCGGGTTTCTTGGCCTGCTGCACATGGAGATCGTGCAGGAGCGACTGGAGCGCGAATACAACCTGGATCTGATCGTGACCGCTCCGTCGGTGATCTATCAGGTGAACATGCTCGATGGCACCACCCTGATGGTGGACAACCCGGCCACCTTGCCCGATCCGCAGAAGCGTGAATCGATCGAAGAGCCCTATGTGAAGCTCGAGATCTACACCCCCAACACCTACAACGGCACCCTGATGGAGCTGTGCCAGGAGCGGCGCGGGGAATTCATCGACATGAAATACATCACTACTGATCGGGTGACCCTGCACTACGAGATGCCGCTGGCTGAGGTGGTGACCGACTTCTTCGACCAGATGAAGAGCCGCACCAAGGGCTATGCCTCGATGGAATACCACCTGATCGGCTATCGCAAGAACGATCTGGTGCGGCTCGATGTGCTGATCAACGCCGAAAAGGCCGACCCGCTCACCACGATCGTGCACCGCGACAAGGCCTACAACGTGGGCAAGGGGCTGGTGGAGAAGCTCAAGGAACTGATCCCCCGCCAGCAGTTCAAGATTCCGATCCAGGCCGCGATCGGCAGCCGTGTGATTGCGTCCGAGAGCATCAGCGCCATGCGCAAGGATGTGCTCGCCAAGTGCTATGGCGGCGACATCTCGCGCAAGAAGAAACTGCTGCAGAAGCAGGCCAAGGGCAAGAAGCGGATGAAGGCGATGGGCAAGGTGGATGTGCCCCAGGAGGCCTTCATGGCGGTGCTGAAGTTGAACCAGTAGGTGTGCACCTCCAGAATCTTGAGGGATTCTGCGCTTTGCCGCCATTGGCTTCTACCCATTCATGGGGACAGACGCTCCAACTTGGGCTCTTTAGGGTGAAGAAGCCCGCTTCGCCTGGATAGAGGCCGACCGCTGTGGCCCGATCCGATCCCGACCATGCCAGCGCTCTGACCGCCCTGCCGAGTCAGCGCGAGCTGAGGTTGCGGCAGGCCTATCAGCGGGTGCAGCGGCTCACACGCCTCGGTCTCCATGCCGAGGCCCATGCGGTTTGGGAAGCCGAAATCCAGTCCATCCTCCACCAGCAGTCGCGCTAATCACTGGCCCGTGGGAACGCTGGGGGGGTCGTGTGATTCCCCTTGGCAATGGCGAGCTGTTCACCGCTGCGAGCTCGTGAGCGCAGGCGCCTTGAAGCGGCCGGCTTCCTGCTCCCCCTCTCCACCACTGCAGCGCTGCTGCTGCTGCTCAGCAGCCTGTCGCTGCAGACAGCGTCGCTCCAGGCCCGTCGTCAGCTGCTGCTGGAGGTGCAGCAACGCCACCAGCAGGATCTGCTCACCTCAGCCGCCCACCACCTGCTCGGCCGCCTGAAGCGGCAGCATCCCTGCCTGCTGGAACGGACTGCGCCGGAGTGGGCTGCGGCACCGTGCCTGGCCGGGCAGGCGCCGGAGACGCTGCGCAGCGGCCAGCTGGGCGAGCACCGCTATGCCCTGCTGGAGTTTCAGCCCACGCCGGCGGGCGCCGAGCTGAGGCTGGCGCTGGCGGCTGGCGGCCCGAGCGGCGCCTTTGCGCTGGTGCATGGCGAACTCAGGGAGCTGGGACTGCGCGCCGCACCGGGAGGTGCGGCATGAACCTGGCGGAAGTGATGGCGGCCGCGATCGTGTTGGCCACTGCCAGCGGCGGATCTCTGCAGATTTGGGCCGCCAGTGCCTCCGCCAGCCGCACCGTGGAGCAACGCCGTGAGCTGCTGGCGCGGCTTGATGGAGCGCTGCTGGCTGCCGAGGCACGCCTGCGCCAGCCTCTGGTCAACCCCGCTGGCTTGGATTGCGCGATGGCGGCAGACGCCATGGCCAAGCTGCTGGCCACTGTTCCAGGGCCGGAGGCGGTTGTGCGGCAGATCGATGCGCAGGCCCACGGGGTGTGGTTGCGCCTGCAGGCCGATCCCCTGCCGGCGCGTCAGCGCTGGTTTGACGCGGCCGCCCTCGGTCAATGCGCGCCCGACGCCCCGGGCGACCCAGCTCGCGATCCCGCGGAGGTGGTGAATCCTGAGGTTCCCTCTGAGGTCAGGCCCAGTGACCCGGTTTGAGCGGAAACTCGCAGCTGGTCTCACCCTGCCGGAACTGCTGGTCTCGGCGGCCATCCTCGCCCTGCTGGGCGCCCTGTCCCTCGGCGCCGGCCAGCGCTGGCTGGCGGATCAACGGCTGGAGGCGGCCAGCCGCCGGGTGCTGGCTGGGTTGGAGCGGGGACGGGAACAGGCCCAGCGCCAGGGTCAAGCCTGCGCCCTCACCTTGGCTGAGCAAGGCTGGCAAGCCCCAAGGGGTGGGGAGTTGCCTGGCTGCCTCGCCGATGCGCTGCCCCTGCAGGAGGCGGTGGGCGCAGCGGAGCTCCAGGTGCAGCACAACTTTCCTGCGGCAATCCGTTTCACCAGCAATGGTCTGGTGCTTGATGGCGGCACGGTGCTGCTGGCAACGCACGGAACAACTCTGCAGCGCTGCGTGGTGGTGGCGTTGCCCCTGGGAATCACGCGTGTAGGCCGCTGGCTGGAGGGCAGTTGTGTGCCGCGCTGAGCCTGGATGCCGCAGAACGGAGCCGGGATTCTCCTTGCCTGAGCTGTTGATGGCGCTGACTTGTGGCGTGCTGCTGGCGGGAATGGTGATGCAGGCGCTGCTGGTTGAGGTCCGCGGCAGTGCCCAGCTGGGTCAGCGGCTGCAGCAGCGGGCGCTGGCCCAACGGGCCCTGGATCTGATCCGCAGTGATGTGGCCCGGGCCGAGCAGGTGTTGTTGGCCAGCGATGGAGGTCGTGCGTCCTGCCGTCTGGCTGGCCGTACCCATCTGCTGGAAGCACGGAGTGCTACAGGCAGTGTGTCCTACAGCGTGGGTGCAGCCCCGAGCGCGATCTGGAGGGGCCAGGTGTTGATGCGCTGTGGACCGGCCTTTGGTCTTGATGGGGAACCCAGCACGGGTTCGGTGCAAAATCGGGTGGTGCTGGATGGCCTGGAGCGAGGCGCGCTTCAGGCCGATCGGCCGAGTGAGGGGGTGGTGCGGTTGAGCTTGGCTGGTCCTGGCCAACTACAGCAATGGATGGCCGCCCAGTGACGAGGCCACTGGGCTTCCCCTGTCGTTGAAAAGGCCAGCTGCTGCTTGGCCATGATGGTTCAAGGCGGCGATGACTGCGTGCCTTGCAAAGACGTCGGGTTGCCAGGCCCGCTCCTGTCTGGGTGTCGCCCTTCAGTCAACAAACACAAGGTCATCATCAAAAATCAGCACGTCGACATTGCTTAGATTGTCACTTCCTTCATGCGGGGAGCTGGCAGAGCAGGAGCTTTTCTTGCATCCTGAACTGATGCTGAACTGGGGCCGCGTCCCTTTAAAGAAGACCGCATCCACACCTGATCCTCCGATGATCATGTCATTGCCTGGACCCGGCACATATCTGTTGTATCCATGTCCACCATTGATGGTGTCATTGCCTTCCATCCCTAGAAAGACATCATCACCGCTGCCCGCTGAAAGGCTGTCGTTGCCAATGGTGCCAATGAGGTGATTGTTGCCACCAGCATCACTAAGGATTGCCGATTTCGCCCCAAAATGCTCAATGATGTTGTTAACATCAGCACTTCCTGCTGCTTCATTGCAGATGACACCGAAACTCTCCGATGGTGGCGTCAGACCGGTGCAGATTCTGCCGCTATCCGGCCTGACATACGCGGGAACTGCTCTTCCGCTGCTACCGGTTTGCTGTAAAAAACTAGTTTGAGCATTGCCTCGGAGAGCCATTGTATAAATCAGCCTTGGCGGCTTTTGGGTGCTCTCGTCGATAGAAAAGCCATTAATGTCTAATCCATCAATGAGCAAGCTTGATCCATAGCTGGTTGTGCTGTAGCTGCCGTTTTCATTGATTGCGGGGCCACAGCGAAACAGGCTCTTCAACGGTAGCCAGGGTGCGCGACTATCTTCAAGACTGTAAAAGACTAGTGGTAAATCGGGTCGCAAGCGTAGTGCAAATTTGAGATTGTTTGTATTGATTCCATTGCAGCTTGGCGGGAGATCGAGATTGAGCAGGGTGCCGCCAGCAAGCACTTCCTGGCTGAGGCTGACCTCAGCATCGATAAAAAACGTTGTTCGTGACCAGTCGCTGCGCTGGCGTTCAAGGGCTTCCATCTTGATGCTGGTGCGCACATGACTGAGCAGACTCTCGCCAGCGATGACGATAACCATGCCGCTCATTGCGATTGCCAGCAATAGCTCAACCAGGGAAAAGTCGGCTTCTTTCGGCTTCAAAATTCGCATTGATTTTAGCTTGCTGTATTCCAATTGCAGCTTCCGCCCACCACTTTCCCGATCCTCAGCAGGCCCAGTGGCGCAATCAGCTGAATGCACCTATTCTGATCAGTGCTGGCTAAATTAGTTTGCAAAAGGGCATTGGTGGGGCTTGTTCCCTTAGGTGTGAATACGATCTGTAGGTTGCCTGATGCTGAGTTGCAAGAAGATGCCGGCTCCGTTGGTCCTTGAGCGCTGACGCACAGCACGACCTGCGTTGAGTGACTTGCTTCTTTAAGATTGAAAGCGGGGCTATTGGATAAACATGCGAATCCCTGGCTTCCAAATGGCTCTAGCTGAAGACGGCCGTCATTTGCCGAAACACGAATGGCACACGTTTCTGATTGTTGGATGGCAAGAGTGCGCACTCCATCCAGCCAGGCCGCCATGGATTGCGTCCCAGTCTTCAGCCGTTCAATCTGCACTCGCTTGGCATAGCTATTAACGGCTATTCCAACGATCATGCTGATGAGTGCCGCAACGACAACAAGCTCAGTGACGGAGAAGCCCTGATTCGATCTAAGGACACCAGCCAATGGCTGGTGTCACGAGCGTGGTTGTCGTCCTCGCCACAACACGACCGTCGACCGCTGTTGTATAGCTGATAGAAAGTTCATTTCCTTGGGCATGGAGCAACCTTGTGATCGTGACGTGTTTTAGATCGATGGAGTTGCTGGATACGTCTAGCTGATGAGAACTGGGAAACTTTTCGGGATTGGCTGAAACCATCGCCGCAGCAAGCCTATTTTGATCGCAGTCTCCATTTGCGGTATCGTCTGGATTGTATGCGCCATTCCAGTCTTGTAAAGGAATGGTTCCAGTACAACTCGTCAGATTTCCAGCTTGGGGAATGCGGCAATACTCCTTAACGAGCTGGCGAAGGACTCCGCTGTCGTTGAGGATGAGCGTTTGAATCGAATCTCTCTGGCGGCTGGATAAAAAGCTAGAGCTGAAACCTCGGAAGAGATGGACTGTGGCGGATGTCAGAACAAGCATGATGCTAATCGCTACTACGATCTCCACGAATGTGATGCCAGTGAGTTGCGGAGAAGGAGCATTCTTCTTGTGGTTCACGATTATTTGATTTGCTCGAAGCTCAGCCAGCGATTAATGCCAATGGCCGCGGGGCGCTTCAGGTTTAGGGAAAATTGGCTGCCAAAGCGCTGTTGCAGCTGAGCGATCAGATCGGGTGGTACCTCGATGTCAACATTGCCGCCTGAAGAGCTGTATGCTTTCGTCCATACAGCTCCTCGGATGTCGGGCGAGTTGCTGCCTCCAATGATTTGAACTGAACCGCAGGGGAAATAGACAAACATGTTCAGTGCATGTCCGCCCCCATTCAGCTTGATGTCCTGGTTTGTGCAGCTGGAGCTTCCCAGCTATTGAAGAGACATCATTGTTAATCCATAGCTGCTCGGATTCATGAGGCAAGGAGGATCAGTGGTGCCATCAGCAATCGCCTGGCAGACAGCTGCATTTCCACCTAGCCCGATATTGCCTTCGGTGTAGAGCCGCACTTCTCGCGTTGCGGATGAGCTGTTGGGATAAATGATTTTGAGCGTTGCACTGTCTGAGCCCACCAGTCGCACTGAGTTGATGCGGCAGTGTGTGATGCCGCCGCTGTCGACAAGGCACACCTGTTTGCCGGATACTGTGCGTGGCTGGCCTGAAACGATCTGCGCCGATTTCGGATCTCGGCTGATTTCGGCGGGATTGAGGGAGATGTCCCATGGCTCGAGACCTGCAGGCATCTCGGGAACCCCGGGAACGGGGAACGGCCCAACCATGAAATCGCCGATGGCACTTGCGTTGATGTTCATGTCGGCCGTGGATCTGCAGCTTGTGCACAACACGTGGCCAGGCTCATTGGTGCCCTCTTCGCGGACCTGCGTGCTGCCCACATTCACTGTTTCGCCAAGCAGGGCTATGGTGTTATGCGTTCTTGGTGTGCAGTCTTTGTATTTCACTGAAACTTCCTGCTCAACCTGCGCTTTGGCCAGGATCTTGTTGGAATTTTCGGCTACGCGTGTGCCTTCAACTCTGAGTATCCCCGTGCCTTCGAAATAGAAGTTGCCCTGGAATCCATAGCTCACAACTTGCCAGTTCCCAAGCGTCTTGTTGTTGCTGCCCTTCACTTCGCCTGCCGTGGGCATCGACGCGTAGCTGATTCCCTGCATGTTTCGGCAAACATGAGCAGGAATAAAGCCTGGGCTTCCCCAGTTGGGATGGTTGTTGACCAACAGATAGGGATAGTGCGTGTTGAGTTTCCCGATCACGCTCTCAACGCCGGCCTCGGCCACGGCCAGCGCTTCTTTGCTTTGCTGTGATCGGATCGATCCCATCAAGGCCGAGGACGCCCTGATCACCATGGCCAGAGCACCGATCCCCAAAATGATGCCAACCGCAACGGTCGAGGCCAGTGCAAATCCCCTGTCCGGCTTGGTGCTGGGGGGTTAGAGGGGCACCTTCGGAAACGGTTGGTTTCAGGCTGGTTCACATTGGAATGCGAATTGGAACTAAGGGCGAATAGGCCATGCCTGAAGAGATCTGTGATTCAATGTAAATTCCCACATGCAGGCTTGAATTAATTGAGATACGGATATGAGCATGCATTCAAGTGTAAAAAATAGCTCTCGGGCCAGGGCTGTCTTGCTTTGAAGATGACTAGTGCCCCCTCCTTGAAAGAGCTGCTGCATGATTTGGGGAGGGGCCGGGTTGGCGTCAATATCTAATCTGACTTTGTATTGTGAAGGGGTGTTCTTGTTGGGCGGTCTGGTTGGTTGGGTTACCAGGTGCCTGTGCGTGTCGCTTTACCCGTTGCTGAGTCGACAGAGGAGGTCCAGGTTGGCCCATCTGTGTAGTCGGCAGTCGCAGTGATCGCGGTGCATGCGCCAGGTGCTTCGTCTTTGACGCCGTTGCCAACTGCCGTTTGGAACTCAGTGGGGAAGCTGCCTGTTTCCACAAGGCCAACCTGGCATTCCTTCTCAATGGCCGCCACATAGGCTTTGGCGGCGGAGTCTTTCGCCTTATTGCCCTGGCCAATGAACGCGGGTAGGGCTACTGCCGAGAGAATGCCGATGATGATCACCACCACCAACAGTTCAATGAGGGTGAAGCCTTGGCTGGCGCTGGCAGGCATGGGTCTGCGTTTCGCTGTCAGCTGTTGAATCAGGCGTTGGCGAAGGTTGGCGCGGAATCCAATGCGGAGTGCAGAGCTGGCCATGAAACCTAGATCTGGGACGTGTTTCAAATGTAGACTCCGTCACGTGACTCGCAACATCCACCGCATCAGCTGTCATCCGGCGTGCTGGCGGTCGATGCTGGCTCCTGCGCAAGCAGGACCACCCCCTGCTTGACGGCTCTGCTCAACTGGTGGCTCTGCCCGTCGTTCTGCTCCGTGTTTGCAGCCCCCCTGCTGCGCCGCGCCGCCAATCTCTCGGGCCGGATGGCCCGCTGGGGCGTGCTGATCGTGGCCTTCTACGCCCTGGCGGCCCTGCTCACGCCGCTGCTGGTGCACGCCGGTTGGTTGCCCGATCCCAATGCCGGTCTGGCCAACCCCATTTACGCGCCGCCGTCGCTGGCCCACTGGTGCGGCACCGACCGCCTGGGCCGCGACGTGTGCGTGCGCACCCTGGCCGGCAGCGGCGTGGCCCTGCAGGTGGTGGCACTCGCCCTGGTGATCGCCCTGGTGATCGGCGTGCCCCTGGGCATGGTGAGCGGCTACCTGGGCGGCTGGGTCGACCGGGTGCTGGTGCTGCTGATGGACACGCTTTACACCCTGCCGGTGCTGCTGCTCTCGGTGGTGCTGGCCTTCCTGCTGGGGCGCGGTCTGCCCAACGCCGCCGCCGCTCTCTGCGTGGTCTACATCCCCCAGTATTTCCGTGTGGTGCGCAACCAGAGCGCCCAGGTGAAGGCGGAGCTGTTTGTGGAGGCTGCCCGCTCGCTTGGCGCCGGGCCCATCTGGATTCTGCGCCGCTATCTGCTGCGCAATGTGATCACCTCGGTGCCGGTGCTGCTCACCCTCAACGCCGCCGATGCGGTGCTCGTGCTCGGCGGCCTCGGTTTCCTCGGCCTGGGCCTGCCTGAAACCATCCCCGAATGGGGCGGCGACCTGCAGCAGGCGCTCACCGCCCTGCCCACCGGCATCTGGTGGACGGCTCTCTACCCCGGCCTGGCCATGTTCGTGCTGGTGCTTGGTCTCTCTTTTCTTGGGGAGGGCCTGGAGAGCTGGCTCAGCGGCTCGGGCTCAGCCGCTCGACTGGATTAGTTGCTGGAGAGGATGAGTTCCAGGGCCTTGCTGCCGTGGGTCACGCTCTGGGCCTGCAGGCGTCTGTCGAGCGTTGCCAGCACACCGTCGTGGTGCACGGCCAGGCCTAGCAGATAGGCATCGGTGATCTGTCCAGGATCCAGCAGCGCAGCCGTGTCCACGGCCAGTTCGCTCAGCAGGCTGGGTGCTGCAGGCCAGAACTGGTGTTGGGGATGGGCCACGAGCTGCCGCAGCACCTGAGTCACCACTGCGGGCGAACCCGGCGAATTGGGGTAGCGGGGATGGCCCAGGATTCGCAGCACGCCGTTTTGGGTGATTGCACAGGTGGCCCAGGGCCGTGCTCCCCGATCGGCAAACCAGCCATGGCAGAGCTCGTGATGCACATGCCTGGGGTCTACCAGGGCAATCAGCACATTCACGTCAAGTAGGGCGGTGCGCTGATCCCTGGCCGCCCTCACCGCGGCTTCGGTCAAGGTGCTTCCTCGCGCAGCTGATTGACTAGCTCCAGGTCCACGGGGGCTCCGTTTGGCTGCACGGGCAGCAGGGGAAGCCCGTTGCGTTGGGTTGCCTGCGCGCTGCTTGCGACATGGGGTGGCGTGGCCAGTGCCTGCCTGGCGAGAGCGCTGATCACGCTGCCGATCGGCTGCCGTTGCTCCCGTGCCAGCACCTTCGCTGCCGCCAGCACGTCGTCGTCCAGGGTGAGCGTTGTGCGCATCTGATGCTGTGCATCAAGCATCAACACCCTAGTGCGGGTCTCAGCACCGCAGCCGCAGCGTGCGCGGCAGCTCCTCGGCGATGGCTCCCTCTTCGTCGAGGGCCGGGTAGGGGCGGCCTTCCCGCCGGCACCAGGCGGCCACCTGCGGGTAGGCCCACTCGAAGAGTTCCCGCTGGTAGCGCTCCGGTTCCACTCCCTCGCCCGCTTCCGGCACCAGGCCGGCGGCCTGGCGCTGGCGCAGGGCCTCAAACAGGAGCGTGGCTGTGGCCACGCTCACATTCAGCGACTGCACCATCCCTCGCATCGGGATGATCACCGCCTGATCCACCAGCTCCGCGGCTTCCGGGCTCAGGCCCCACTTCTCCGCCCCCAGCACAAACGCCGTGGGGCCGGTGAAGTCGCACTGGCGGTAGTCGAGCGCCGTGTCGCTCAGCATCGTGCCGTACACCCGGAAGCCCCGGCCTTTGAGCGCCCGCAGGGCTGCCGCGCTGGAGCTGTGCACCTGCAGTGGCACCCACTTCTGGCTGCCCTGAGCCGTGCTGTTGAAGGTGGGCAGCCGCCCCTGCAGGCACACCGCATGGGCTTCCAGCACCCCCACCGCGTCGCAGCTGCGCAGGATCGCCGAGAGGTTGTGGGGCTTTTCCACGTGCTCCAGCAGCACCGTGAGGTCGCCCATGCGCCGATCCAGCACGGCCTTGAGGCGTTCGAAGCGGCGCGGCAGCAGGGGCATGGGCAGACAATCGAGGGATGGGGTCCTCCAGCTTCGATCAGCGCGTCTACGCCGCCGTGGCGCTGATCCCCCACGGCCGTCTGGCCACCTACGGCCAGATCGCCGAGCTGATCGGCGCCTACGGCTGTGCGCGCCAGGTGGGCTGGGCGCTGCGGCGGCTGGCCCTGCCTTCGCCGGTGCCCTGGCACCGGGTGGTGAATGCCCAGGGGCGGATCAGCTTCAGCCCCAGCCGTGAGGGCAGCGACTGGATCCAGGCCGAGCTGCTACGCGCCGAGGGCATCGCCGTGGATGGCGCAGGCCGCCTGCAGCTGGGGCGCTATCTGTGGGTTCCACCCCTGGAGCTTGCGGTTGACCCTTGAGGCCCCCCCCATCGGCCTGGCGCCGCGTCAGCTGGCCTGGCAGGTGCTGCAGGCGGTGGCGGCCGGGGCCTACGCCGATGGGGCGCTGGAGCGGGAGCTGCGGCGGTTGCCCCTGGCGCCGCTGGATCGGGCTCTGGCCACCGAGCTGGCCTATGGGGCCATCCGCCAGCGTGGCCTGCTTGATGGCTGGCTCGATGCGGTGGGCAAGGTGCCGGCACTGCGCCAGCCACCCAAGTTGCGCTGGTTGCTGCACGTGGGGTTGCAGCAGCTGCTGTTCAGTGATCGCGTGCCGGCCTCAGCCGCCGTGAGCACCACCGTGGAGCTGGCCAAGCGCGGCGGCCTGGCCCGGCTGGCGCCGGTGGTGAACGGCCTGCTGCGCGAGGTGCTGCGGCGGCGCGCGGCGGCTGAGAGCCCGCAGGAGCCCTGGGCTGGGCTGGCGCTGCCCGCGGATCCGGCGGCCAGCCTGGCCCTGCGCCGCTCGCTGCCACTGTGGCTGGCGCAGTTGCTGCTCCAGTGGCTGCCGGAGCATCAGGCCGAAGCCGTGGCCGTCGCCTGCAACCAGCCGCCGCCCCTGGATCTGCGTGTGAATCCTCTGCGCAGCTCCCGCGCGGCGGTGCGCGAGGCGCTGGCTGCGGCTGGGGTGGTGGCCGAGCCCCTGCCGGAGCTGGAGCTGGGGCTCACCCTGGCCGCTGGTCGTGGCGATCTGCGCCAGCTGCCCGGCTACGGCGAGGGCCACTGGTGCGTGCAGGACCGCTCCGCCCAGCGGGTGGTGCCGTTGCTGGATCCCCTGCCCGGTGAGCTGGTGGTGGATGCCTGTGCCGCCCCGGGTGGCAAGGCCACCCAGATCGCCGAGTGCATGGCCGATCGCGGTGCGGTGTGGGCCGTGGATCGCGCCGAGGCCCGGCTGCGCCGGGTGAGTGCCAACGCCCAGCGTCTGGGGCTCACGGCGGTGCACCCCCTGGTGGCCGATGCGGCGGCGCTGGCCACGCTGCGGCCCGACTGGATCGGCCGGGTGGATCGGCTGCTCCTCGATGCCCCCTGCTCCGGCCTGGGCACCCTGGCCCGCCATGCCGATGCCCGCTGGCGTATCACGCCCGATGCGATCAGCGAACTGGTGCTGTTGCAGCGCCAGCTGCTGGAGGGAGCGGCGCCGCTGCTGCGGCCCGGTGGGGTGCTGGTGTACGCCACCTGCACCGTGCACCCGGCTGAAAACGGCGAACTGATCGCGGCTTTCCTCCGCGCCCATCCCCACTGGCAGCTGGAGCAGAGCTGGCAGCTGTGGCCCCAGCCCGGCGGAGGGGATGGCTTTTACGCCGCCCGGCTCAGGGCGCCGGCGGTGGCGTGAGCGGCGGCGGTGGCGGCGGCGGTGGCGCCACCGGGGCTGGAGCGGGTGCTGGTGCCGGGGCTGGTGCGGGTGCCGGGGCTGGCGCTGGTGCCGGCGCGGCAGGTCTGGGGCTGCCCCCGGTTGCCCCGCCCCTCGGCCTGCTGCTGGCTGGCGCGCTTTCGGGGATGGGCGCCGTGTCGCTGCTCGGCGGTGGAGTCCAGGTCTCCGTTGGCTCGCTGGTGAAGGGCTCGCGCCAGCGGCGGGTCGGCTCCTCCTGACGGCGTGGGGCCGGCTTGCGCTGCTGAGCCTTGTAGCCACCTCGCAGCTCAGGTTTGGGAGGGAACTGGCGCACCGGCAGGTTTTGGGTGATCGGCGCCATGAACGCCCGCCAGGCGTAGGTGGCCACCACGCTGGTGCTCTTGGTTTCGCGGCTGTTGTCGTAGCCCAGCCACACCCCGGTGGTGAGCTGGGGGATCGAGCCGATGAACCACAGGTCGCGGCCGCCCTCGGAGGTGCCGGTCTTGCCGGCCACCGGCCGGTCGGGCAGGCCGGCGGCGGCACCAGTGCCGCTGCGCACCGCCTGCTCCAGCATCCAGGTCATCGCGTCGGCAAACACGCTGTCCACGGCGCGCCGGCCCTTATCGCCGTCCACGCGGCGGCTCCACAGCAGCTCGCCGTTGGGCCCGTAGATCTCCTCGAATGGCGTGGGGCTCACGTACACCCCACGGTTGGTGACAGCCGCATAGGCGGCGGTCATGTCGAGTACCGTCTGCTCCTCGCTGCCCAGGGCCAGGGAATAGAACTTGCCGAGCTCGCGGGTGATCCCCAGGCTCCTGGCGGTGGCGATCACCTTGTCGAAGCCCAGCTCCTGCAGCAGGGCCACGGCCACGGTGTTGAGCGAGTTCTGCAGGGCCCGCACCAGCGTCACCCGGCCCATGTAGCGGCTACCGAAGTTTCTGGGGCAGTAGCCGGCAAAGCAGCGGGCCGAATCCCGCATCTCCCGCTCCGGCAGCATCCCCTCCTTGAGGGCCGTGAGATACACGAACAGCTTGAAGGTGGAGCCCGGCGAGCGCAGGGCCTGCACTGCCCGGTTGAATTGGCTGGTCTCGAAGTCCTTGCCGCCCACCAGGGCCCGCACCAGGCCGGTGCCCGGCTCCATCGCTACCAGGGCCCCTTCCATGCCCCCCGGCGCGTAGGTGTTGATCGTTTTCTGGGCCTGCTCCTGCCAGGCCAGATTCACGCTGCTGCGCACGGTGAGACCCCCCACCTCCAGCTGCTCCTTGCTCAGCACCCGCGGCAGCTCCTGCTGCACCCAGCTGCCGAAGTAAGGCGCCCGACTCACCAGGTACTTGGGTTCAGCCGGTTTGAGGGCCAGGGGCTCGGCCTCGGCGGCCAGGCGTTCGGCCTCGCTGATGAAGCCCTGCTCCTGCATGCGGCCCAGCACCAGCTGCCGGCGCTCCAGGGCCAGATCGGGATTCACCAGTGGCGAATACACCGAGGGGGCCGGGGGCAGGCCGGCGATCAGGGCCGCTTCCGGCAGGGTGAGCTGCGCCGGTGTCTTGGAGAAGTAGACCCAGGCGGCATCGGCCACGCCATAGGCGCTGGAGCCGAGATACACCACATTCAGATACTCGGTGAGGATCTGCTGCTTGCTGAGCTGGCGCTCGAGCTTGCCGGCCAGCAGCGCCTCCTTGAGCTTGCGGATCAGGGTGCGGTCCTGGCTGAGGAACACCGTGCGGGCCAGCTGCTGGGTGATCGTGCTGGCGCCCTCCTGCACCGAGCGCTCGGTCACGTTGCGCACCACCGCCCGGGCGATGCCGGGGATGTCGACGCCGTCGTGCTGGTAGAAGCGGCGATCCTCGGCGGCGATGAACGCCTGCTGCACCAGCTGCGGCACGGCGTTGCTGGCCATCTTTTCGCGGATCACCGGCCCCAGCTTCTCCACCACCTGGCCGTCGGCCGAGAGGATCGTGAGCGTGCCGGGCCTGTTGAACGAACTGATGCCGCGGGCATCGGGCAGCAGGGCATCCACGCCCGCCACCAGCGCGGCCTGGCCGAGGGCCACGCCGCCGCCTACTGCTGCTGCCAGCAGGCCGTTGCGAACCAGCCGGTTCACATCAGGCCACCAGGGCGCTGTGGCCGATGGCCAGGGCCGTCACCAGCATCCCCAGCACCAGGAAGGGCTGGGCGCTGGCCTGATACTTCACGTCGAAGGCCACCGGATCCCGCAACAGCCAGATGTCCTGGAAGGTGATCTGAGGAATGATCAACAGCACCAGCAGCACCGCAGCGAAATGCTGGCCGATGGCGATCAGCACGGCAACCATCGCCAGCTGAAACAGATCGATCATCCCGGCGCTGATCCAGCTGGCCTTCTCGATTCCGAACACCACCGGCAGGCTCTGCAGGCCCAGGGCCCGATCCCCCTCCACGCTCTTGAAGTCGTTCACCACGGCGATGCCCAGGCCCGCCAGCGAGTAGGCCAGGGTGAGGATCGCGGTGGTCCAGGTGAGCTGGCCGAACAGGGCCTGGCCCGCCCACCAGGGCAGGGCGATGTAGCTGGCGCCGAGGGCGTAGTTGCCGAGCCAGCCGTTCTGCTTGAGCTTCAGCGGCGGGGCTGAATAGATGAAGCTCACGAAGGAGCCGCCCAGGGCGAGCAGCAGCAGCACCGGCGTGCTGTGGCCGGCCCAGAGGTCGAGCCCATAGGCCACGCCGAGGCCAGCCAGCAGCAGGATCCAGATCTGGGCCTTCACCTGGCCCAGTGGGATCGCCCCGGAGGGGATCGGCCGATAGGGCTCGTTGATCGCGTCGATCTCGCGGTCGTAGTAGTCGTTGATGGTCTGCGTGTAGCCGGCCAGCAGTGGCCCGCTCATCAGCATGCAGGCAAACGAGGCACCCACCTCCGGCAGGGTCCAGTGGAAGTTGCCGGAGGCGGCGGCGCCGCAGAGCACGCCCCAGATCAGGGGGATCCAGGTCACCGGCTTCATCAGCTGCAGCCGGATCTTCCAGATGTTGGAGGTGCCGGCGGCACCTTTCATGCCCAGCAGCTGCCGTGCTGCTGCGCCGCTGGTGGCCTCAGGATTGGGGCTGTTGCTCACAGGGGCAGGGTGCAGGGGAGCGGCTGATCGGCGCAAGGCTGATCGGAGAACAGATCAGGCCAGGGAGATCTCATCGTCGAAGAACCAGGCGGTGCTGCCGTTGCTCAGCTGCACCACTACGCCGATGCCCTTGCCGTCCACAGTGCGGAAGCCGGTCACGGTGCCGGTGGGGTCACCCTTGAGCGCCTCAACCATGTCGGCGGGGATGCGGTCCCGCACCCGGGTGATTCGCACCTTGGAACCGACGTTGATCGTGGCAGCCTGGGACATGGCCGGCGCGACTGAAAAAGTGGCGTCAGGTTAACTCGCTGCCCAGGCAGCCCCCTGACCCTTCTTTTTCGGTTGCCTCGCATGGTTGCCAAGCGGATCATTCCCTGCCTCGACGTGGCCGATGGCCGGGTGGTGAAGGGGGTGAACTTCGTGGGCCTGCGCGACGCCGGCGACCCGGTGGAGCTGGCCTGTCGCTACAGCGAGGCGGGCGCCGATGAGCTGGTGTTTCTCGACATCGCCGCCTCCCACCAGGGCCGCACCACCCTGGTGGACCTGGTGCGGCGCACGGCTGAGGCGGTCACGATCCCGTTCACGGTGGGCGGGGGCATCAGCAGCGTGGAGGGCATCACCGAGCTGCTGCGTGCCGGCGCCGACAAGGTGAGCCTCAATTCCTCGGCCGTGCGCGACCCCGAGCTGGTGGCCCGCGGCGCTGAGCGCTTCGGCTGTCAGTGCATCGTGGTGGCGATCGACGCCCGGGCCCGGACCGCCGCCGAAGGCCGGGCACCGGGCTGGGATGTGTATGTGAAGGGAGGCCGCGAGAACACGGGCCTCGATGCGGTGGCCTGGGCGCAGCGGGTGGTGGCGCTCGGAGCCGGTGAGATCCTGCTCACCTCCATGGATGGCGACGGCACCCAGGCCGGCTACGACCTGGCCCTCACCCGGGCGGTGGCCGATGCGGTGGAGGTGCCGGTGATCGCCTCCGGCGGGGCCGGCTGCATCGATCACATCGCCGCGGCGCTGGATCCAGGGCCGGAGGGTGGCCATGCCGCTGCAGCCCTGCTGGCGTCGTTGCTGCACGACGGCGTGCTCACCGTGGAGCAGATCAAGCTCGACCTGCTGGGCCGGGGTCGGCCGATCCGCCCGCTCGCCGCCGGCTGTTAAGGGTCGTTACATTGCCCCACACACCGTTACCTCCGCGAGGGGCCGCGTGATCGCCCTGCCTGGCCTGCCCACTCCCCTGCCCACTCCTCTGCTCACGGCCCTGGCGCTGCTGATGGTGCTGGCCGTGGTGGCGCTGGTGGCCTGGGCTTTGCAGCTGATGCAGGCCGCCAACGACCGCCAGGAGTTTTCGTTGATGCTGGCCGGCTGCATGGTGTGCTCGGCTGCCGTTGGGCTGGCCACGGTGATGGTGCTCACCTTCACCGGCCCGGATCGGCAGGTCATCAGTGCCATGCTCGGCTCCCCCGAAACGGCTGGAGTGAGCCTTGATTCGATCGTGTTGCCCTGGGATGGGCGGCTCTGAGTGCCCTCTCCAGGTGTGAGCGGCTTCCAGCCGGGTGATCCGGAGGCTGTTGAACAGCTGTTCGACCAGATCGCGCCCCGCTACGACCAGCTCAACGACCTGCTGAGCCTGGGGCTGCATCGGCTGTGGAAGCGCCAGGCGGTGGCCTGGTTGCGCCCTCGTCCCGGCCAGCGACTGCTTGATCTCTGCTGCGGCACCGGCGATCTGGCCCTGGTGCTGGCGGCCAGGGTGCGGCCCGGCGGCGTGGTGCTCGGTCTCGATGCAGCTGCCGCTCCCCTGAAGGTTGCGGCGCGGCGGGCGGCGTGCCAGCCCTGGTTGCCGGTGCGCTGGCAGCAGGCCGATGCCCAGGCCACCGGTCTGCCGGCCGGCGGCTTCGATGGCGCCGCGATGGCCTACGGCCTCCGCAACCTCGCAGACCCCGCCGCCGGTCTGGTGGAGCTGCGCCGCCTGCTGCGGCCGGGCGGTCGGGCAGCGGTGCTGGATTTCAACCGGCTCGCTGCCAGTCGTCTGGATCCAGCCGGAGTGGATGGCGGCGGGCCAGGCCAGGCAGGTCATCCCATGGATCATCCTGCTGTTGATCCTGTTGAAAATCCCATCCCTGTTGGCGCGGGCGCCGTGGCTGCGTTTCAGCGCTTCTATCTGCGTTCCCTGGTGGTGCCCGTGGCCAGTGCCGCCGGGCTGCGGGAGCACTACGCCTATCTGGAAGAGAGCCTGGCGCGCTTCCCCACCGGGGCGCAGCAGGAGCAGCTGGCCCTGGCTGCCGGTTTCAGCCACGCCCACCACCGGCCCCTGGCCGCCGGGCTGATGGGGCTGCTGGAGCTGGTGGCCTGAGGTCGATCGGCAGAATCACTGCCATCACCCATGAGCCGGCGTCTCCACCCGAGAGCCGCCCCCCAGGAGCCCCCAGGAGTCCCGTGCATTTCCAGGACATCATCCAGACCCTGAACCGCTTCTGGGCTGAGCGCGGCTGCCTGATCCTGCAGCCCTACGACACCGAGAAGGGCGCCGGCACCATGAGTCCGCACACCGTGCTGCGGGCGATCGGCCCCGAGCCGTGGGCGGTGGCCTACCCCGAGCCCTGCCGCCGCCCCACCGACGGCCGCTACGGCGACAACCCCAACCGGGCCCAGCACTACTTCCAGTACCAGGTGCTGATCAAGCCGTCGCCCGACGGCATCCAGGAGACCTACCTGGCTTCCCTGGAGGCCCTGGGTATTCGCGCTGCCGACCACGACATCCGCTTCGTGGAAGACAACTGGGAGTCGCCCACCCTCGGCGCCTGGGGCGTGGGCTGGGAGGTGTGGCTCGATGGCATGGAAGTCACCCAGTTCACCTATTTCCAGCAGTGCGGCGGCATCGACTGCCGGCCGGTGTCGATCGAGATCACCTACGGCCTCGAGCGGCTGGCGATGTATCTGCAGGATGTGGAGAGCATCTGGGACCTGAGCTGGGATGGCAACCGCTCCTACGGCGACATCTGGCTGCCGTTTGAGAAGGGCCAGTGCACCTACAACTTCGAGGCCTCCAACCCCGAGCGGCTCAAGCAGCTGTTTGAGCTCTACGAGGCGGAGGCGGCTGATCTCGTGGCCAAGGCCCTGCCGGCCCCGGCCCTGGATTTCGTGCTGAAGTGCAGCCACACCTTCAACCTGCTGGAGGCCCGGGGCGTGATCTCCGTGACCGAGCGCACCGCCACGATCGGCCGCATCCGCAACCTGGCCCGTCAGGTGGCCGAGGCCTGGCTGGCTGAGCGCGAGGCCCTGGGCTTTCCGCTGCTCAAAGCCAACGCCTGAAGCGGGAGCGCAGCCCGAGTCCTCATCGCGGTGGGAACCCTGTAGCCAGCGTCGGTGTTGGTCATGGTGTGGCGCTGGCCCAGGGGCTGGTTCTGGTGGGTGGCGCTGGCCGTTGTGCTGCTCCGCACCCTCTGGATCAGCCAGGTGCCGGCGCCGGTGGCGGCCGGCGATCCGGTGCGGCTCCTGCAGGGGGCTGTGGCCGCTCCGGGGCTCACGGCCAGCGTGCCGGTGCAACTGGAGGGCCGGCTGCTGGCCGATCCACGTGCCAGCGGCACCGCTGGCGCCTGCCGGGTGCTGCTGCAGCTGCCCCAGGGGCGCACGGACCTGCGCTTCCAACCCTGTGCGCCCCTGCAGGAGGGCTGGGTGGTGCGGGTGGAGGGCCAGCTGCGTCGCCCTGAGCCGGCCCCCCATCCCCTGCTCGCCGGCACGGCCGAACGCCTCGCCCGTGAGGGCGCCCGCACCCAGCTGCAGGTGGAGCGGCACGCCGTGCTCTCCCGACCCCGCACGCCCCTGGCCGATCTGCGCCGGCGTCTGAACGCAGGCCTGCAGGGGGCTCTTGGCGAGGAGCGGGGCGGCGTGCTGGCGGCGCTGGTGCTGGGCAGTGCCGTGGTGCCGCTGCCGGCGGAACTGCGCGAGGCCTTCCGCGCCTCCGGCCTCTCCCATGCCCTGGCGGCTTCCGGCTTCCACCTCACAGTGCTGCTCGGCGCCCTGCGACCGTTGGTGGCACGGCTGGGGGCGCCGCTGCGGGTCGCCTCGGGGCTGGCCGCCATGGGGGCGTTCGTGCTGCTGGCCGGCCCCCAGCCCTCGGTGCTGCGGGCCGTGCTGATGGCCGGTGTGGCCCTGCTGGTGCTGGAGGCGGGGGGGCGCAGCCGGCCGCTGGGCCTGCTGGCACTCACGGTGGCGTTGCTGCTGCTCTGGCGGCCCCAGTGGCTCCTGGATGTGGGCTTCCAGCTGAGTGTGGTGGCCACAGCCGCGCTGGTGGTGCAGGCACCGGAGCTGGAGCGCCAGATCGGCTCCGGCCTGCCTCCAGGCCTGCCGGGCTGGCTGGCGGGCTGGCTGCCGGCGGCCCTGGCGGTGCCCCTGGCTGCCTCGCTCTGGACCCTGCCCCTGCAGATGCTCCACTTCGGCGTGCTGCCCATCTATGCCGTGCCGGCCAACATGGCCGCGGCGCCCCTGCTCACGCCGCTCACGCTGGCGGCGATGGCCCTGGCTTTGGTGGCCCTGCTGGCGCCGCCGCTGCTGCCACTGCTGGCCGTGCCCTGTGGTTGGCTGTGCGCCGCCCTGCTGGCCCTGGTGCGGGCGATGGCGGCGCTGCCGATGGCCCAGTGGCAGCTGGGGCGGCCCCAGCCCTGGCTGGTGCTGCTGTTTGCCCTGGGGCTGCTGGCACTGCTGCTGCCGGTTGTGCCCCGCCTCGGGCGGCGCCTGGCGCCGGCTCTGCTGGCACTGGCGGTGGTTCTCCACCTGGGCTGGCTCACCGCCGACCAACTGCTGCTGGTGCATCAGGGCCGGCGCGATCTGCTGGTGGCGCGCCACCAGGGGCGGGCGGCGCTGGTGAGCGGTCGCGCCGATGGCCTCAGCTGTGCGATGGCGGGCCAGTTGGCCCGCGGTCTGGGCGTGCCGCGTTTCGACTGGGCGCTGCTGCTCGATCCGCTGCCACCCGATCCCCCCGGTTGCTGGCAGCAGCAGGCAGGCCTGGTGCTGGCCTCCGGCGACGGCAGCCTGCCGCTGCTGCCCGGCCAGCGCCTGGCCAGCCCAGGCCTGGAGGCGCAGCCGCTCTCGCTCGACAGCCGGGGCCTGCGGCTGCAGGTGGGCCGTCGGGAGTGGCTGGCGCTGCCCGACCCCCAGGCCCTCTGGGCCCTGCGCGATCTGCCCCGCGTTCCCCATGCCGATGGCCTCTGGCTGGGGTTCGAGCCCCGCAGCGGGGATCGCCGCTGGCTCACGGCCTCAGGCCTGGCGCCGGTGTGGCTGAGCGGGGACCCTCCGGCTCGCCCGTTGCCAGGCTGGCGCGCCAGTGGCCGCAGTGGTGCGCTCCAGCAGGGGCTGGGCTGATCGGTCTTTAAAGTGGGCGAGTGACCTGCGGGTCGCCACCAGGAGAGGTGGCTGAGTGGTCGAAAGCGAACGACTCGAAATCGTTTGAAGGGCAACCTTCCGTGGGTTCGAATCCCACCCTCTCCGTTTTTGTTCAGTCGAGAGACGCTTCAGATCGTCGGCTGAAATCATGGGTTCCAATTCCCCGATCCCCAAAGGCAGGGAGGAGGAAGGTCTTGTCCTGCGGCGATGGTCTCTCGATTGCCAATGAACCTGTCGTTGGCGACAAACTCTGTCGCGGATTCATCCACTGCTATGTCCAGAAGCTTCTGAATGGTGGAACCAGACAGCAGAAAGTGGCAGGCCGCGACGCTTTGCAGGCTGTAAACTCCAGAACCCAATTCCCCTGATCAGACGGTGATCAGGGTGGTCATAGGGTGGTTAGAGGGTGAACAGTGTGGGATGACAGGCCGTCATTCCTGAAACAACGAATTGCGTCGTTCCTTCACCATGCAAGGTCGCAAATCACCTGTCCAGGGATTGATGCGTGCGCGTCCTTGGGTTGCGTAGGGTTCAGCGTTGGCCCCGTGAACCGCTCACCAACCTGCAACGCGCGACAGCGATACAATGTGATGTGTGCCCGCCAAGAGAGGATCAGCAGGCCCTGGTAATCGGCGTCGGTGAAATTCCAGCTAATGGGTGTGGACTGGTGAGGAATTTGAGCCTCTGATAGGTTTTGGGATGAAGCCGGAGCAACAAACTTCTTTAATGCATTGGCCTGTTGCGGCAGGCTTGTGTTCCTGTGTTCCAGGTGCTCAAGGATGTTTGCCGGCACCTCGATCTCGAGTTTTATCGGTGACTTGGAGGGATCCATTGCAAAGGCATCCATTGCAAAGGCATCCATTGATCTGGTCAGGGCAGCTGCGACTCGCCTGTTTCCGAATTGGAACGTATTGCAAGGTTATAAGCTCCTTCCCTGTCTAGGTACTGTCGGATTGCTTCCTGGGCTATTAAGAGTATCCTCTTTTCCTGTTGGAGGGAGAGCAGTTTCAGTGCCAGATGGTCACGGTCACTGAGAGAGATGGTGATCCGCGGCATTGTGCAAATTGTCGTTCCGCTGCAACGTTACAGAGCGACACTGAAATCTCCCATCTCTGCATCTGCATCAAAGCATTTAGGTGCATAATGCGCATCTGCTTGCTGCAGTCTTGGTATTGGGAGCTGATTCGCCAGAAAATCCAGTGCCTTAGAGAAAAGGGCGGAGGCCTCGCTCTCGACCCTGCTGGTGAGCAGGTCAGCGGACTTCTATCAGTCTCGTGCCTTTAATGCGGCAATGCTGCTATCTGGTGCTGGATATGTTGGTGTAGGTGCTCGATCTGTTTCTGAAGACGCTTGAAGTTGTGTGCGCCTTATGGCATCGGAAGATCGGTTGACTCTCGCCAAGGCGATTGCCAAGGCGAACCTGCGGTGTACCGAGTTGGGTCTGAAAACCATCACGACGAACTCGCTTAAGATCGTGATGGTGCTGAATGGGGGGGTGAGGATCTGTTGGAGGTTGTGGAGGAGTAGTGCGTGATCAGAACTGTTTCGACAGGGCGTCTGCCACCACTGCCTTGATCTTGTTGCCAAGATCCTCCCTTGCCCATTCTTCTGAGATCATCTCCGTCTGCTGGAGCACCAGTTCGATTGCTGCTGCTTCCTGATCGGGCGGATACTTGTAGCGTTTCAAAAGTGCCTTGATCATTGTTCTGAGTCGTGCCCGAACATTTTCCTTGTATTGCCAGTCGATGCTGAGGTTGTTCCGTAGTTTCCCTGCCAGTTCGCGTGCCATCGTCATCAGCACCTCATCACCCATCAGATCGTGTGCCGACTGGTTGTTGGCCAGGGCGTCGTAGAAGGCAACCTCAGCAGCAGACAACCCCATTGCTTCGACTTTCTCTGCCTCATCACGGAACTGCTTGGCCATCGCAATCAGTTCTTCGATCACCTGTGCTGCTTCAACTGAACGGTTGGCGTACTTGGCAAGTGATGTCTGAAGCAGTTCACTGAACCGCTTCTGCTTCACCACGTTGGTCTTGAAGCGGGTCTGAACTTCTTCTCTCAGCAACCGTTGGAGCAGTTCGACTGCCAGGTTCTTCTGAGGAATCTTGCTCACCTCTGCCAGGAACTGATCCGACAGGATGCTGAGATCAGGTTTTTCAAGACCTGCCACCTTGAAAACATCAGTGATTCCATCTGCCACCAGGGCGTCAGACATTAGTTGACGCAACTCAAAATCAACATTTTTAGGGGGAGCACCATCACCGCCAACTTCATCACCTTTGATCAGGGGTGCTCGGATCGCCTGAAGGAAGGTCACTTCAGGATCCAGTGCCATCGCCTCATCAAGGGTTCCGCACAAAGCAAATGCCTTGGTCATCGCCAGCACGGTGTCGCAATAGCGCTGCTTGCCATCGGGCATTGCGAGGATGTGATCCAGGCAGTTGGGCAGCAGTGCCATTGCTGTCTTGGGATCCCTAAATCCACTCCAGTCGATGGGATGGAGCAAGTCACGGGCAACCTGGAGTTTCTCCTTGAGGATCCGCAGTGCCTCGCTGGTGTCGACGGTCGGAGCACCCTTGCCCTTAGCAGCGGTGTAGGTCGCCAGTGCTTCCTTCAGTTGGGGGGCGATGCCGATGTAATCGACCACCAGACCGCCTGGTTTGTCCTTGAACACCCTGTTCACGCGGGCAATCGCCTGCGCGAGGTTTGCCCCCTTCATCGGTTTGTCCACATACATCGTTGCCAGGCAGGGGGCATCAAACCCCGTCAACCACATATCCCGCACCAGCACGATCTTGAGCGGATCAGCGGGATCCTTGAACCGCTTCTCCAGATCCTTCTTCTGCTGCTTGCTGGTGTGGTGCGGTTGAAGGTGCTGCTCGTCGGATGCCGATGCTGTCATCACCACCTTGATCGCACCCTTCGTTGGGTCGTCGTCGTGCCAGTCAGGGCGTAGGGCAACGATGGCGTCATAGAGACGGGCACAGATGTCTCGACTCATTGCCACCACCATCGCTTTGCCTGGTTGGGTGCGTGAGCGTTGCTCATAGTGGGCAACCAGATCTGCTGCCACTTGCTTGAGGCGTGGTTCAGCACCCACCAGTGCTTCCAGTGCTGCCCACCTGCTCTTTGCCCGCTCAGCAGCAGGGATGTCGTCTTCATCTGAGAAGAGGTCATCCACCTGCTCATCCACCTGGGGCAGCAGCGGTTCCTTGAGTGCCAGTTTTGCCAAGCGGGATTCGTAGTAGATCGGCACCGTGGCACCGTCTTCCACTGCCTGCTGAATGTCGTAGACGGACACGTAGCGACCAAACACCGCCTGCGTGTCACGGTCGTCTTGGGAGATAGGCGTTCCCGTGAATGCAAGGAAGGTCGCCTGGGGTAGGGCATCCCGCAACGCCTTTGCCAACCCGTATTTGATCTCCCCTGTCTTGGTGTCGAAGCGACCCTTGAACCCGTATTGGGTGCGGTGCGCTTCGTCGCAGATCACCACCACGTTGTGACGGTCACTCAGGGTCGGGAAGCGGTCTTCCCCTGGTTCAGGCGCGAACTTCTGAATGGTGGTGAAGATGATGCCGCCGCTGGGTCGGTTGGCGAGTAGATCCCTGAGTTCTTGGCGACTCTCTGCCTGCTTGGGGGATTCACCCAACAGGTCACCCGCCCCAGCAAAGACCCCGAACAGTTGCCCATCGAGGTCTTGGCGGTCTGTGACCATCACCAGGGTGGGGTTCTCCAAGCGTGGGTCGGTGAGCAACCTGCCCGCCAGACACGCCATCTCGATGCTCTTGCCTGCGCCCTGGGTGTGCCAGACCACGCCACCCTTCTTATCGCCATCAGGTCTGCTTGCTTCCACAACCCGCTCCACTGCTGCCCTGACGGCGTGGAACTGGTGGTAGGCAGCGATCTTCTTGATGATCTGCCCGTCTTCCTCAAACAGGCAGAAGGAGCGAACGAACTCCAGCAGACGCCCCTTGTCGAAGATGCCTCGCACCAGGGTCTCAAGATCACGGTGAGCACCCAGCGGATCGAGGTGGTTCTCGCCCTCGATGATGCGCCAACGCTGGAAGCGTTCCCGATCAGCACTCAGAGATCCCAACCGTGCCTGGATGCCATCGCTGATCACCAGCAGCACGTTGGGTGTGAACAGGTCAGGGATGTCTTGCTTGTAGGTCTGGAGTTGGTTGAACGCTGCCCAGATGTCTGCCTTCTCATCGGCAGGGTTCTTGAGTTCGATCACCGCCAGCGGCAGACCGTTGACGTAGACCACGACATCAGGGCGGCGGTTGTGCTTGGTGCCCTGGATTGCCAACTGGTTGACCACCAACCAGTCGTTGGAGGTGGGGTCGTCGAATCCGATGACCTTGAGGCGGATGCCGACCTGCTGGTTCCCATCCATATAGGTGATGGGCAATCCCTGAGTCATCCAGCGGTGGAACTGACGGTTGGTTGCCAGCAGACCAGGCACGTTGGGGTTCGCCAGTTGGAGCACCGCTGACTCGATGGTGCCTCCTGGAACTTCAGGGTTCAGGCGTTGGAGTGCTGAGCGCAGTCGCCCCGTAAGGATGACTTGCCTGAAGTCGTTGCGTTCTGGTGAGGTGCCGTCGCTGTCGAGTTGGGGTGCGAAGACGTGGTTGTATCCCAGTTCCTGGAACCACTCAAGGCATTGCTGCTCCAGATGGTTTTCTGTAATGAGTGCCATCAGACACCAACCTCCTCAAGCATCTTCTCGGCATCAGGTATTCGGATTTCTCCAGAGATGAGTTTGGGGAGGAGGGCATCGCGCTGAATGCCCATGATTCGATTATCTTCAAGATTATTTTTAATCTTGCCAAGCAATGCCCCAGCGATTTCATTGAACGACTGAATCACCCCCGGCGGAGGAGAAATCGTTGAAACCCCATCGAGAGTGTCTCTTGTGATCGTGCTGAAAACGGAACCGTGCGCCCTTGCCTCCAGTATCTCCACAAGAGATTTCGTCAGATAGAAGCAGAAGTATTCGCCATTCTCCACCTTCGATCTCAGACCATAGCAAGATTGATTCATTGCCATATCCTGCCCAGTCAGGCAAACCTTGCCAACAGTTCCCCTCGCAGAAATAATCGTTGTTCCTGTTGGCAGGAGTTTTGAAGAGCAGTTATCAAGACCCAGATGCGTAATACTCTTCTCTGTCTGTATCACCCAGCAGTCAGAAACCGATGGAGCATCAACGACTGAGAACCAGGGGATAGAACCATTCCAGTATTCGTAGATGCTTGTCTTTGGGGTGCCCCCGCTAATCACGTCTACGAGTTGCGTGAATGGGCAGCGCTGCCACCCACTCGGAATCTCACCCAGTTCAGAATCCTCAAATGAATCTGGGAACAGTTCGCTGATCTCTGCTGGCAATCCAGTTGGGCGACCATCTGCCTTCGCTTTGACTGGATCGAAATCCACAAACCACGACTTGAATAGCGCCTTCGCCATCGCCTCCAATGTTTCGTTGGTCTTGCGGTTCAGTTCAATCTTGTCATCAAGGGTGCCGAGGATATGGGCGATTGCTTTTTGTTCTTTTAACGGAGGAAGAACCAGCGGGGCAGAAAGAAAATCTTCTTTCCTGAGGTGAACCTGGGTCGAACCAACGGCGCTGTTCTTTATATGCTCTCTATATTGGGAGAAATGCGACCAATAAACCAGATATGCGGGATCAACAGAATGGTTGAACTTTACAACGTTTGCTCCCTGGTTGACCAGGAAGTCATAAGGTTCTGGAACTGGAGCAAGCAGACCAAGAAAGTTCGCCGCCTGGGTCAGGTCTCGCGTTGTCAGAACAAAATCACCCTTCTCCGTTTTCTTGTATTTCTTTTCTTGCCAGCGCTCCTCGGTTATAAATCGTGAAAATGAACCACTTACCTTCCCGTATTGCTTGACGTCTCCTTTGGCGATCACAGGAATGCCCGATGATGCATATTCAAGTTTGCCAAACGCCTCGCCACCCCGATAGTGAATGACTACATCTCTCATTGTTGCGTTCTGCCATTCAGAACTCATATCCCAACCTCCCCAGGTTCTCGGCAATCTGCTGATCCAACCTTGCCCCTTCCTCCTGCTGCTGCTTGAGCAGGGCAGTGAGGCGCTTCATCTTCTGATCAAACGGTTCGCCATCGTCATCCTGATCGGCGGCACCCACATAACGACCAGGCGTGAGCACAAAACCATTCTTCTCGATCTCTTCCAACTTGGCGCTATAGCAGAAACCAGCGACATTTTCATAAGCATCAGACACCTCGCCATCGCCACGCCAAGCGTGAACGGTGTCTCCAATCTTCTCGATATCCTCATCAGTCAGAACCCGCTCAACCCGTGTTTTCATCGTGCCCATCTGGCGGGCATCAATAAACAGTGTTTCTCCACGACGATCACGACCACGCTGGGTCTTGTCATTCGTCAGGAACCAAAGGCACACAGGTATGGCGGTGTTGAGGAACAACTGCCCTGGCAGCGCCACCATCACCTCAACCACATCACCACGCACCATCGCTTCACGGATCTGCCCCTCACCGCTTTGGTTGGAACTCATAGATCCATTCGCCAGCACGACGCCCGCTTCACCACCAGGGCGTAATTTCCAGAGCATATGTTGTAACCACGCATAGTTCGCATTGCCTACAGGTGGTCGCCCATAAACCCAGCGTGGATCACTCTCGTATTTCTCCCCGCCCCAATCCGAAATGTTGAACGGTGGATTGGCAAGGATGTAGTCGAACTTCTGATCAGGGAACTGATCTCTGGCAAAGGTGTCAGCAGGTTCCTGACCTAGATCCGCAGCAAATCCGCGGATCGCCAGGTTCATCGCTGCCAAGCGCCAAGTGGTGGGGTTGCTCTCTTGCCCATAGATCGAAGCGTCATCCCGTTTGCCCCCGTGTGCCTGGATGAACTTCTCGCTCTGAACGAACATTCCACCTGATCCGCAGCAGGGGTCATAGATTCGACCCTTGTGTGGTGCCAGCACAGCAACCAGCGTTTTGACGACGTGAGCAGGCGTATAGAACTGACCTCCCTTCTTGCCTTCTGCGCTGGCGAACTGACCGAGGAAGTATTCGTAGACCTCGCCCAGCACATCGCCCGACCTATTCCCCTCAGCAAAACCAATGGTGGAGATCAGATCCACCAGTTCACCCAGACGCCCTGGTTCCAGTTGGGCGGCACCAAACCGCTTATCCAACTTGCCCCGCAGTGTCGGGTTCTCGTTTTCGATGGCAACCAACGCCCGATCAATCAGTTGCCCGATGTCAGGTTGCTTCGCCCGTGCTCGCAGCGATTCCCAGCGGGCATCAGCAGGCACCCAGAACACATTCTCCTGGGTGTAGTAGTCACGATCTTCCAGCGATGCCTGGTGCTCCGTAGGGTCATCGCCCACGTAGTTGTCAGAGTCAGGGTCGCTGACCATTGCCAGCACCTTCGCCCGATGCTCGGCAAAGGTGTCTGAGATGTATTTCAGGAAGATCAGACCCAGAACCAGATGCTTGTATTCCGCTGCATCCATCTGGGCACGGAGTTTGTCGGCACTCGCCCAAAGCACTGCCTTGAAATCCTTGGCGGGTGCTTCCTTCTTTGCTCTGCCTCGACCGTTGCCATTGGTGCTGGGAGCAGCGGGTGCCTCGTAGCGACTGCCGCCCTCAATTCCTTCTGCCAGGGCGATGGATCCTCCACGCCCCCGACCCTTGCGGACCAGTCCAAGGGCAACCGCCTTATCCCTGACCGCCTCGTATTCCTCTTCGCTGATCGGACGCTCTGCGACCCGACTCAATGCCTCCCTTGCGGACAGGTTGCCGATGGTGCTGCCGTCAGGTGGGAGCACCTCAAGCAGCAGATCCCCCAGATCTTCGTCGCTTGATTCGGGGGCGGTGAAGGTCGCTGCGTCGGTCACGGGCGGTTGCTGCCTACCCCCATTTTCGCTGCTGCACCTGGGTTTTGCTCGCTATGCATAGGGTGCATAGACTCTCGGTGATCTACGCTAGACGGCTGCTCAACTGGCACATATGCCAACTGCTCCCTCCCGCTGCATCAACTGCCAGAACTTCAGTGGTTGCAACGCCACTTCCGGGGTCTGCAGGGTCTGGCAGGCGCTTCTCCCAGCTCAGGTGGCGTCCAGCACCCGCTGTGAGCACTGGACAGCGCCTCTGGTGAGATAGCAGTGCAACCCTTGCCCGCCTGCCTGCCCATCCTGCTGGCGCTTCGCCCAGATCCGCTCCAGTGACCCACTGAACTCCCCTTCTCTCATTGGGCCTGCCAGGTTTTGCTTGCTGATCGTGCTGCCGATCCACCAGACCTGTAGACCGCCAAAACCAAGAGCAACCAGACCCAGCTGGAGGTATCCCCAGTTCAGGTGCTCCATCACGCTGGCTGATTTTGTGCTGCATCCTTCCTCATAAATCTGGACTGTCTGTGTCTGATTCACCGAGTAGCAGACCCTTTTGTGCTTCAAGTGCAAGTGCTTCATATTTTGCTCTGAAGTAATCCTGTTGTTGCTCGGTCAGTTCTTCAAGGTCTAGAAGTGCATTGTGCGCTCCCTTTGTCGCCCTGATTAGTTCATCTAATTTTATTTGCACTGCTTCGGCGTCTCTGTTTTGGGTGTGCTGAATTAGAAAAACCATCAAAAAGGTGATGATCGTTGTTGTGGTATTGATCGCCAACTGCCATGTGTCACTGTAGTTAAAAATGGGACCGCTTGCCAGCCAGAGCCCCACGACTGCAAATGCGGTTGCAAATGTTCCCGATCTGCCTGAGACTTTGGCGGCAACCCTGGAAACCTGTTCATACCAACTCTTCCTGCCCATTGACTTTTGTGCTTTGTGTCAACAATACTTGGGCTTTTCAGAGTTCAGACGTTTGCAACTCCGCTTGGACTGCAGATGCTGCCTCTGTGCCCACTGTGCTCCCCATGGCCTCCGTTTCGCAGTGCTCGCAGGGGCATGAGTGCACTTGGGGTATCCAGTTCTCAGTGCGCTATTCCACCAGGGCTCTGCAGATTGAATCAACGCCTCTGCTCTGCTGCTCGTGGTTTAGGGCGCGTGCAGTGGGCACGAACCCCGTTTTCAGGTAGCGGAACAACAGCGTCTGCCCACGGGGATTTTGTAGATTTTATCTCAGATCATCCAATGCCGTTCTTCTGCTCAACTCCCCTGAGTTTGTTGCTGGATTTCATCGATAAATCTCAAGCTTGAGTCTCCCATGGGGGCTTCGGTAGTGGATGGCGCATTCCGGTCTTTGACTGATTTCTGATATGTGCTGTCCGCTCTGCACACAATCTGTCTGCTGGTGTCGTTGGGACTTGAATCCACGCTCAGCGCCTGAGGATGCGAGGCGGGAGTGGGATTCATTGTCGCTCTGCTGTCTTTATTGGGCTTCCATGCTGCTGCTTTTTGTTATGGGTGTCTCAATTTTTTGGCCTTTATTCTTTGACGAGTGCATTTTCAAGGATTAATGCTGCCAAGTTGCTCATCCTGCGACCCTCCGCTGCGCTCCTTCTTTCCAGGCCTTTGTAGGTAGCAGACGGTAAGGTGATCGTAATCTTCTGCGGAGTGTGGTTGCCTGTAAAGCCGTCGGTTCCGCCCTCCTTGGCTCCATGCACCATTGGACTTGAATCTGGGTTCACTTGTATTCTGCTGCATTTTTGCACTTTTGCGCGTAACCATTTGCTAAGTGGGCCAGGCTCAGCTCCCGCCCCGCCCAATCTGCTAAAATTCTTCGGAATTTCTTAAGGATTCACGATTGGGCCCCATCGCTTTGGTGGACGCCCCTGAGCTTCAGGCCTTTTCGTTTCACCGGTTCCCGTATCGAGCGCCACCCTTGGTTGATGATCCTCAGCAGTCAGTAGACGCCTGGAAACTGGATCCATCCACGATGCCCCGGCGCCTGGATCTTGAACTGAGTGAGGAGGTCTATGCGGCACTGGAGGTATTGAGCAGGCGGACTGGTCGTCCGATTCGTGATCTTGTGGAGGACTTGATCGCGCAATCCGTCACCCCGCCGCTACCGTCGTGTCAAGGCGGTCCCTAGGGTGAAAACCTGAGCACTGCCCTCTGGAGTTGCCTGTTTGATCTCTTGCTCGTCTTGCAGGCACTTCGCAGGGCAGGTGAGTCCCCAGGGTCTTTGCGTTCAGTGGCAGAAGGTGCTGACCTCCGCAGGAGCGGAGATCCATTGCTGTTCCCTCTGGGCGCCTCGCGGAGGGTGTTTCCTGCCCCTTGGCCGACAGGTGCCTAAGCAGTCGTTGCCTATTCAGGTCTAGCTGCGTTGGCAGCATCCCCAAAGGCGACTACCGTCAAGCTGGTATCCAGCGTAACGGTATGCGGATCACGCGCTCCCAGGGTGAGCACCTCGTTGTCCTTAGCGATGTAGAGGCATCGGCATTGGTGGACGCCTCTGCCTTGTTGGTTGTCACTGCCAAGATGACGCCCAATGCCGCCCTTCCGCCTGAGATGGTGAAGGTGCTCAGGCAACTTTTTGAGGGTCTCAAGGCGCCAGCAATCGTCACGTGCGCTCCTGACCAGAACCACTGAGAACCACTGAGCAACCAGGGATCTGGAGTGATGAGGGTCTCATCCGTCGGCAGCAAGCAACTGGCCGGCCTCAGCAATGATCAGGTGGGGATGCTGGTTGACCTGTGCGATGCAGGTGTTTGCTCCGTGCACATCGCCCAGTCGCCTGAATGGGGAGAAGAGTTGGATGCCGTCCTGTGGCAGGTTCAGCAGTCACTGTTGCCAGCAGTCACTCTTGTCAGCGGTGCGGAAGCGGCACAGCGGTCAGGTTGAAGTGCAAACCAGGCAGGCGTAGAGGGCAGACTGTTGAGGTAGCTGTCCCAACACCTGACACGCGTCTGGGGAGGTCCTGATGGGATCGAGACCGACGGACGCCCTCTCCGGTTTTGGCAGCTCCCGACAGGTTCCGATGGTCTCAAACCCTTGCGCAGCAAAGAGGCTGCCCTGTGCCGCTGCACGCCTGAAGCAGGAAGACGCAGCAACCTTGCCTGCAGATGCGTTCGATGCCGACTCCAGCGCTTCGGAACTCCTGGGATTCCGATGTCGCTATGGCGAGCGATGATGAAGACGATTGCAATCCTTGGCTCAGTGAAAATCAGTTAGGCAATTCTTCCCAGCTTGTACTTTTCAATCTCTGTCGAATACAGCGGTGAGAATGAGTGCCAATATTGGTGATCGAGCGCAAAAGCAGTTGTACGGGAACACGCCGCCTAGGCCTGTCTAATGGTATTCAATTCGTCGTCTGCAGGGTGATATCAGCGCGTGTATGGGTGGCCAGGCATGCTGTGCATGGAAGCGTGTGGCTATATCACCTTGTCGCTGACCGCTCTGGAGAGGATGTCAGTCGCCACTTCGGAGAAGGATCGTCCGGTTTTTTCGGCTATGACCTTGATCTTCTCCACGACTTGATCGCTGAGTTCAACTTCAATCCGCTTTGGATAGTCTTTGGGGTCCAGGCGAAGCGACGTTTTTGTCTCGTCAGGTGACATTTCCTCTGATGAAATTGCGTTGTTGGTTGAGTCTTGCAAGTCACGGCATGGAGGAGGGAGGCTTTGCCCTGACCTGTGTAACCCTCTGACTTGATAGCACCAGAGGTTGGCTCAGTCGCGGAAATGCCAGATTTCTGATCGTCATTGGGGGGCAGGTTGCATCGCCGTATGGATTGCTGCCGTGAACTGATCGTTTTCTGAAGATCTGGGGCGCACTCCCAGGTCGTTGCTGTCAGCGTTTCAAGACAAAATCACCAGGGGGGGGTGGGCTCCAGATCGGAGTTCAGGGTCCATGGCCTGTCGTTCCTGCTCAAGGGTTTTGGGCTGTCCCGTGATCTCCAGCCGCCTCTGGAGTTGCTGATCGGGATTGAGGTTTGCCAGATGGGGACTTTGATCAGGCGACCACCCGCCTCATAGTGATACCCGCAATGCCTCCATCCCCCCAGATCCATGTCACTGATTCCCCGCTGGCACCTGATGACCGATGAGGCGAAGGCGCTCACCAAGCGCGCGGCGGTCTCTGCCCTGGTGGTTTTGCTGGTGCTGTTGGTGTTCAGGGCGCTGGTGCCCTGGGTGGTGCTGGCCGTGGTTGCCTGGTGGGTCTGGAAGGCCATCAAGCGCTAGTCGCCCGGGGTATCAGGTCTTTTTCAACCAGATCCGCTCCAATGCCTTGCGGAACCCCCCCCTCGTCCGTCCGCTGTTGATCCTGGTGCCAGATCTGTTCCAGCATCTGCCCGAAGCGTTCGGTGGGGGTGTCCATCACACAGCTTCTTCCTTCGATGCCTGACACCGCTTCGACTGTTGGTGTTGCTTGAGTGCCCACGTCTTCCCTTTGATTCGCATCCCGCAGTGTTCGCAAAGCGTGGTTGGCGCTGCCCGAACCCAGTTGGCGGGGCGCTCACCGATCAGTTCACGACGGGCTGGGTCAATCCCTCTTCTCTGCTGGAAATGTGTGAGAGCAGGAGCAGTGGTGGTGAACCCTGTCTCCAAGCAGCGGAACAACAGATTCGCCCGTGGAGGATCTCCAGATTGAATGCTCGCCCCTTCGATGCTAATTGACTCTACTCACGAACCGACACTAGTGGGTTTTCCGGAATTCGTGGGGATCGGTGCCCTGATCTGGTGATTTCATGCTGGATTGTTGATCTATCTCCTGTCTGGTCTTTGGGTGGGCGCACTGTGTCTGCAGCTGGTATTGTTTGATGATCTTCCTTCTCTAGTTTGAACGTCTTCTGTTTGCTCCGCTGATCTTCCTCGCCTGAGCATTCGCGGCTGAGCTTTCGCGGCTGATTGGCGCATCAGCTAAGCCACAGCTGCCGCAGTGCTCTCAGGCCGATTGAGATGGACACCATTGTGTCCTCAATCGCGGTGACGGTTCGTATCGTTGGATGCAGAAGAGCAATTGGCGCTAATGGTGCTGGTTGAAAAGCAGGGTGGTGCTAACGACCGAGTGGGTGGCAGGCATGCCGAAAGTCATCAGCACCTTCCCTGTTCGTGTTTACCAAAGATCCACTCGTCTGTAGACTCTTGCTGGTTTTTTTGCCATCGCATCAGAGCATTTCTGCTCATTCGCCGTTTCGTTTGTTTTTTCGTCAAAGCACTCGTAGTATACTCTTCCTAGTGAATCTTTGCTCAATCCCCAGTAAACCCCTTGGGATGGCACGCCTGTTTCCAGGATGTCTGCATGGGCAGGAATCAGCACGCCAGCAAACGTCAGAACGGATGCTGTTAGCAGGAAGACTGTTCTCATGTTGGAAGATGTTGAGGCGCACTCATCATCAATCCGATCTTTAAGGCTCATGATTATTGATGCGGATATGCTTTTCCAATGCTTCGCTTTCGCTTCTCTGGTCTCAACATCCAGCCAATCCGGAAACCAAGGGGTTCGTTGGCCCCTTGCTTAAGCCTCCGGCACCGCCTTGACCGCATTGGGGGGGCGTTCACCGACCAGTCCCCATGGGTTGGAGCAATTCCTCTTTTCTGCTGGTAGCGCGCCTGAGAAGGAGCAGTGGTGGGAAAACCTGTCTCCAGGCAGCGTCACACCAGGTTCAGCTCATGAAAGATTGGCAAGTATGGCGATCTCAGGCCTGCTTTCCGTTGGCTTGATGGGGCGTGGCTTCTTCATGCACGAGCTTGTTGGCGCAATAGGGGCTGTTGCAGGATGCGGTTGTGCCGATCAGCAGGGGCATTCGAGAGATTGGAGGTGCTTGATGTCCCCCTTCTTTGTAGTCTAGCCTCCTCTTTTGGGGTCTGTGACTAGTGCTTTTTCGAGGATGAATGCTGCCAAGTTGCTCATGCTTCGCCCCTCCTCTGCGCTCCTTTTCTCCAGGCTCTTGTAAGCAGCATAATTCAAGGTAATTGTGACTCGTTGTGGAGTGCGGCTGCCGATGAAATCACCAGTTCCGCCTTCCTTCGTCCCCCCCGCCGTCAGGAAAGTTGTCGCCCGTGCTTTTGACCACCCGGGGGCTCAAGGAGATGACCAGTGCGGCGTTACAGCGAGGCTGTCAAAGCTGACATCAGGAAGCGGATGAGTCCGCCTGCTC
>JBIIIC010000018.1:0-56739 GCA_044235095.1 Prochlorococcaceae cyanobacterium | reverse complement strand
CCCAGCCAATCGCTGCAATCAGCCGCCATGAGCTGGTCGCAGCGACAGACGATGCAATGCCTACCCCTGGCAGGAACTGAGCTATAATTGGCTGTTGCAATCTGCCGCGCAGCGGCTTAGTTCAACTATTTATTGGACAGCTCCAAGAACCACCCACAATCCCAGCCCCCTTTCCGCGAACCACGCCAACAAGTAGTCCTAGGCCAGCCAAAAACACTGTCATCGCAGACCTTCAGAGCAGTCTTGTCCATTCCCTAGCCATGGTTCACGGACCCGAGAACCACATACCCAGACAAGGCATAACAGGATGCAGTCGCCCTGGCTGAGAGGAGCCAACAAAAAAGCCCGGGGATCAACCCCGGGCCCTTCAGCTTGTGCCGTTGAACTGCTGGCTGCTCAGACAGCAGCAGCCGCCTGGCTGGCTTTCTGCTCCGCCAGCACCTGCTCCAGGCCCTCCAGATCTTTGTCGGTGATCTTGGTTTGCATCGGGCAGTGCTTGGGGCCGCACATCGAGCAAAACTCGGCCTGCTTGTAGATGTCGGCCGGCAGGGTTTCGTCGTGATACTCGCGGGCCCGCTCCGGATCCAGGCTCAGGTCAAACTGCTTGTTCCAATCAAACGCATAGCGGGCACGGCTCAGCTCGTCGTCGCGGTCGCGCGCACCAGGGCGGTGCCGGGCGATATCCGCCGCATGGGCGGCGATCTTGTAGGCGATCAGGCCGTTGCGCACGTCTTCGGGATTGGGCAGGCCCAGGTGCTCCTTCGGGGTCACGTAGCAGAGCATCGCCGTGCCATACCAACCCGCCATCGCCGCGCCGATGGCGCTGGTGATGTGGTCGTAGCCGGGGGCGATATCCGTCACCAGCGGACCCAGCACATAGAAGGGCGCCTCGCTGCACTCCTCCATCTGCTTCTTCACGTTGAACTCGATCTGGTCCATCGGCACATGGCCCGGACCCTCCACCATCACCTGCACGTCGTGCTTCCAGGCGCGGCGGGTGAGTTCACCCAGGGTTTTCAGCTCGGCCAGCTGCGCCTCATCCGACGCATCGTGCAGGCAACCCGGACGCAGCGAGTCACCCAGCGAGAAGGTGCAGTCGTAGCGCTTGAAGATCTCGCAGATGTCGTCGAAGCGCGTGTACAGCGGGTTCTGCTTGTGGTGATACAGCATCCACTGGGCCAGGATGCCGCCGCCGCGGCTCACGATCCCCGTGAGGCGGCCCTTCACCTTGGGCAGGTGCTCGATCAGCAGGCCCGCATGGATGGTCTGGTAGTCCACCCCCTGCTGGCAGTGCTTCTCGATGATGTGCAGGAAGTCGTCTTCGCTGAGCTTCTCGATCGAGCCGTGCACGCTCTCCAGCGCCTGATACACGGGCACCGTGCCGATCGGCACCGGCGAGGCGTTGATGATCGCCGTGCGCACCTCATCGAGGTTCACGCCGCCGGTGGAGAGATCCATCACCGTGTCGGCGCCATACTTCACCGCCAGCTCCAGCTTCTTCAGCTCTTCGCTCACATCGCTGGCGTTGGGCGAGGCGCCGATGTTGGCGTTCACCTTGCAGCTGCTGGCGATGCCGATCGCCATCGGCTCCAGATTCGGGTGGTTGATGTTGGCCGGGATGATCATCCGGCCCCGCGCCACCTCCTCCATCACCAGCGATTCAGGCAGGTTTTCCCGCTTGGCCACATGGGCCATCTCCTCGGTCACCACCCCCTGGCGGGCGTAGTGCATCTGGCTCACGTTGGCTTGGCCTTGGCGCTTCTCGATCCAGGCGCTGCGCATGACGGGCTACGACGAAGAACAGGGGACCGCCACAAGGCGGTGAGGGGTCCTGCACCGATGCCGAGTTCGTTTCCACTTCCCTGCGCCGGCATGACCCGGATCAGGTTCGGAGGGTGTGATCTCAGCCCGGCACTGCGCAAGCGCAATGGGGCACCCCTAGTGACTTTGGAAACCTAGCAAGGCCGAAATGGGCCTGCCTGCCTGCCTCCCCGGCTCAGCCCTGCAGGCCATCGAGCGCCGCCGCCACCACCCGGTGGTCGGGGTCGCTCTGCAGCAGCCGCAGCGCCGCCCGGGCCTGGTCGGCGATCGGCTCCGCCGCCTCCAGCACCAGCCGCCCCAGGATCTCCGCGCCGCCCACCCGCACCGTGCCATCGCCATCGGCGATCGCCAGCCGGGCCAGCTCCAGCAGCTGCTCGCCCGGCGCCTCCGGGTGCTCCGCCACCCCCGCCAGCACGCTGCAGCGCAGCAGCCAGTGGTCGTCGCGCTGGAAGGCCGCCAGCAGGTGCGGCCAGGCCCGCACCACCCCGTAGCTCACCAGTGCATTGGCCGCCTCCGCCCGCACGTTGGCGTCGCCGTCGTGCTCCAGGGCCTCCACCAGCGCCGCCCAGCCCGCCTCGTTGCGCTTCACCCCCAGCCCGGCGCAGCTGAGCGAGCGCACCAGAAACGCCTCCTGCGCCAGCCCCAGCAGCAGCAGCGGGATCGCCTGCTCCGCCTCCACCTCGCGCAGGCCGGCCAGGGCCGGCATCGAGCGGCTGGGATCGCCGCTGCTGATCGCCTCACGCAGGGCTTCGAGATCGGGGGACGTGCTCATCGGGGGGTTGGCAGGGTGTCGCGGCGCAGGGCCAGCAGCAGGGCCCGGCGGCGGCGCTGGTAGGCCACCAGCGAATACGCCATCAGGCTGACGCCGATCAGCAGCGCCGGCAGCACCTGCAGCCGATCGAGGCCGTGGCGCTGCAGCACCATCAGCAGGGCCAGCAGGATCAGCAGCGGCGCCGCCAGGGCCAGTGCCACCGGCCAGAGCTGGGAGCGGGCGCTCATCGCTGACCCGCCATCCACCGCAGCAGGCTGAGCGCGAGCACCTTCACCCCCACCGGCAGCGCCGCCTCATCCGGCGCAAAGGTGTTGCTGTGCAGCGGCGTGCAGCCCTCCGGCCCCGCCACCCCCAGGCGAAACATCGTGCCGCGGGTGCCATCGAGCAGCTCGGCGAAGTCTTCCGCCCCCAGCGACGGCTGCTCCAGCCACTGCACCTGCGGCCGCCCCAGCAGCTCCACCGCCGCCTCGGCCACCAGCTCGGTGAGCTCCGGGTCGTTGTGCACCGGCGGCGAGATCACGCGGTAGCGCACCCGCGCCTCGCCGCCATGGCCCCGGCAGAGGGCATGCACCGTGTCTTCGATCCAGGCCGGCAGCTGGGCGTGCACGTCGGTGTCGAGGCAGCGCACCGTGCCCAGCAGGCGCACGTGGTCGGCGATCACGTTGAAGGCCTTGCCGCCCTCGATCCGCCCGAAGCTCACCACCACCGGGTGCAGGGCATCGAGCCGGCGGCTGATCGCCTCCTGCAGCCCGCTCACCACCCGCGCCGCGATCCAGATCGCGTCGGTGCTCTGGTGCGGCCGGGCGCCGTGGCCGCTCTCCCCCAGCACCTCGATCTCCAGCTCACCCGCCGCCGCCGTGAGGCTGCCGCTGCGCACGCCGATCGTGCCCGCCGCCAGGCTCGGAAACACGTGCACGCCAAACAGGGCATCCACGCCGTCCATGGCGCCATCGGCCCGCATCCAGGCCGCCCCCTGCGCCGTTTCCTCCGCCGGCTGAAACAGCAGCCGCACCCGCGCCGTGAGCAGCTCCGGCCGCCGCTCGGCCAGCTCCGCCAGCAGATGGGCCACGCCCAGCCCCACGGTGGTGTGCAGGTCGTGGCCGCAGGCGTGCATCAGCCCCTGCACCGTGGAGGCGTAGTCGAGGCCGGTGCGCTCCTCCACCGGCAGGGCGTCCATATCCACCCGCAGCGCCACCAGCGGCGCCGGGCTGCCATCGGCGCGCTGGCGCGGCCCCAGCTCGGCCACCACGCCGGTGCGGCCCACCCCCTCGCTCACCTGCCAGCCCCAGCGGCGCAGTTCGCCGGCCACCAGGGCGGCGGTCTGCTGCTCGTGGCCGCTCAGCTCCGGGTGGCGGTGCAGGTGGCGCCGCAGCTGGATCAGCTCCGGCAGCACCTCCGCCAGGCTCTCCACCAGCCCCAGGGCCTGCCAGCTCAGCGGCGTGGCCATCGCCCCGGCAGGGGCAGGGGAAGAGGCAGGGGCAGCAGGAGCAGGCGAGGGGCCGGTCATCGGAGGGAGGCTCAGCTGAGCGCCAGGAATTGCTCGAGGGCCCGCACCGGCCCGGGCGGCCAGCGGCGCGTGGCCAGCAACCATTCTCTCTGGCGGTAGCGCGGATCGAGACCGGCCGCCGCGGCCCAGTTGCTCTCCGCCTCACCGCGGGCGCCGCGCTGCCACAGCAGGGCGGTGAGCGCCGCCCGGGCATCGGCAAACAGCGGATAGCGGCGGATCAGGTTGCGCAGCTCGCGCTCGGCCCCATCCAGCTCGCCCAGCTGGAACAGCGCCAGGGCGGCGCTGGAGCGGGCCATCGCAAACCCCGGCCGCGCCTCGGCCGCCGCCGCGAAGCTGGCCTGGGCCCCGGCCCAGTCGCCCTCCGAGCCCAGCACGTTGCCGAGGTTGTAGAGGGCGGAGGCGCGCGGCTCCCCCGCCTCCGGGTGGCGCTCCAGGATCCAGCGGTAGTCGGCCGCCGCCGCATCCCACTGGGCCAGGGCCTCCTCGGCGGTGCCGCGGTTGAGGTGGGCATCGGCGCTGCCGGGCTCCAGCTCCAGGGCGTGGCCCTGATCGGCGATCGCCGCCCGCGGATCCCCCAGGGCCAGCTGGATGTTGCCGCGGTTGCTCCAGGCCGCCGCATCGCCGGGCGCCTGCTCCAGCACCTGGTTCCACAGCGGCAGGGCATCGCCGAAGCGGCCCTCGCGGCTGGCCGCCAGCGCCTGATCAAACAGCTGGGGCAGCGCCAGCTGAATGGTGAGCAGCAGCGCCAGCAGAGCGCTCACGCCGCCTCGCGCAGGTGGGCGCGGCCGGCGTCGGTGAGCACCCGGCCCCGGGGGGTGCGCTGCAGCAGCCCCTGCTGCAGCAGGTAGGGCTCCACCACCGCCTCCAGCGTGGCCGGATCCTCGCCCAGGCCCGCCGCCAGCGTGTCGAGGCCCACCGGCCCGCCGCCGTAGCCCTCCAGCATCAGGGTGAGCAGGCGCCGGTCGTGGGCATCGAGCCCGCGGCCATCCACCCGGTGCAGGCTCAGGGCCTGCTCCACCAGCGCCGCCGTGATCCGGCCGTGGCCGCCCACCGCCGCCACATCGCGCACGCGCCGCAGCAGCCGGTTGGCGATCCGGGGGGTGCCGCGGCAACGGCGGGCCACCTCCAGCGCCGCGGCCGGCTCCAGCTCCAGCTCCAGCAGGCCCGCCGCCCGCTGCACGATCGCCTGCAGATCCTCCAGCCCGTAAAACTCCAGCCGCTGGATCAGCCCGAAGCGGTCCCGCAGCGGCGAACTGAGCGAGCCGGCGCGGGTGGTGGCCCCCACCAGCGTGAAGGGCGCGATCGGCAGGCTGCGGGTGCGGGCCGTGGTGCCCTTGCCCACCGTGAGGTCGAGGCGGAAGTCTTCCATCGCCGGGTAGAGCAGCTCCTCGGCCACCCGGTTGAGCCGGTGGATCTCATCGATGAACAGCAGCTCCTGGGGCTGCAGGTTCACCAGCAGGCCCACGATGTCGCGCGGGCGCTCCAGGGCCGGGGCACTGGTGATGCGGCAGCGCACCCCCAGTTCCTCGGCCAGCACCAGCGCCATGGTGGTTTTGCCCAGGCCCGGCGGGCCGTAGAGCAACACGTGATCGAGCGCCTCGCCGCGGGCGCGGGTGGCCTCCACGGCGATGCCCAGCACCTGCTTGAGCTCGGCCTGGCCGATGTAGTCGGCCAGGCGCCGGGGCCGCAGCGAGTCGGTGGCGCTGGGATCAGCGGCACCGGGATCAGCCGCACTGGGATCGGTGGTGCCCAGGCTGTCTTCCGGCTCTGGGGCCAGCGGATCCACCAGCCGGCGGGTCACGGGCTTCGGGCTGGCCTGGTCGTTCGATCTGGCCTGGGCTGAACCGGAAGACACGATCGCCATGGGGCGAGGGTACCGGGAATGGCCAGCCACCGCCTGCTGCCGCCACCTGCCGCCGCGGCCACCATCGCAGGCGCCACCTAGGGTCGATCACACGTGCGGCAGGGGTGGGCGGCAATGGCGAAGGGCGGAGCGAAGAAGGCAGCCGCCCGGGCACGCCGCAACGAGGCCAACCGCCTGCTGGCCGACAACCGCTTCGCCCGCCACCAATACGAGATCCTCGAAACCCTCGAGTGCGGCATCGAGCTGCTCGGCACCGAGGTGAAATCGATCCGCGCCGGCCAGGTGAACCTGCGCGACGGCTTCTGCCTGGTGCGCAACGGCGAGCTGCAGCTGCACAACGTGCACATCTCGCCCCACAGCCACGCCGGCGCCTACTTCAACCACGACCCGCTGCGGGTGCGCAAGCTGCTGGCCCACCGCCGCGAGATCGACAGGCTGCGCGGCGCCCTCGACCAGAAGGGCCTCACCCTGATCCCGCTCAACCTGCACCTCAAGGGCTCCTGGATCAAGCTCACCATCGGCCTGGGCAAGGGCCGCAAGCTGCACGACAAGCGCCAGGAGGAGCGGCGCAAGCAGGACGCCAGGGAAACCCGGGCCGCCATCGCCCGCCTCTGACGCCCAGCTCTGACGCCCGGGCCAGCCGCTACTCCACCGGTGGCGGGGCGGTGGGCTGGGCCGGCAGTACCGGCGGCGGCTCCGGCGGTCGCGGCCGCAGCGGCACAGCGGGCACCTGGGGCGCGGGCACCGCCGGGGCCGGCGTTCTGGCGCTGGGCACCGGCACCGGAGCAGGCATGCCGGGTTCGGCGGGCTCGGCGCCGGGCACCGGCTCGGCGGCCGGCGGATCGGCCCGCAGCGACAGGGTGATCAGGGCCGGGGCCACGCCGTCGTTGCGCACCAAGAGCTGAACCGGCGAGCGGGGCTGGGGGCTCAGGCTCACCACCCGCAGCGGCCCCTGCGACTCCAGCAGCGTGCCGTCGGCGGCATACACGCTCATCTGCATCAGCGGCGAGCCGTTCACCCCCAGCACCAGGCGATAGCCCGCCGGCAGCCGGATCGGGAACAGCCGGGCGCCATTGGCCTCCACCTGGGCCGACACCACCCGGGTTTCCCGCGCCTGGGCCGCGATCGGCTCGATCCGCACATTCGCCAGGCTCTGCTCCGCCGCGGCAAACCAGAGCTGGCGGAAGGGCTCGGGCGGCAGCTCGCCGTTGCCCTCGCCGGGGCCCTGCAGCAGGGTCTGGGCGCTGGCCGACACCAACTGGCGCAGCACCGATGAACTCAGCCCCTGGGCCACCAGGCCCTGCTGGCGCCGGTTGAGGTCGGCCATCGAGAAGCTGCCCAGGCGGCGACGCACATCGAGCGGCAGTTGCTCCACCCGCGCGAGCCACTCCTCGGCCAGCTCGTTCCACACCCGGCGCAGGGGCGCGTCCTGGGCGGAGTCGCCCGGCAGGCGGCCGCCCCGCTCGGGGAAACGGGCCAGCAGGCTGGCATCCACCAGCTGCAGAAACCAGGCGCGATCCACCTGCATCGCCCGCAGGCGGTTGAGCAGTTGCTGGCGCTGATCCACCTCCTCCCGGGGCAGGCTGCTGGGCAACTCCAGGGCCGCATCCGGGGTGCTGGGCAGGGTGGCGCGCCCCCGGCTCAACCACCACCAGCCCAGGGCCGTGCCCACCACGGCGGAGAGCACCAGGGCGATCAACACCGGCCAGAGCCCCCCCTCCGCCACCTCCTCCCGGCTGGCATCCCGGCTGCCATCCCGGCGGCGGCCGGCGGCCGCTGCGGCGGCCGTCTGGGCCGTGAGCACCGACTGGGGCAGGGGCGGCAGTTCCGCCTGCGGAGCGGGAGCGAGAGCGGGGGCAGGAGCAGGAGCGGGGGCCACGGGCTCAGGGCGCGGCACCGGGCCGCTGCTCTCGGGCAGCGGCAGGGCCGCCAGGGCCGCCTGGGCCTCGGCAGCCGAACCGAAGCGCTCGGCTGGATCGGCGCTCAGCAGCCGAGCCAGGGCGGCCTGCAGCTCCGGCTCTGCGGCCAGCTGGGCGGGCCAGCGCCAGCCCCCGCCGGGTTCCCGCCAGGCTTCGGGCGGCTCGCCGCCCATCAGGCTGAGGGCCACCAGGCCCAGGGCCTGGAGGTCGTGCCAGGGCTCGCTGGCGCCGCTGCCCGTGAGCGGAGCGAAATCCAGCAACACCGGCAGCCCATCGGTTTCACGGCGCAGCAGCCGGGCCGGCCGCAGGGCGCCGTGCACCAGCTGCTGGCCGTGCAGGGCCACCAGCACCGGCAACAGCTGGCGCAGCAGCAGCAGCACCTCGCCCGAGCCATACACCAGGCCCCGCTTGCCGCGCAGGTCCTGCAGCTGCTGATAGCTGCGGCCGGGCAGCCACTCGCGCACCAGCCAGAGCTGGCCCTCCTCCTCAAAGGACGCCCCGAGACGCGGCACCTGGGGATGCAGCACCTGCTGCCAGCGCCCCCAGAGCTCCCGCAGCTCCTGCGTGCCGGCGGCCGGCCCCGCCTGGGCATTCCACTGCCACAGGGCCAGCTGGCTGCCGCTGGCCAGCAGGTCGGAGGCCCGCCAGAGACTGGCCTGCGGGCCCTGATGCACGGGCTGCTCAAGCCGGTATCGCCCGGCGATCAGCTGGCCGGCTGCGGCGCTCATACGGACTCACGCACGGGCTGCTGCAGCCCCTTGCCGGTCAGCCAGGGGCCGTCGTAGAGGCGGGAGCGGTAGCGGTCACCGCTGTCGCACAGCACCGTCACGATCGTGTGGCCCGGGCCCATCCGCCGGGCGGTCTCCACCGCCGCGGCCACGTTGATGCCCACCGAGCCACCCAGGAACAGGCCCTCCTGCCAGAGCAGCCTGTAGATGGTGTCGAGGGCGGCCTGGTCGTCGATGCGCACGGCGTCGTCGATCGGCGCCCCCTCCAGGTTGGCGGTGATGCGGCTGTTGCCGATGCCCTCGGTGATCGAGCTGCCCTCGCTGGCCAGCTGGCCGGTGGTGGCCCAGCTGTAGAGGGCACTGCCATGGGGGTCGGCGAGCACGCAGCGCACCTGGGGGTTGCGCTCCTTCAGATACAGGGCCACCCCGGCGTAGGTGCCGCCGGTGCCGGTGGCCGCCACCCAGGCATCCACCTGGCCCTCGGTCTGCTGCCAGATCTCCGGGCCGGTGGAGTTGTAGTGCGCGCGGCGGTTGGCCAGGTTGTCGAACTGATTCGCCCACACGGCACCCGGCGTCTCGGAGGCGATGCGGCCCGAGAGCTTCACGTAGTTGTTGGGGTCGCGGTAGGGCACCGCCGGCACCGTGCGCACCTCCGCACCCAGGCTGCGCAGCAGGCCGATCTTTTCGGCCGACTGGGTGTCGGGGATCACGATCAGCGCCTTGTAGCCGCGGGCGTTGCAGAGGTGGGTGAGGCCGATGCCGGTGTTGCCGGCCGTGCCCTCCACCACCGTGCCGCCGGGCTGCAGCAGGCCCTGCTCCTCCGCCTCCAGCAGGATGCCCAGGGCCGCCCGGTCCTTCACCGAGCCGCCGGGGTTCATGAACTCGGCCTTGCCGAGGATCTGGCAACCGGTGAGTTCGCTGAGGGCATGCAGGCGGATCAGGGGCGTGTGGCCCACCGCGCCAACGAACCCCTCGGTGATACCGGCCATACCCGCGTGCTGTGCGTGGCGGGATCGTAGGCAAGCTGCTTATGGTCGCTAGGCATCGCCATCACCCCATGACGGGCGAGCTGGGGGCGAGGCTGGCCCAGGTGCGCAGCCGCAGCGTGGAGCTGATCGGGCCGCTGGAGCCGGAAGACCTGTGCCTGCAGGGCATGGCCGACGCCAGCCCGCCCAAGTGGCACCTGGGTCACACCACCTGGTTCTTCGAGCAGTTTCTGCTGCGGCCCCTGCAGGAATCGGGCCTGGAACTCGGCTTTGAGCCGGCGCCGGCGGCCTGGAGCTTCCTGTTCAACAGCTACTACGACGCCGTGGGCGCGCGCCATCCGCGCCCGGAGCGGGGGCTGCTGAGCCGGCCGCCGATCGCCGCGGTGCTGGCCTGGCGCCAGCGGGTGGACGCAGCCCTGGAGCAACTGCAGGAGCGGCTGGGCGAGCTGGATTCCCAGCGCGCCGGCGAGCTCACGGCCCTGCTGGAGCTGGGCCTGCAGCACGAACAGCAGCACCAGGAGCTGCTGCTGATGGACCTGCTCGACGGCTTCAGCCGCAACCCGCTCGAACCCGCCTACGCCAGCGCCGGCAACGGCCCGGAGGCCGACTACCGGAGCCGGGCTGATGCGATCGCCCCCGCGCCCGCCTGGCTGCAGCACGGGGGAGGGCTGGTGGAGATCGGCCATGCGGCCGGCGCGTTTCACTTCGACAACGAGGCGCCCCGCCACCGCCAGTGGCTCGAACCCTTCGCGCTCAGCTCCCGGCTGGTGAGCAACGACGACGTGGAGGCCTTCATCGCCGACGGCGGCTACCGGCGCCCGGAGCTGTGGATGAGCGAGGGCTGGGCGGTGGCGCAGCAGCGCGGCTGGCAGGCGCCGCGCTACTGGCGCGACAGCGAGGAGTTCTCCCTGGCTGGCCGCCAGCCGCGCCGGCCGGAGGCGCCGGTGCGGCACCTGAGCTGGTTTGAGGCCGACGCCTATGCCCGCTGGGCCGGGGCACGGCTGCCCAGTGAAGCCGAGTGGGAGCTGCTCGCCGACCAGCTGCCCGGCGCCCATGGCCTGCTCTGGCAATGGACCGCCAGCCCCTACCGCCCCTACCCGGGCTTCCAACCGGCGGCAGGCGCCGTGGGGGAATACAACGGCAAGTTCATGAGCTCCCAGATGGTGCTGCGCGGCAGTTGCTTCCTCACCCCGCCCGGCCACGGGCGGCACACCTATCGCAACTTCTTCCCGCCGGCGAGCCGCTGGATGGCCGCCGGCCTGCGCCTGGCGCAGGACCGCCCATGCTGATCAACCTGCACCCGGCCCCCGCCGACATGGCCCGGCTGGTGCGCGAGGGCCTGGGCCGCAGCCCGCGCCAGCTGCCCGCCTGGCTGCTCTACGACGCCGAGGGCTCACGCCTGTTCGAGGCGATCTGCCAGCAGCCCGAATACAGCCTCACCCGGGTGGAAACGGCCCTGCTGGAAGAGCGGGCCAGCGCGCTGGCGGCGGCCCTGGGGCCGGGGGTGCTGGTGGAATTCGGCGCCGGCAACCTGCGCAAGGTGGGGCCGCTGCTGGAGGCCCTGCGGCCGGCCGCCTACGTGCCGCTCGACATCAGCGCCCAGCACCTGCAGGAGAGCTGCGCCGCCCTGCAGGCCCGCCACCCGGCGGTGCCGATGCTGGCGATCTGCTGCGACTACAGCCAGCTGGCCGATCTGCCGCCCCACCCCCTGCTGGTGGAGCAGCGGCGGCTCGGTTTCTACCCGGGCAGCTCGATCGGCAACTTCACGCCCGCCGAGGCGCAGCAGCTGCTGGGCCAGTTCGGGCGGCTGCTGGGGCCCGGCAGCCGCCTGCTGATCGGCATCGACCACCCCAAAGACCGGGCTCGACTGGAGGCGGCCTACAACGACGCGGCCGGCGTGTCGGCGGCCTTCGCCCGCAACCTGCTGGTGCGGCTCAACCGCGACCTGGCCGGCGACTTCGATCCCGCAGCCTTCCACTACCGGGCCCGCTGGGAGGCCGGCGAGAGCCGCATCGCCATGGCCCTGGTGAGCGGCCAGGCGCAGACCGTGACCCTGGCCGGCGAGCACTGGCCGTTCGCGGCGGGCGAGGAGCTGATCACCGAATACAGCGTGAAATACACGGCCGGAGCCTTCCTGGAGCTGGCCGAACCCGCCGGCTGGCGCCTGGGCCAGCGCTGGAGCGATCCGGCCGGCGACCTGTCGCTGCTGTTGCTGGAGCGGGCAGACTCCTGAGGCACGCCAGCTGAGGAGCCGAGCATGGGCCGCGAGCAGCAACGGGCCGCCATGCGCCAGGTGCGCGAGGGCCTGATCGAGGAGCTCGAAGAGCTCTACCGCCGTGCCTTCGATCGCATCAGCGACCACGACCTGGGCGACGGTGCCATCGCCCGCCTCACCCAGCTGCTGCTGCGCTCCCGGGAGGCGGCGATCACCCCGTTGCAGGAGGAGATCGAGGCGCCCCTGATCACCAGCCCCGCCGGCGAGAACCCGTGAGCTGGCTCGACGAGCTGGAGGCGCGCCTGGAGCAGCAGCTGGAGGCCTTCCTGGCCAGCAACCCTGCCCAGGACGCTCTGCTGCGCGAGCAGGAGGCGCGCGACCGCCAGGCCCGGCTGATCGGTCGGCGCCGCCAGCTGCAGCTCGAAGCCGACCGGCTGCGGTCCGGCCTGCTGCAGCGGGCCGGCGAAATCCGCCAGTGGCACCAGCGCGTGGAGCGGGCCCGCGCCGCCGGCGCCAGCGACCTGGCCGCCCGGGCGGAGCGCCACCTGGCGGAGCTGATGGACCAGGGCCGACGCCAGTGGCAGCAGCTGGAGGCGCTGGGGCAGGAGTTTGGCCAGCTCGAACAGCAGCTCCACGACCTCAGCCAACAGGCCCGGCAAGCTCCCGCCTCCGCCGCTGCGCCTGGCCAAGGGGCCCCGGCCCAGAGCGGCAGCGATCTGGAGCAGGCCTGGGCCGCCTTTGAAACCGAGCAGGAGCTCGAGGCGCTGCGCCGCTCGAAGGCCTGATCGCAGGCGGGCGGCGCAGCTGGAGCGGGCCCTGCCAGGCTGCGCCTAGCGCCCTCCAGCCAACGCGCCCGCCGATGGGGTTTCTGCTCTCCAAACTGCTGCCGCTGCTGCTCTATCCCCTGGGGCTGGGCCTGCTGCTGCAACTCAGCGGCCAGCTCAGCGGTTGCCGCGCCCGGCAACGCAACAGCCAGCGCTGGCACCGCCTCAGCCAGGGGCTGGGCTGGAGTGGAATCGGCCTGATCTGGCTGTTTGCCCTGCCCCTCACCAGCCGCCAGCTGATCTGGGGCCTGGAGGAGCCGGCGGCGGCCCTCACCCCCAGCCCCCTGCCCAGGGCCGATGCGGTGGTGGTGCTGGGTGGGGGCCTGCGGCCGGCCCTGCCGCCGCGCCAGGCCGTGGAAGTGGCGGAAGGGGGCGATCGCCTGCTCACGGGCCTGCGGCTGCTGCGCCGGGGCCAGGCGCCGTTGCTGGTGACCAGTGGCGCCAGGGTGAGCTTCAGCGCCAATGACCCGGCCCAACCTGAAGCGCTCAGCGCCCGCACCCTGGCCCTGGAACTGGGCGCCCAGCCCGGCCAGATCCTGGTGAACCCCGGCTCCCGCACCACCGCCGAGGAAGCGGCCCACATCGGAGCCCTCGGCAGGCAACGGGGCTGGCGTCGCATCCTGCTGGTCACCAGCGGCTTCCACATGCCCCGCTCCCTGGCCACCTTCAAGGCCCGCAGCGGGCTGGAGGTGATCCCGGTGAGCTGTGATTTTCAGTTGCCCGCCCGGCAGCTGGCAGGCCAGGCCATCATCGGCAGCCTGGCCCTGGATCTGATTCCGGATGCCTCGGCGCTGGCCCTGAGCACGGTTGCGCTCAAGGAGCACCTGGGCCTGGCGATCTACCGCCTGCGGGACTGGAGCTGAGGGCTACGCCTTCGGCGCCGGCGGCACCAGGCTCACGCCCTCGGGGGGCGGAGTGGGATCCGGGTCGGCAATCAGCATGTGCTGCAGCACGATCTCCGGACGCTCGCTGTCGCGCCAGCGGATCCGATAGGCCGGCATCTTGGTGCCACGGCTGGTGGTCTGCTCCACCGGCTCCATCACCCAGCCACGGCGGGATCGGCCCTGGGGATTGCGCTTGACCACCGCATCCGCGTGTTTGAAGCGAAAACCAACACGCTCGCCGCTCATTTCATCAACGGTCCCGCTGGGGGAGATGGCCTACTGGGGCCATTATCCCACTGCAGCCGCCGCGGCCTGATCCGGTCGCTCCTGGCGTGCCTCCGGGCGCAGGAGCGGGAAGGCGATCACATCGCGGATCGAGGGGCTGTCGGTGAGCAGCATGGCCAGGCGATCAATGCCGATCCCCAGGCCGCCGGTGGGGGGCATGCCCACCTCGAGGGCGTGGAGAAAGTCTTCATCCACGCTCTGGGCCTCCAGATCGCCGGCCGCCTTGCGGGCCTGCTGGGCCTCAAGGCGCTGGCGCTGATCGAGCGGGTCGATCAGTTCGCTGAAGGCGTTGGCGGTTTCACGGCCCACGATGAACAGCTCAAAGCGCTCCACCAGCCCCTCCTTGCTGCGGTGGCCGCGGGCCAGCGGCGAGATCTCCACCGGGTAATCCATCACGAAGGTGGGCTGGATCAGGGTGGCCTCCACGGTCTGCTCGAAGGCCTCGTTGAGCAGCCGGCCCACCGAGTCGGCCAGATCGGGCACCTGCAGGCCCTTCTCGCGCATGGCGGCGGCCGCCAGCTCCCGCGTTTCGAAGGCGTGGAAATCAAGACCGCAGGCCTGCTCCACCAGCTCGTGCATGGTGGCCCGGCGCCAGGGGGGCGTGAGGTCGATCTCGGTGCCCTGATACGTGATCCGGGTGCTGCCGCACACCTGCTGGCACACCGAGCTAATCAGCTGCTCGGTGAGATCCATCATGTCGTGGTAATCGGCATAGGCCTGGTAGATCTCCACCGAGGTGAACTCGGGGTTGTGGCGGGTGCTCACCCCCTCGTTGCGGAAGATCCGGCCCAGCTCGTACACCCGCTCGAAGCCGCCCACCACCAGCCGCTTGAGGTGCAGCTCGGTGGCGATGCGCAGGGTGAGGGGCAGGTCGAGGGCGTTGTGGTGGGTCTCGAAGGGTCGGGCATCGGCGCCGCCGGGCACGCTCTGCAGCACCGGCGTCTCGATCTCCAGGAAGCCCCGCTCATCCAGCCAGCGCCGCATGCCGCTCACCATCTGGGCCCGGCGCCGGAAGGTGTCGCGCGTGTGGGGCGACACGATCAGATCGAGGTAGCGCTGGCGGTAGCGCTTCTCCACATCGGCCAGGCCATGCCACTTGTCGGGCAGGGGCTGGAGCGATTTGCTCAGCATCTGCCAGCCACTCACCTTCACCGAGAGCTCGCCCCGGTCGGTGCGGCGCAGCGTGCCCTGCACACCGATCAGGTCGCCGGCGTCGACCAGGCTGGTGAGCTCGGCGAAGCCACCGGCCTGGTCGACGCCGGCCTCAGCCGCCGCATCGAGGCTCGCCTTTTCGAGATAGAGCTGGATCGGCCCCGATTCATCCACCAGGGTGAAGAAGGCCAGCTTGCCCATCACCCGCCTGGTCATCACCCGGCCGGCCACGGCCACGGCCACGGCCACATCCCGCTCCTGGCCGTTGGGCAGATCGGCGTGCAGCTCCTGCAGCGCCGCCGTGCAGTGCGTGGGCTCAAAGCGCAGGCCGTAGGGCCCCTGGCCGAGCTGCGCCAGGGCGGCGGCTTTCTCCAGACGGGTCTCGCGCAGATCCGACACCGGCGATCAGGGGCGACTCAGATCGCCCATCCTGCAGGATCAGCCGGTGACGGCCAGGCCGGCATCGCCCATCCGCTGGGAGGCGTAGCCGGTGCCCCGCACGGTGAGGATCAGCTCGGGGTTGCGGGGATCGGGCTCGAGCTTGCCGCGCAGCCGCGCCACGTACACATCCACCACGCGCAGGTCGGCGGCCCGGCGCGGCGGGTAGCCCCAGAGCTGCTCGAGAATCTCGGCCCGCGGCACCACCCGGCCGGGCTCGCGGAACAGCAGCTCGAGCAGGCTGAATTCGGTGTAGGTGAGGGCGATGCGCTCGCCATCGCGGGTCACCTGGCGGCGATTGGTGTCCACCACCAGATCACCCACCCGCATCACGCCACTACCGCTGGGCACATCGCGCGGCTCGTTGCTGGCCGAGCCCCGGCCCACCCGCCGCAGGATCGTGGCGATGCGCGCCTCCAGCTCCTTGGGGCTGAAGGGCTTGGGCAGGTAGTCGTCGGCGCCGAGGTCGAGACCCGACACCCGCTCGGCGATGGAATCGAGCGCCGAGAGAAAGATGATCGGCACGCAGGATTCCGCCCGCAGCCGCCGGCACACGGCGAAGCCATCGAGCTTGGGCAGCATCACATCGAGCACCACCAGGTCGGGCTGCTCCTGGTGAAACACGCTGAGGGCCTCCTCGCCATCCTCCGCACAGATCACGCGATAGCCCGCCAGCTGCAGCCGCATCACCAGCACCCGCCGCACCGCCGCCTCGTCGTCGACGACGAGCACGGTGGCCTTGGGGTCAGCTGGCGGATTCGGCATGTCCGCAACGGGCATGGGCGAGGCGCCGTCATGAAGAATCGCAACCATACCTCTGAGGCAGCCCTCCAGTCAGCCCAAAAGCGCTCCAAGAGCGTGGAAGTGGGCAGATTTAAGGATTTCTGCAGGAACAGACAGATCTGTGGCGACCTGCTAGCGGCAGCGCAATCAGGCCAGCGCCGCTAGGGCCAGCGGGCAGCGGCGTAGCTGTTCCATTCCCGCTCGGCCGCCGCCAGGGCCGCATCGCTGTCGAGCTCGCCCAGCATCGCCCGCTGCAGCTGGGTGTACACGATCGCCTGCAGCCGCTTCACGCCGGGGATGGCCGGCACCAGCACCCGGGCCTGCTCCAGGGTGCGGGCCGAGAGCAGCCGGGCCTGGCGCACCAGCGGCGGCTCCTGCTCAGCCGTGCCGGAGTCGCCCAGGCGTTGCTCCAGGGCCACCAGGGCCGCGCTGGCGGAGGGCAGCACCCGGGCCTGCTCGGCGAAGCGCAACTGGTTGGTGGCGTTGGTGAGAAACAGCCCGAAGCTCACCGCCTCAGCGGGCAGAACGCTCTGGCGCGGCACCACCAGGTTCATCACCGCCACGTTGGCCTCACCGTCGGCGCCGGTGATCGGCGGGAAGGGGGCCGTGCGGGCGGCTACGCCGGGGGCGTTGGTCTGCAGGTTGCGCAGGAAATCAGGACCGGTGGCCACCTGGGCCAGGTCCCCCGCCTGGTAGAGCTCGATGGCGCGGCGGTAGCCCTGGCTCACCACCTCCCGCGGCAGCAGGCCACGGCGGTAGAGGTCGCTCCAGAAGGCGAAGGCGGCGCGGCCGGCGGAGCTGTTGAAGGCGGCGCGGCGGCGGCCATCGAGCAGCTGCACCCCCATCTGCACCAGGGTCTCGAGCAGCTCGGCCGAGTCGTCGGGCACCACGGTCATGAACAGGGCGTAGCGACCGGTGCGGCGCCGCACCGCCTCGGCGTAGGCGGGTAGCTCCTGCCAGCGCCGCGGCGGCGCGGCATAGCCGGCCCGCTCCAGCAACTGGCGGTTGGCCATGGTGATGCGGGCCGTGAGATACCAGGGAATGGCGAACTGCTCGCCCTCCTGCTGGCCGGCCTGCCAGATCGACGGCAGATAGGCATCCGCCGCACCCGCCGGCAGCACCGGGCCCAGATCGAGCAGGCCTCCCTTGCTGGCCAGATTGGCGGCGAAGGGAGGGTTCAGGTTCACCAGATCGGGCGCGCTGCGGGCATACACGGCCGCCAGCAGCTTGCGCTCCACCGAGCTCCAGGGCACGTCGGTCCAGCGCACCCGCACGCCCGGATGGTCGCGCTCCCAGGCCGCGATCACAGCGCCGATGTAGTCGTTGAACTTGGGGGCCAGGTCCAGGGTCCAGAACTGCAGCTCCCGGGTTCCGGCCGCGGGCCGGCGGCCGCCGCAGGCCGCCAGCACCGCGGCGGCGGCCCCACCGCCCAGGGTCTGCAGGAAGCGCCGGCGCTCCAGGGTCATGCTCATCGCGTTCACGGTCATGCGGTGATGGGCGTCAGGCGGTGATGGGCAGCCATGGGGTGATCAGCTGCGCAGGCCCGCTGCGGGCCCGAAGGCCTGGCTGGAGCGGCGCCAGAGCAGCAACTGAAGCGAACAGAGCAGCGGTGCCAGCAGGGCCGTGATCAGGCTCTGGGCCAGCACGGTGTGCCAGGTCGCCGGATCCTGCAGCTGCCAGAACCACTGCTGCAGGGCCAGCGTGGCGCCCAGGGCGGCGCTGCCCAGCAGGGCCAGCAGTCCCAGGCTGAAGCTGCGCTGGATGCGGCTGCCGCGGCCGAGGCGCCCCCACCACCAGCCGAGCACCAGCAGCGCCGGCAGCTGGCTGAGCGGCCCGGGGTGGAGGCCATCGAGCAGCAGCGCCAACCCCAGACCGGCCAGCGCACCGGAGAGCGGCCCATCCACCAGCGCCCAGGGCAGGAGCCACAACACGGCCCAGCTGGGCCCCACCCCCGCCAGCTTCAGGATCCCCGGAGAAGCCAGGGTGAGCAGGGGCACCACCAGGGACGTGGCCACGCACCAGCGCTGGCGCGCCAGGGTGATCACGGTTTCACCCCCCGGCGCAGGCGCACCTGCACCCAGTCGATCGCCTCCAGGGGGGCGCTGAGCTGCACCACCGCCTCCGGTGCCGGCACGGCCTGGTCGTCCACCGACTGAACCACCCCCACCGTGAGGTTGGGGGGCACCAGGGTGCTAGCCGGCGACGTGGTGACCACATCGCCGGGCCGCACGCCCGGATCCTTCTCAATGAAGCGCAGCAGGGGCCGGCTGGTGCCGGTGCCCACCAGCAACCCATGGCGCTGGCTGCGGCCCACCCACACCCCCAGCCGACTGGAGCTGTCGGTGAGCAGGGTGACCCGGGCCGTGGTGGGCGTGACCGCGCCCACCAGGCCGATCAGGCCACCCGGCGCCAGCACGGGATCACCCGGGGCAAGGCCAGCGATCGAACCCCGACCCAGCAGCAGCTGCTGCCACCAGCCACCGAGTTCACGGGAGATCACCGCCGCGGGAACATCGGCGCCGGATTGCTGCTCCAGGGCCAGCAGCTGGCGCAGGCGCTGGTTGTCGCGCTCCAGCGAGGCCAGTCGGGCCTGCTGATCCAGGCGCTGGGCCGACTGCAGCCACTCACGCTGGGCCGTGCCCGGCCAGAAGGGACGGCTGAGCAGGGCGTAGGCGTCGGCCAGCAAGGCCCCTTTGCTGAGGCGCACCCCCAACAGAGCTGCAAACAACAGCAGCCAGGGCGCGGCGCCGCGCAGCAGCCGCAACGAGGGCAGCCGCCACCTGCGACCCGACTGCATGGGGATCAGGCCACCTGGCGCACGAAGTCGGGCGTATCCAGCACGCGCTGCAGGCGCTTGTAGTCCTCCAGCACCATGCCGCAGCCGTTCACCACGCAGAGCAGCGGATCTTCGGCCACATGGGTGAGGATACCGGTCTCGTGGCTGATCAGGTCGCTGATGCCACGCACCTGGGCGCCGCCACCGGCGAGCATGATGCCGCGATCCACGATGTCGGCCGCCAGCTCGGGCGGCGTGCGCTCCAGGGTGCGCTTCACCGCCTCCACGATCACGTTGAGGGGCTCGGCCATCGCTTCGCGGATGTCGCCGGCACGCACGTTGATGGTGCGCGGCAGGCCGGAGAGCAGGTGCAGGCCGCGCACGTCCATCGAGGTCTCGTCGTGGATCTCGTCGGGGAAGGCGGAGCCGATGCGGATCTTGATGTCTTCGGCGGTGCGCTCACCCACCACCAGGTTGTGCACCTTCTTGAGGTAGGTGCCGATCGCATCGCTGAGCTCATCGCCGGCCACCCGCACCGACTCGCTCAGCACGGTGCCACCCAGCGACAGCACAGCCACCTCGGTGGTGCCGCCGCCGATGTCCACGATCATCGTGCCCACGGGCTCGGTGACCGGCAGGCCGGCGCCGATGGCAGCCGCCACCGGCTCGTCGATCAGGTGCACTTCGCGGGCACCGGCGAGGCCGGCCTCACGCACGGCCCGGCGCTCCACGCCGGTGACGCCGCTGGGGATGCCGATCACCAGGCGGGGCGCCACGATGCCGCGGCCGTCGTTGCCCTTCTGGATGAACGACTTGATCATCTGCTCGGCCGCATCGAAGTCGGCGATCACGCCGTCGCGCAGCGGGCGCACCGCCCGGATGTTGCCCGGCGTGCGGCCCAGCATCAGCTTGGCCTCCTCACCCACCGCCATACAGGAGTTGCGCTCGAGGTCGAGCGCCACCACCGAGGGCTCCTGCAGCACGATCCCCCGGCCGGAGACGTACATCAGGGTGTTGGCCGTGCCCAGGTCGATACCGATGTCGCGGGAGAACTGGAATCGACGGAAAAACACGAAGGGGCGGCCGGCAGAGGCCGAATCATAGGTGTGGTGTGACAGCCGGCCCCTGGGGTGGAACTGATCTGAGGTGGTGCCCCGAGGGGGTGCCGCATCATTGATTCACAAGCAAGGAGACACGCCATGGGCGTCAATTCCATCACCCTCGTTGGCCGGGCCGGCCGCGACCCCGAAGTGCGCTACTTCGAATCGGGCAGCGTGGTGGCCAACCTCACCCTGGCGGTGAATCGCCGCAGCCGCGACGACGAACCCGACTGGTTCAACCTGGAGATCTGGGGCAAGCAGGCCCAGGTGGCCGCCGACTATGTACGCAAGGGTTCCCTGCTGGGCATCATCGGCAGCTTCAAGCTCGACCGCTGGACCGACCGCGCCTCCGGCGAGGAGCGCACCAAGCCCGTGATCCGCGTGGATCGGCTGGAGCTGCTGGGCTCCAAGCGCGACAGCGAGGCGATGGCCGGCGGCTTCGGTGGCGAAGGCTTTGGCGGCGGTGCGCCCAGTGAGGAGGAAGTGCCGTTCTGAGCCCGCTCACACGAAAGCCCAGGCGGACCAATGGGCCTGCCTGGGCTGCAAGGGCACCTGCTGTCAACCAGCGGCTGGGATCAGTAGCGGTAGTGGTCGAGCTTGTAGGGGCCTTCCACCGGCACGTTGATGTAGGCGGCCTGCTCGGCGGAGAGCTCGGTGAGCCTGGCGCCGATCTTGTCGAGGTGGAGGCGGGCCACCATCTCATCGAGGTGCTTGGGCAGCACATACACCTGCTTCTCGTACTGGTCACCCTTGGTGAACAGCTCGATCTGGGCGAGCACCTGGTTGGTGAAGGAGTTGCTCATCACGAAGCTGGGGTGGCCGGTGGCGCAGCCCAGGTTCACCAGACGGCCCTCAGCCAGCAGGATGATCTTGTTGCCGGAGGGCAGCAGGATGTGATCCACCTGGGGCTTGATGTTGTCCCAGGGGTACTGCTTGAGCGAGGCCACATCGATCTCGTTGTCGAAGTGGCCGATGTTGCACACGATCGCCTGATCCTTCATCTGGATCAGGTGCTCATGGCGGATCACCTGGAAGTTGCCGGTGGCGGTCACGAAGATGTCCACATCGCGCACCACGTCGTCGAGACGCACCACGCGGTAGCCCTCCATGGCGGCCTGCAGGGCGCAGATCGGATCGATCTCGGCGATCATCACGGTGGCGCCGAGGCCGCGCAGCGACTGGGCCGAACCCTTGCCCACATCGCCGTAGCCCAGCACCAGGGCCACCTTGCCGGCCACCATCACGTCGGTGGCGCGCTTGATGCTGTCAACCAGCGACTCGCGGCAGCCGTAGAGGTTGTCGAACTTGCTCTTCGTCACCGAGTCGTTGACGTTGATCGCCGGGAAGGGCAGTTCGCCGCTCTTCTGCAACTGATACAGGCGGGCCACACCGGTGGTGGTCTCCTCGGTGACGCCCTGGATCGCGGGCTTGATGCGCGAGTAGAAGCCGGGCTGGGCGGCCAGCTTCTGGCGGATGCTGTTGAAGAGGGCGGTCTCCTCTTCGTTGGAGGGGTTGTCGAGCACCGAGGGATCGCTCTCGGCCCTGGTGCCCAGGATCACCAGACCGGTGGCATCACCACCGTCGTCGAGAATCATGTTGGGCGTGCCGCCATCGCCCCACTCGAGAATGCGGTGGGTGAAGGCCCAGTACTCATCCAGGGTTTCGCCCTTGTAGGCGAACACCGGGATGCCGGCGGCGGCGATGGCCGCAGCAGCGTGGTCCTGGGTGGAGAAGATGTTGCAGCTGGCCCAGCGCACCTCGGCGCCGAGAACCACCAGGGTTTCGATCAGAACGGCGGTCTGGATCGTCATATGCAGGGATCCCGCGATGCGGGCGCCCTTGAGCGGCTGCTGGCCGGCAAATTTCTCGCGCAGGGCCATCAGACCCGGCATCTCGGTTTCAGCGATCGCGATCTCCTTGCGACCGAAATCAGCCAGGCCGAGATCGGCGATCACATAGGTGCTGGTGCTCTGCAGCGCAGGGGCAGAGGCCGTTGAGGCGGGGGTGGCCACCATGGATTCGATTTGTCGAGAATTAGAAATATCTGCAGAGACGCCGAGGCTTCGGGCTCGCTTGGTGGGCAATCTACAGATCTCTGAACGGCACCCGCTGGCCGATGCCGCGGCCACCCGGGCCCTGGGGGCGACCCTGGCGGAGCGGCTGCTGAGCGCGACCGAGGGCCCGCCGCTGCTGCTGCTCCAGGGCGATCTGGGCGCCGGCAAGACCTGCCTAGTGCAGGGGCTGGCTGCCGCGCTCGGCATCGAGGAGCCGATCACCAGCCCCACCTTCGCCCTGGCCCAGCACTACGCCGGCCGCCTAGCCGGCGGCCAGGCCACAGCGCTGGTGCACCTCGACCTCTACCGGCTCGAGCAGCCCGCCGCCGCCGATGAGCTGCTGGCCCAGGAAGAGGAGGAGGCGAGCGAGCTCGGCGCCGTGCTGGCGGTGGAGTGGCCCGAGCGGCTCAGCCGACTGCCGGCCGGTGCCTGGCTGCTGCAGCTGCAGCTCGCCGATCCCCACAATCCCGCCGCAGGCCGCGTGGCCCACCTCAGCGCCACCTGACACAACCGAGCTCCGGCTCAATCCTCCGGGAGCTGCACCCGACCCTGGCGCCGGCCCTTGAGGGCACTACGCCGCTGCTTGGCCGCCAGGCGCCGCTCCACCGAGCCTCGCGTGGGGCGGGTGGCCCGCCGCGGGAGCGGGGGCGGCTTCAAGGCCTCTTCCAGCAATGCCGCCAGACGACGCTGGGCAGCCACGCGGTTCTGCCACTGCGAGCGCTGCTCACTGGCGGCGATCACCACACACCCAGCCACCAGACGCTCCTCCAGCCGGCGCAGGGCCCGGGCCTTCAGCATCGGCCCGAGCACCTCGGATGCCGCCAGATCAAACACAAGCTCCACGCGCGAGTCGGTGCTGTTCACGTTCTGACCCCCAGGGCCGGAAGAGCGCGAGAAGCGCCAACGCAGCTCCACTGCGGGGATCCGCACGGGCCCTCGCCCCGCCACGGGCACCTGCAGATCAGCCGAGCCCGTCACGGAGCGCCTACCGGTGATGCGCAAGTCTGGAGGGAGGAACCTGCGCGCCCATGGCCGAGAGCAGCACTGCGCCCGCCCCCACCCCCGGCTGGCCCCTCTCCAGCCCAGGCTGGATCGATGAGATCTTCGACGGCGTGCGCTACGGCCTGGCCGGACGCGTGATCGCTGAAGAGCAGTCGGCGTTCCAGCGCGTCACGATCATCGAGAGCGAGCGCTACGGCAAGGGGCTGCTGCTGGATGGCTGCTGGATGACGGCCGAGCGCCAGGAGCGGCATTACCACGAGGCGATCGTGCACCCCGCCCTGTGCGGCGCCGCGAGCATCGAGCGGGTGCTGGTGATCGGCGGCGGTGACGGCGGCACCGCCCGCGAGTGCCTGCGCCACGCCGGCGTGCAGCACCTCGACATGGTGGAGATCGACGGCCTGGTGGTGGAGTGGAGCCGGCAGCACCTGCCCTCGATCGGCGGCAGCGCCTGGAGCGATCCCCGCTTCCACCTCACCGTGGGCGACGGCATCGCCTGGGCGGCCGAGGCTCCCGACGCCAGCTACGACGTGGTGATCGTGGACGGCTCCGACCCGGCGGGCCCGGCCGAAGGCCTGTTCAACCGCGCCTTCTTCGAGCAGTGCCGCCGAATCCTCAGGCCGGGCGGGGTGTTCGCCACCCAGAGCGAATCGCCCGAGGCCTTCCGCCAGGTGCACATCGACACCGTGAACGTGATCCGTGAGGTGTTCGGCCACGCCGATCCGATGTATGGCTGGGTGCCGATGTATCCGAGCGGCTGGTGGAGCTGGACCTTCGCCGCCACCGACGCCCCCCGCTATCTGCAGCCGGACGCCGAACGGGCCGCGGCCGTGGCCCAGGGGTGTGAGATCTGGAGCCCCCGCTGGCAGCGCGGCGCCTTCGATGCCGTCCCCGCCGCGATCGAGCGGGCACTGGCCGGCTGAGAAGCTGAAGGGATGGGCAATTCTTTGATCTCCAACTCGGATTTATTTGACACCGACGGCGCCATCTACATGGGCAGCCAACGGGATCCGGCCGGCTGCCGCGTGGGCCTGTTCGGCGTGCCGTACGACGGCACCACCTCCTTCCGGCCGGGCACCCGCTTCGGCCCGGCGGCGATCCGCGAGGTGAGCCCGGGCCTGGAGAGCTACTGCCCCCAGCTCGATCGCGAGCTTGAGGAGCTGGCGATCGCGGATCTGGGCGCGGTCGACATCCCCTTCGGCGCCCCCGAGCCGGTGGTGGCGGCGGTGAAACAGGCCACCGAGGCGGTGCTGGCCCTGGGACTCAAACCGCTGATGCTCGGCGGCGAGCACTCGATCAGCTCCGGCGCCGTGGCGGCGGTAGCCGAGCGGCACCCCGAGCTGGTGCTGGTGCAGCTCGATGCCCACGCCGACCTGCGCCAGGAATGGCTCGGCGCCCACCACAGCCATGCCTGCGCCATGCGCCGCTGCCTGGAGGTGCTGCCCAGCCAGCAGCTGCTGCAGATCGCCATCCGCAGCGGCACCCGTGAGGAATTCACCGAGCTGCGCCAGAGCGGCCGACTGGTGGCGATCGAGCACATGGCCGAGGCCCTCAGGCCCCTGCGCGGCAAGCCGCTCTATCTCACCGTGGATCTGGATTGGTTCGATCCAGCCGTGATGGCCGGCACCGGCACCCCGGAGCCCGGCGGCTTCCTCTGGAACGACTTCGCCACCCTGGTGGAGGAGCTGCGCCATCACGACCTGGTGGCCGCCGACGTGGTGGAGCTGGCGCCCCATCTGGATCCCACGGGCGTCAGCAGCGTGCTGGCGGCGAAGGTGGTGCGCAGCCTGCTGTTCCTGCTGGATCGCTGAGCAGCGGCGGGAGCTCAGTAACAGCAGGTGCCGCTGGTGCGCTGCTCCCTGAGGCGCTCGTGTTGCTGGCTGATCAGCAACACCGCCAGGGTGGGGTGGTTGTGCAGCAGGTTGAGGAAGCGCAACCGATCCAGCCGCAACAGCTCCACGGGCGTGCGGGCCAGGGCATCGGTGCGATAGATGCCGTCACGCCACACGATGTCCTGGTAGCTGAACAGCTCTCCAGGCCGATAGCAGAGCTTTTCCCCGGTCTCCCCCACCACCTCCACAATGCCGCGGCGCACGCCATAAATCGAATCGGCAGGCGTGCCGCGCGAGAACACCTTGGCCCCGGTGGGCAGGGTGAGCAGCTCACAATCCACCTGGGCTGCCATCAGCTCGATGGGGGTGGTGAGGCCCGGAGTTGCAACCAATTGCTTCACCTCCAGCAGCAGAGGCAATGAGACTATCCCTGTCTTACAGAGGAGCAGCGATCCATCGGTGTGCCGCAGACCGCAGCAGAGCCCGCAACACCGGAATTACAGATTTGCTTAAGAAGCCCCCGCCCCATGGGTGCCGTGGTCGATGGGCCTGCCCTACAGCCGGGGCAGCACGGCCTCGAGGCTGAGCTGGCGATTCGGGCGGGGCTGGGGCTGGCCCGCCGACTGCTGGGGCTCCATCACCGGCAGCCGGGGGGGCCTGGCCGTCCAGTGATGACACCACAGGTCGTTGGCCAGATCGGGATGCATCGGCAACTGGCGCAGCTGGCACCAGCCAAACTCCACCCCGCTCGGCGGCGCACAGTGGCGGCAGCTGCGGCAGCAGGGGCGTCGGGCCATCCAGACCGATCGGGGCGCTCAACCTAGAAACGGCCTGCGAAAGCGAAAAGTCGAAACCACCGAATCTTCGGATTCTTTTCTGGCTCGGCCCCCATAGGCTCTCCGCCAGCTGCCTCCGCTGCCTTGGCCCTGCTGCGCACCCCCCTCTGTGAGGCCGCCATCGCCGCCGGCGGGCGGATGGTGCCCTTCGCCGGCTGGGAGATGGCGGTGCAGTACGGCGGGCTGATGGCCGAACACCAGGCGGTGCGCCGGCACTGCGGGGTCTTCGACATCTCCCACATGGGCGTGCTGCGGCTGCGCGGTGATGGCGCCAAGGACGCCCTCCAGTCGCTGGTGCCCAGCGACCTGTTCCGCATCGGCCCTGGCGAGGCCTGCTACACGGTGCTGCTCAACGAAGCCGGCGGCATCCGCGACGATCTGATCGTGTACGACCGCGGCTGGGGCCCTGGCCCCGGCGGCGAACCGGAGAGCCATGAGCTGCTGCTGGTGATCAACGCCGCCTGCGCCGAAGCCGACACCGCCTGGCTGCGCAGCCAGCTTGAGCCCCAGGGGATCAGCATCACCGACGCCAAGGGCGATGGCGTGCTGCTGGCCCTGCAGGGACCGGAAGCCCAGGCCCGGCTGGAGGCGCTGGCCGGCACCAGCCTCACGGGCCTGCCGCGCTTCGGCCACCGGCAACTGGAGCTGCGGGGCAGTGCGGCAGGTGCGGCGGCCGGGGCCGACGTGTTTGTGGCCCGCACCGGCTACACCGGTGAAGACGGCTTCGAACTGCTGCTGAGCCGTGAGGCGGGCCAGGTCCTCTGGCAGCAGCTGCTCGCCGATGGGGTGACGCCCTGCGGGCTGGGCGCCCGCGACAGCCTGCGGCTGGAGGCCGCCATGCACCTCTACGGCGCCGACATGGATGCCACCACCAGTCCGCTGGAGGTGGGCCTGGGCTGGCTGGTGCACCTGGAGATGCCCAAGCCCTTCATCGGTCGTGCGGTGCTGGAGCGCCAGAGCGCCGAGGGGGTGGCGCGGCGGCTTGTGGGGCTGGAGCTCGAGGGCCGTGCCATCCCCCGCCACGGCTACCCGGTGCTGGCAGCCAGCGCCCAACCGGGGAGCGAGCCCGTCGGCGAGGTCACCAGCGGCGGCTGGTCGCCCTGCCTGGAGCGGGGCATCGCCCTGGCGCTGGTGCCGGCCGAGCTGGCCAGGCCGGGCACCGCGCTGGCCGTGCAAATCCGCGGCAAGGCAGAGCCGGCACGGGTCGTACGCCGCCCCTTTTACAAGCCCTGAGGGGCCCCCGGGTGGGACAATCGCCCATTGCTCAGGGAATCAGCGATGCGCAGCCACGGATGCGGCGACCTGCGCCAGGACGCCAGCGGCCAGGCCGTGCAGCTGTGCGGCTGGGTGGACCGGCGCCGCGACCACGGCGGCGTGATCTTCATCGACCTGCGCGACCGCAGCGGCACGGTGCAGATCACGGTGGACCCCGACCTGGGCGCCGCGGCCTTCGCGGCGGCTGAGCACCTGCGCAACGAAACCGTGATCCAGGTGGAAGGCACGGTGCGCGAGCGCCCCGCCGAATCCATCAACGACAAGCTCGCCACCGGGCGCGTGGAGGTGCTGGCCAGCACCATCACGGTGCTGAATGCCGTGAAGGGCAACCTGCCCTTCCCCGTGTCGGTGCACGACGAGGAAAACACCCGCGAGGAGCTGCGGCTGCGCCACCGCTATCTCGACCTGCGCCGCGAGCGCATGAACGGCAACCTCCGCCTGCGGGCCCAGACGATCCAGGCCGCCCGCCGCTTCCTTGAGGACCAGGGTTTCATCGAGGTGGAAACCCCGGTGCTCACCCGCTCCACCCCCGAGGGCGCCCGCGACTATCTGGTGCCCAGCCGGGTGTGCGGCGGAGAGTGGTTTGCCCTGCCCCAGTCGCCCCAGCTGTTCAAGCAGCTGCTGATGGTGGGGGGCATCGAGCGCTACTACCAGGTGGCCCGCTGCTTCCGCGACGAAGACCTCAGGGCCGATCGCCAGCCGGAATTCACCCAGCTGGACATGGAGATGAGCTTCATGGATCAGGAGCAGATCCTGGAGCTCAACGAAACCCTGATCGCCACGATCTGGAAAGCCGTGAAGGGGGTGGAGCTGCCCCGCCCCTTCCCGCGTCTCACCTGGCACGACGCCATGGAGCGCTATGGCACCGACCGGCCCGACACCCGCTACGGCATGGAGCTGGTGAACGTGAGCGACCTGGTGGCCGACATGGGCTTCAAGGTGTTCAGCGGCGCCGTTGCGGCCGGCGGCAGCGTGAAGTGCATCGCCGTGCCCGGTGGCAACGAGGCGATCAGCAACGTGCGCATCAAGCCCGGCGGTGATGTGTTCTCCGAGGCGCAGAAGGCCGGTGCCGGCGGCCTGGCCTTCATCCGCGTGCGCGAAAGCGGCGAGATCGACACGATCGGCGCCATCAAGGACAACCTCACCGACGACAAGAAGGCCGAGCTGCTGCAGCGCACCGGCGCCGAACCCGGCACGCTGCTGCTGTTCGGCGCCGGCGACACCGCCACCGTGAACAAGGCCCTCGATCGGGTGCGTCAGTACCTGGCCCGTGAGCTGGGCCTGGTGCAGCCCGACCGCGACAACGACACCTGGAACTTCCTCTGGGTGGTGGATTTCCCGATGTTCGAGTTCAACGCCGACGAGAACCGCCTGGAGGCCCTGCACCACCCCTTCTGTGCCCCGAACGCTGCAGACCTCGGGAGCGATCCGGCCGCCTGGGCCGACACCCTGCCCACCGCCCGCGCCCAGGCCTACGACCTGGTGCTCAACGGCCTGGAACTGGGCGGCGGCTCCCTGCGCATCCACGACTCGGCCCTGCAGCGCCAGGTGCTGCAGACCATCGGCCTGCCACTGGAGGAGGCCGAGCGCCAGTTCGGCTTCCTGATGGAAGCGCTCGATATGGGCGCCCCGCCCCACGGCGGCCTGGCCTTCGGCCTGGATCGCATGGTGATGCTGCTGGCCGGCGAGGAATCGATCCGCGACACCATCGCCTTCCCGAAAACCCAGCAGGCCCGCTGCCTGATGACCCAGGCCCCGGCCGGAGTGAACGACAAGCAACTGGAGGAGCTGCACGTGGCCAGCACCTGGGAGGCCGAGGAGGGCTGAGGCCCAGGTCCTGCCGGCCGCATCCGTACACCCCGGGGAGAAAGGCGAAGCAAAACGCACCGAAATGCAGCACCCTCGCCGCCGCTTCGCAGCTTGGAGGGTGTTGCCGGGCCCACCATGACCAGCACCGACCTGGTGCGGCTCTACCTCCACGACATCGGCCGCATCCCTCTGCTCAGCCAGGAGGAGGAACTCACCCTGGCCCGGCAGGTGCAGCGGCGCGAGCGCCTCTTGGTGAACCCAGCTGATGGCGATCTCACCGAGCAGGAGCGACGCGCAACCCTGCACCACGGGCGCCGGGCCAAGGAGCGCATGATCCAGGCCAACCTGCGCCTGGTGGTGGCGGTGGCCAAGAAGTACCAGCGCCGCGGCCTGGAGTTGCTGGATCTGGTGCAGGAGGGCAGCCTCGGGCTGGAGCGGGCGGTGGAGCGCTTCGATCCCAGCCGCGGATTTCGCTTCTCCACCTTTGCCTACTGGTGGATCCGCCAGGGCGTGACCCGGGCCCTGGCCAGCCAGAGCCGCACGATTCGACTGCCGGTGCACATCACCGAAAGGCTCAACCGCATCAAGCGCGTGCAACGGGAGCTGAGCGTGCGCCTAGGGCGACTGCCCCGGCTGGCTGAACTGGCCGCCGAACTCGACCTGAGCGAGGACCTCGTGCGCCAGACGCTGGAGCAGGCCCCCCGGCCGGTCTCGCTGGAGGGCCGGGTGGGCCCCGGTCACGACACGGCCCTGGGTGAGCTGATCGAAGACAGCCATGCCACCCCGGAAGAGCTGCTCAGCCGCAATCAGCTGCACGAGGATCTCGAAACCCTGCTGGGCTTGCTGAGTGGGCGGGAGGCCTCGGTGCTGCGCCAGCGCTTCGGCCTCGACGACGACACACCCCACACCCTCAGCGAGATCGGCAACACCCTGCACCTGTCGCGCGAGCGCGTGCGCCAGATCGAGGCCCGCGCCCTGCTGAAGCTGCGCCAACCCCAGAACCGCTGTCGCCTGCGCGACTACCTGGGCAGCCTGGACTAAGCGCCCACTCCGGCGCTAAAACGAAGTCACTCTGAGTTAGGCACCATGGCGCCCATCACCGCACCCCCGATCGACATCGGCATCCCCGAAGCCCAGCGTGCTGCCATCGCCGAGGGGCTGGGCCGGGTGCTGGCCGACAGCACCGTGCTCTACGCCAAGACCCACGGCTTCCACTGGAACGTGACCGGGCCGATGTTCAACACGCTGCACCTGATGTTCATGGAGCAGTACACCGAGCTCTGGACCGCCCTCGACGCGATCGCCGAGCGCATCCGCGCCCTCGGCCACGCGGCCCCCTTCGGCGGCAGCACCTACAGCGGGCTCTCTTCCATCCCCGAAACCGAGGGCGTGCCCGCCGCCCTGGCCATGGTGCGCGAGCTGGTGGAGGGCCATGAGGCCGTGGCCCGCACCATCCGCAGCGTATTCGCCGTGGCCGATGAAGCCGGCGACCAGCCCACCGCCGACCTGCTCACCCAGCGGCTCCAGATCCACGAGAAGACCGCCTGGATGCTGCGCAGCCTGCTGGAGGGCTGACCGTCTGCCGCTGGGGCGGGCACCTTGGTTCACTCGGTACATTGAAGGGTCCGCCACCGGGATATGAGCAAGTTCGTCTTCGTGACCGGCGGCGTGGTGTCGAGCATCGGCAAGGGGATCGTGGCCGCGAGCCTGGGCAGGCTGCTGAAAAGCCGGGGCTACAGCGTCTCGATCCTCAAGCTCGACCCGTATCTGAACGTGGATCCGGGCACGATGAGCCCGTACCAGCACGGTGAGGTGTTCGTCACCGAAGACGGCGCCGAGACCGACCTGGATCTGGGTCACTACGAGCGTTTCACCGACACGGCGATGTCGCGCCTCAACAGCGTGACCACCGGCTCGATCTACCAGGCCGTGATCAACAAGGAGCGCCGCGGCGACTACAACGGCGGCACTGTGCAGGTGATTCCCCACATCACCGGCGAGATCCGCGAGCGCATCCAGCGGGTGGCGGCCAACAGCGGCGCCGATGTGGTGATCACCGAGATCGGGGGCACCGTGGGCGACATCGAGTCGCTGCCGTTTCTGGAAGCCATCCGTGAGTTCCGCGGCGATGTGGGCCGCCACGACACGGCCTACGTGCACGTCACGCTACTGCCCTACATCGGAACTTCGGGCGAGCTGAAGACCAAGCCCACCCAGCACTCGGTGAAGGAGCTGCGCTCAATCGGCATCCAGCCGGATGTGCTGGTGTGCCGCAGCGACCGACCGGTGAGCGATGAGCTGCGCCGCAAGATCGGCGGCTTCTGCGGCGTGCGCCAGCGAGCCGTGATCCAAGCCCTCGATGCCGACAGCATCTACGCGGTGCCGCTGGCGATGGAGCAGGAGGGCCTGTGCCGCGAGGTGCTCGACGTGCTGCAGCTGGCCAACCACGACACGGATATGGCCGGCTGGGCTGATCTGGTGGCCAAGCTGCGCAACCCAGGGCCGGCGGTGAAGGTGGCGCTGGTGGGCAAGTACGTGCAGCTCAACGACGCCTACCTCTCGGTGGTGGAGGCCCTGCGCCACGCCTGCCTCGCCTGTGATGCCTCACTGGATCTGCGCTGGATCTGCGCTGAACAGATCGAAAACCAGGGCGCCGAAGCGCTGCTGGCCGGCATGGATGCGGTGGTGGTGCCCGGCGGTTTCGGCAACCGCGGGGTGGATGGCAAGGTGGCGGGGATCCGCTGGGCCAGGGAACAGCGGGTGCCGTTCCTGGGCCTGTGCCTCGGCATGCAGTGCGCCGTGATCGAGTGGGCCCGCAACCAGGCCGGGCTCGCCGATGCCACCAGTGCCGAGCTGGATCCCGACACCGCTCACCCGGTGATCCACCTGCTGCCCGAACAGCAGGACGTGGTGGACCTGGGCGGCACGATGCGACTGGGTGTGTATCCCTGCCGCCTCCAGCCCGGCACCCTGGGCCATCGGCTGTACGGCGAGGAGGTGGTGTACGAGCGCCACCGCCACCGCTACGAGTTCAACAACGCCTACCGCAACCTGTTCCTGGAGTCGGGCTACGCCATCAGCGGCACCTCGCCCGACGGCCGCCTGGTGGAGCTGATCGAACTCAAGGACCACCCCTTCTTCACGGCCTGCCAGTACCACCCCGAATTCCTGTCGCGCCCGGGCAAGCCCCACCCCCTGTTCCACGGGCTGGTCGCCGCCGCCCAGCAGCGCCTGCCCCGTTCCCCCCAGGAAGCCCTCGCCAGCCCGCAACAGCGGCTGGCATGAGCGACGCCCTGCCGGTTGTCGAAACCTTCCACTCCCTGCAGGGCGAGGGGCTGCACGCCGGCCGCAGCGCCTTCTTCATCCGCCTGGCCGGCTGCACGGTGGGCTGCAGCTGGTGCGACACCAAACACTCCTGGCCCGAGGCCGCCCACCCCAGCCGCTCCCTGGAGCAGCTGGCCGCTGAAACCAGAGCAGCGGCGGAAGCCGGCGCCGCCTTCGTGGTGATCACCGGCGGGGAGCCCCTGCATCACAACCTGGACGATCTCTGCAGCGTGCTGCAGCCGGTGGGCCTGCCGCTGCATCTCGAAACCAGCGGGGTGGATCCGCTCAGCGGCCATTTCGACTGGGTCACCCTCTCCCCCAAACGCCACAAACCGCCGCTGCCGCAACTGCTGGCCACCTGCCATGAGCTCAAGGTGGTGGTGCATGAGGGAGAGGATCTGGCCTTCGCTGAGGCGATGGCCGCTGCCGCAGCTGCTGCTGGCAACTGCCCGGCCCTGCTGATTCAACCGGGGTGGGAGAGCAAACAGGGCCCTGGGCTCGGAGTCAACTACGTCAAAACCCATCCCACCTGGCGGCTCAGCCTCCAGAGCCACAAACAACTGGGCGTGCGCTGAGCCGCCTTAAATCCGCCTCAACGCATCTGTCTTGTCTTTAAAACCACCTAGCAGCAGCTGCAGGTAGCTCACCTTGCGCAGCTTGATGTTTGCCGTGAGGCTCATGCCCACCTGCAAGGGCAGGATCTGACCACCCTTGAGCTTGAACTGCTGGGAATCCAAACCCACAACTGCCGGGAAGCGGTACACCTGATTGCGCTCATCGGGGGGCAGGGCATCAGAGCCGATGCTCTTGAGAGTGCCTGCAAGCACGCCGAAATCAGTGGCGGGGAAGGAATCGATCGAAATGTCGACCGGCTTTCCAACCCGCACAAAGCCGATATCGGAGCTGGCGATCTCCACCTTGGCCTGCAGGTCGGAAAATGGCACGATCTTCATCACCGGCTCACTGGTCTGGGCCACAAAACCAGCGCCCTTGGGCTTGAGGTCAAACACCACCCCGTCCACCGGTGAACGCAGGTCCTGATAGCGGATATTCACCGAGAGCTCAGTAAGCCGGCTGCGTAGATCAGCCAATTCGCCGTTGAGCTGCTCGATCTGTTGCTGGAGGATTGCGGTTTGACGGTGGCGATCCACCTGCACTTTCTCCAGCTCGCCTTCCACCTCGCGCACCTTGTTGTTCTGCTGCAACACCTGCAGCTCAGCGGTGGCACCGGAGGTTTTCAGAGTATCCAAGCGGCTGAGGATCTGGCGCTCCAGCACCAGATTGCGCTGCAACACCTGTTGCTCGGTGTCGTTGAGGTTGAGGTAGCGGCCAAGCTCAAGCCGCTTGAGCTGCAGTTGCTCCTGCTTGGCAGCAATGCCCTGGCGGATGCTGGCCTGGCGATCCACCGTGGCCTCATTGTCGAGGCGCATCAGGATCTGGCCCTTTCTGACCCGCTCCCCTTCCTTCACCAGCAGTTCATCGAGCACACCTCCAGCTGGCATCTGCACCGTTTTCACGTTGCCGATCGGCTCGAGCTTGCCCGGAGCCACCACCACTTCATCGGTCTGAGCCAGCGCCAGCCAGGCCAGAGCCGCACCGGTGGTGCCCATCAGGGTCCAGATGATGGTGCGCACCAGGAAGCGCGACTGCTGCAGACCCAGTTCCTCACGGTTGCTCTGCACGCGGCGCTCAATCGCCGATTGGGCCGCCTTCACCAGGCCGCCAGGTTTGGGAAAGGAAGGCATCAGGCGGGCTCCTGTTGGCGATAGAGGGCGTAGTAGCGGCCGCGCTGCTCAATCAGCGCATCGTGGCGGCCGGTTTCCACCACCGCGCCCTCATGCATCATCACGATCAGATCGGCACGGCGAATGGTTGACAGCCGGTGGGTGATGAAAAACACCGTGCAGTGCTGCAAGCCATCGAGCAAGTTGTCGCAGACACGGCGCTCGGTGTCGTAGTCGAGGGCACTGGTGGCCTCATCCAGCACCAGAAGGCGAGGCTTGGAGAGCAGAGTGCGCGCCAGGGCCAGGCGCTGACGCTGGCCGCCGGAGAGATTGGCGCCCCGCTCGCCCACGTTGGCGCTGTAACCCCCAGGCAACTCCATGATGAAGTCGTGGGCGCAGGCCAGGCGCGCCGCCTCCACGATCGCCTCGCTGCTGGCATCGGGATCGGTGAGGGCAATGTTTTCCGCCACCGAGCCGCTGAAGAGCAACGGCTCCTGGGGCACGATGCCGATCTGGCGGCGCAGCGAGTACAGCTCCACCTTGTCGATGTCGTAGCCATCGATCAGGATCCGGCCGCTGTTGGGGTCGTAGAGGCGCGAAAGCATCTTGGTGAGGGTGCTCTTGCCGCTGCCGCTCTGGCCCACCACACCTACAAACGTGCCGGCAGGGATCGTGAGATCGATGTGGTTGAGCACCAGCGCACCACCCTGGGTGAAGGAGAAGCACAGGTCGTTGAAGCGCACCTCGCCATCAATCGGTGGCAGGGGAATCTTGCCCTTGTCGGCCTCATCCGATTCCTCGGGAGTATCGACGACATCAGCAAGGCGCTCAAAGCTCACCTTCAGCTCCTGGATGTTTTGCCAGATGGAGGAGAGCCGCAGCATGGGCTGGGTCACATAGCCCGAGATGATGCGGAAGGCGATCAGCTGGCCCAGGCTCATCTCGCCCTTGAGCACCAACGTGGCCCCCACCCACAACACCAACAGCTGCGAGAGCTTCTGCAACACCTGGGAGGTTTCGCTCAGCACCGTACCCGTCACGGTTTTTTCAAAGGTGCGGGCGATGTAGTTGTTGTAGAGGCTCTGCCACTTCCAGCGGCTGATCATCTCCACGTTCTGGGCCTTCACCGTTTGGATGCCAGTGAGCACCTCCACTAGGTGGCTCTGGGTGCGTGCGTTGTCCTGGGCCGCATCGCGGTATTGGCGGCGGAACAGCGGCGCCCCCACCACCGTGAGCCCCACCTGGATCGGCAAGACACACAGGGCGATCAGGGTGAGCAGCCAGCTGTAGAGCACCATCACCACCACATAGATCACCGAAAAAGCGGCATCCAGGAGGGTTGTGAGGGCCTGGCCGGTGAGGAAGTTGCGAATTTTCTCCAGCTCAGCGATTCGGGTACCCAGCTCACCCACCGGTCGCCGATCGAAGTAGTTGAGCGGCAGCCGCAGCAGATGATCGATCACCTCCGAACCCAGGCGCAAATCGATGCGGTTGGTGGTTTCCGTGAACAGGAAGGTGCGCAGCGCGCCGATCACCCCCTCCAGCAAGGTCACCACCACCAGAGCAACGCCCAACACCTGCAGCGTGTCGAGGCTGCGCTGGGCAATCACCTTGTCGATGATCACCTGGATCAGCAGCGGGTTGGCCAGGCTGAACAGCTGGACCACAAACGAGGCCAGCAGCACCTGGAAGAGGATGCCCCGATAGCGGCGCAGGGCCGGCCAGAACCAACCGAAATTGAAACGCTGCTCCGGGGTGGTGTTGCGCCGTTCGAGCAGCAGAAATTCGATGCCCTCCGGGAAGATCTCCGCCAGGGCCTCGGGAGGCACCTGCACCATGCCATCCCGCGGCGAGGCCACCTGCAGGCCGCGGGAGTTGGCGGCACGCACCAGGGCAAAACCCTCTTTCCAGGGGATCAGGGCCGGGGTCTGCAGCCGCGTGCCCTCAATGGCCGGCACCCGCACGCCGCTCACGTGCAGGCCCATCATCGCGGCGATGTTGCCGCAGAGCTGGAGATCCGGAGTTTGGCCGCGCCGCAACGCGTCCCGCAGAATTTTCTCAATCGAATCCCGGCGGAAGGGCAGCCGCAGCTCCGCCGCCAGCATCTGGAAGCAGGCCAGGGTTTCTTCCAGCGGTCCCTCGCCGCGCAGCAGCCGGAAAGGCTTCTGGTCGCGCTCGCCCAGATCCAGGCCCGAGGCCAGGGGGCCGGGGCTGGTCTCGCCGCTCCCAGCACCGGCGAACACCAGAGCACCGGAGGCCACGGGATCTGCATCCACAACCTCGGTGGCAGCCTCCTGCGACTCCAACCAATCGGCAGCGATGGCGATCAGCCGTGGCGGCAAGGGCGGCCTGGCATCCGGCACCCCAACAGTGGGGTCCAGCCGGGCACCGAGAGGATGGTCGGGCAGGTTGTGGCTGGCAGCCAGCAGGGCCAGCGAGGGGGGCAGGGCCACCAGCGCCTCGGCCTGGGGCGGCACCAACACCGCCGATTCACGTGCCTCCCGCAGCAGGGCCGCCAGGCCACTCTGCTGGCGAGGATGGGCCTCTGCCAGCAGCTGCACCAGGGCCGCCAACTCAGCGGTGAACAGCTGCTGGCTGCACCACTGGGCAAAACTGGGCTCGCTCTGGTGCAGTTGCAGCACCAGGGAATCCGGCAGGGCCACGGCCTCCACAGCGCCGGCGGCGCTCACCTCCTCGCAGGCCTGCACCCGCAGCAGCGAAGCCAGGCCCACCACATCGCCCGGACCCAGCTTCTCAATCGTGCCCAGGCGGCCCTGATCCCGCCCCAGCAGCCGGGCCTGACCGGCGCTGATCCAGAGGATCTCGCTGGGAATCAGGTGGCTGTGGCAGAGCGGCTGACCGGTGCTGAAGACGCGCTCCCGCGCGCCGGCGCGCAGAGCAGCAGCGCCCTGAGAGGTGAGCCCAAGGAAGGCTGGATGGCTGCTGAGCAGCTCCATGGAACCGGTCGTTGTCATGCTTGCGAGCTCTCAGCGGGCGTGATCAGCTGCGGACGAAGTGTGTTGAGCTGGCTGGCCACCTCGGCCTCCAGCCAGTCGTCAAACAGCTCCTGACCCATCTGCTCGGCCATCGCCTCATCAAACGTGGCCGGGGTGAGTGATTCGAGCCGAAACACCAGCCACCAACGCTCGATCCGAAAGGGCTCCTGCACCACCCCAGCCGGGGCGGTGCGCAGCCGCTCCACCAGCAGAGGATGGGCCTGGGTGAGCGGTGCTGGCCCCACCACGCCGCGGGTGCTGCGCTCGGGACCTTCCGAATACTCGGCCGCCAGATCAGCGAAGTTGGCCTCCCCCTCATCCAACCGCAGGTAGAGCTCCCGGGCCAGTCCCTCATCACTGAGGCGAATCAGGCTGTACACCACCCGATCGAGCTGGGTCTTGCGATCGAGGAAGCGGGCTTCTGCCTTGGGCCGGTAAAGGCGCTCGCAGTGGCGCTTGAGACGCAAGGGGCGCTCGATCAGGGCGTTGAGAGCCTCGGGGCTGAGCAGCTGGGCCTGGCGAAACTGCTCGAGCTCCTCCACACTGCCGATCCGGCGCTCCTGGGCGAAAGCGGCCAGTGCCTGTTGCTTCTCCTCCTCGCTCAGGACCTCCTGGGCCAGGGCGTTGTGCACCTGGATCTGACGCAACAGCGGGCCCAGCAGACCGTGTTGGGCGAGCAGGGCCAGGGCGGGGGGGGCGAGCTCAGCCACCGGGGTGGACGTCAAGGGATGGGCGTCAGTCGCGCGCATGCTGACACCTGGAAACGAGTTGGTCACAGCTCAACAGGGTGAAATTGGAGGCCAGGATCAGCAGGCTGCACACCAGAAACAAACTGCTGTAGCCGCCGAGTTGGGTCACGCACAGCCAGGCCAGCGCTGGCGCCACCACCATCGGAGCGGTGTTGGCGCCATTGAACAGGCCCAGATCGCGGGCGTGGTGCCGGCGATCGGGAAGGTGCTCCACCACCAGAGCCTGGTGGGTGGCCACATACACGCCATAGCCCAGGCCCAGCAGGGTGGAGCCGGCCAGCGCGAGCGGGAGCGACTGGCTGATCAAGATCAGTGCGTAGGCCAGGCCCATCGCGCCGCTGCCCGCCCACACAAACTCCAGCCGTCGCCCCAGCCGATCGGACGCCTGGCCGGCCCAGGCCGCCGCCAGGGCGGTAGCGGCGGTGTAGAGAAGCAGCAGCACCACCTGGGCCTGAAGCGCCTGGGGGCGGGGCAGGCCGAGCCGGTCTTCCAGGAAATAGAGCAAATACACCATGCTGGCCGACCAGCCCAGGTAGAGCCAGAAGCGCGCCCACCACAGGGCCGCAAAGGGCGGGTGGCGGAAAGCAGCCAGGGCCTGGCTCAGCCGACGCCGGAGTCGCAGCCCGGCCGGCCGATCGCAGCCGGATCGCGCGTGGCTGCGCCGCAGCGGCAGAGCGCGAGTGCCCAGGAATGGGCCTGCGGACACCAGCAGCAGCAGCGCCATCACGGCCGCCGCCAGCGGCAGATTGGGCAACAGTGCCGTGCTCGCCAACACCCCCAGCACCAGGCCCAGGGGTTGGGCCATGCCGATCCAGCCCCACAGCCCGCCCTGCTGCGCCGGCGGCACCCGATCAGCCGCGCTGCCATTGAGCCCGGCCACGGTGGCATTGAGACCCAACTTGGCCACCCCCCAACCGCACACCAACAGCAGGGGCGAAACAGCCAAAGGCAGAGCCGCGATAGCCACTGCTGCCAGCAACGTGCCTCCCAGAATCCACGGATGACGCCTCCCGAAGCGCCCGGTGGTGCGATCGGAGAGCGCCCCGGCCAGGGGGTTGGCCGCCAGGGCGACCAGGGATCCGGTGAGCGTTGCCAAGGCCAGCACCGACTCCTTGCTCCAGCTGGCCAGTGGATCCAATGCCGCCGCAGGGGAGGGCTGGTCGGCCAACAGGGGCAGCAACACCTTCAAAGGGGCGTAAAGACCCAGCCACAGCCCCAACTGCGCAAGGGCCATGGCGGCGACCCAGGACTGCGCCGGGCCTGGGTGACGCGCGATGCCGGAAGCCAGAACCCTCACAGGATGCGAGCAAAGAGGTGACCGAACCCCAAGCCAGGACCCCGCGCAAGTTGCCGCCCGGATTTAGATATACGCATGCGGCATGGACTGCCTGGCGTGGATGCGCTGCAAACCTTCTACCGGATCCGTCATGGCCAGGGCGTGTTTGATGCATTGCTCTGCAACCTGCCCTTCGTCTTTGCGACGGGCTGCCATTTCCAGGCGATGGCGGCAGTGCAGGCCCAATGCGCCTATGTGATGCGCCACAGGGGCCAGCGGCCTGCCGGGAGCGAGGAAACGGGCGCCATGGTGGGCTCCGTGACCACCAAAACCGAAGCCCTCGAACTGTGCGCCAGCCACAGCCCCCGGATCCTGATCACCTACGAACAGCTGGAAGACGCCGACGGCCTGGACTTGGTGCTGGAGGTGCGCCAGCGCTGGACCCAGCTCAAGATTCTGCTGATCCTTCAGAGGGCAACCCTGCCACGACTGCGCCAGGCCCTGGCGGCAGGCAGTGATGGCGTTCTGGTGGATGCCCTGATCGCCGAGGGTTACATCCTCAAGGCGCTGCACACGGTGCTGCGCGGCGACACCTACCTCGACCCCAGCCTCGGGGTGCTGCTGAAGAACAGTGAGGCGGGATACGACCCCCAGCTCAACAAACGCCAGCTGGCGATCATGGCCCACGTGCTGGAGGGGCACAGCGACCGGGAGATTGCCGCCGAGCTCGGCATCGCCTTCGACAGCGTGCGCCACCAGCTCAAGCAGGTGTACAGGCAGCTGGGTACCAACAACCGGTGCCACGCCTGTCTGATCCTGCTGCAGCTGGGACTGCTGCGCATGCCGGCGCTGCCGCCGCTTGCCATCGATGCCAGGCACAGCCTTCAGAGCCTGGCGCTGGCTCGGCAACAGAGCCTGATGACCAACCCAGATGAATGGCAACCTCATAGCACGCTTGTCTCATGAAATTTGCCGCACTCAACACAAACAATTAAGAAGCCAATTCGGGCTCTACTCCCTTCACCTTTTCAGTTACACGCCAAGGTGATGGCTCCGGCACCTCAACGGCCTCTTAGGGTGTGACGGGATCTGGAACCAATCCAGCCGTAGCTGCAGATTTCTCAGGCTCCACCCTCCCCTCGGGAACGGTTTCCTTCGAAGCGGGTGAATCCTCCAAAACCATCACCATCGACGTACTCGGTGATACCACCGTCGATTCCGCTTCCTCTCACTCAACGAGCTCAGCAATCAGGAAGCCAGCCTGTTGTCGCCCAATGGAGTGAGCCTCAGCCTCAATTTGGCGCAGGCTGACCAGAGCCTCAATGCCCTGATCGGTCAAGAACAAGCCATCGCTCCCGTTCTCGACTTTTTCGCCTTCTCTGCAACTGAAACAGTGCGCGGCACCCTGGTGCTGGGACGTGAAGCCAGCTTCGACTCGATCACAGGCTTCTACCGCATCATCGATGCGCAGGGAACGGTGTGGGCTGCCAATGGGCTACTCCTAGGTCCAGGCGATGAGGGCTATGCCTCTGCCGCACTGCGGACCGACAACCTGGTGAGCGAGCTCGCGGGGCTACGGGTTGACAACAATCAAACCAGCACCCAATCGATTGCCATCACTGAATCCACCTTCCTCGCGCCCTTTGCCCAGGTGAACGGCGATACCTTCTTTGCCTTTGGTGCCGCCAATCGCGATGGCATCAGCCACTTCCGCACCCTCGGTACCAACCGCTTCGGCCTTGAGGATCTCGTGGGTGGTAGGGATCGCGACTTCGACGACCTGGTGCTCGGCTTTTCGTTCTCCTCGGTGAGCTGAACCTCAGCCCTCAGGGCAACTTCTGTGCCTGCTGCTGCCGGGTCTCCGCCTTCCACAGGCGCCAGCGCACCTGCAGGTCCCTGGGGGCGTAGATCACGATCGGCAGGCTGGCGTTGTAGGGCACCACGGTGGGCTGGCCGGCCAGGGGCACAAAAGCCTTGCGCTTGGGCTGATCCGACGGGCAGGCCATCCGGGTCGAGGCGGCCAGGTCGCCACCGCTAACGCGGTAGACGGGGTAACCCCAACCGGGCACGCTCTCGGAGCGGATACGGCCCCGCAGGATCTGGCGGTTGCAATCCACCTCCAGCTCCCGGCCCACGATCAGCTCCACGCGCCAATCGGCGGGATTCGGGGAGATGGCTGGATCGCTGCTGGGCCGCAACACCCCCGGCAGCTGGATCACCCAGCGGGATTCGCCCGGAGCGGCAGCGGGGTAGGGCTTGAGGTCGAGCCGCGGAACCGCCTCCCCTGGCGCCACGCTCAGTGCCAGCGGCAGCGCTGTCCCTGCGGCGGCACATGCCACCGCACGTGCCAGTCGTTTCACCACGGCAATCCCCATCGATCCAATCCGGCGTTGCGGCCATGCTGGCGGCCGCGTGGGGCGCCGGCATTGGGGAAGATGTACATCTGTACAACAACCGTCAGCGACGCACACCCGGCGGTCGCCCGCTGTCCCGCTCGCCATGGCCAGCCCCCAGCCCACCGCCATTGCCCTGCTCTCGGGCGGCCTGGATTCGGCCACGGCCGCAGCCCTGGCGATCGAGGCCGGCTACCAGGTGATCGGCCTCTCCTTTGACTACGGCCAGCGCCACCGGCGGGAGCTCCAGGCCGCCGCCAAAGTGGCCAGCCGCCTGGACCTGGCCGAGCACCTGGTGATCAGCGTGAACCTGGCCAGCTGGGGCGGCTCCGCCCTCACTGATGCCGCCATCCCGGTGCCTAGCGAAGGCGTGCAGGAGGGCGTCATCCCCAGCACCTACGTGCCGGGCCGCAACACCGTGTTCATCGCCCTGGGGCTGAGTCTGGCCGAGGCCCGCGGTGCCGAGCGGCTGGTGCTGGGCGTGAATGCGGTGGATTACTCCGGCTACCCCGACTGCCGGCCCGACTATCTGGCCGCCTTCCAGACCCTGGCCGATCTGGCCAGCAAGGCCGGCAGACAAGGCCATGGCACCCGGCTCTGGGCACCGCTGGTGGAATGGAGCAAAACCCGCATCGTGCGAGAGGCCCTGCGGCTGGGGGTGCCGGTGGCTGCCACCTGGAGCTGCTACAGCGGCGGCGACCAGCCCTGCGGCGTTTGCGACAGCTGCCGCATCCGCGATGCTGCCCTGATCGAAGCGGGGCGGCCGGAGCTGGCCAGCGGCGGCGCTTGCTGATGCGGTCTGCCGAGCAACCACCCCAGAGGCTGCAGCTGCCGTGGCGGCCACCGGAACAGGTGGTGGCCCTGCTCACCGCCACGCTCGGCGCCGAAGGACTGGTGTGGCTCGACAGCGACGGCTCGGAGCAGGGGCAACGCAGCCTGCTGGCGCTGGCACCGATCGAGCAGCGCCAGTGCCGCGGCCTGCCGGGAGAGCCAGGCGCCAGTGATCCCTTCGCCGTGCTGGCAGAGCTGGCGACCAGCGGCGAACCATGGCTGGGCTGGCTGAGCTACGAGGCCGGGGCCTGGGTGGAGCCCGCGGCCCACTGGCGCCCCCCCGGGCTGGCCCTGCTGCACGCGGTGCGGCCCGACCCCCTGGTGGAGTTTGAGCACCGCGACCGGCGGCTCTGGCTGCAGGGCCGCGACCCACAACGACTGGAGCAGTTCGCACAGCTGATCTGCGCAGCAGCTCCGGCGCCCTCCCCTCAGGCCTCCCCCCCACCGGCCGCCAGCGATAGCCAAACGGCAACCCTGCATCTGCCATTTGAGCAGTGGCGCTGGCGCACCGATCCTTCAACCTTCGCCGAGCAGGTGCGCCAGCTGCAGGCCTTGATCGCAGCTGGCGATCTGTTCCAGGCCAACCTCACCGCCTGCTGTGAGCAGCCGCTCAGCGCGCCTCCCTCAGCTGCAGCACTGCTGCAGCTCTACCGGCGCCTGCGCCTGCACTGCCCGGCGCCCTTCAGCGGCATCGCCATCGGCCCAGATGGCGGCGGGGGCCGGGAAGCCGTGCTGAGCGTCTCGCCGGAGCGATTCCTGCGGCTGGAGGCGAGCGGCCGGATCGAAACCCGACCGATCAAGGGCACCCGCCCCCGCCACGCCGACCCCCAGGCGGATGCCGCCGCCGCCGCCGAACTGGTCTGCAGCCCGAAAGACCGGGCCGAAAACGTGATGATCGTGGACCTGCTGCGCAACGACCTGGGCCGCGTGTGCACCACCGGCAGCGTCAGGGTGCCCCAGCTGGTGGGTCTGGAGAGCTACCGCCAGGTGCACCACCTCACCTCAGTGGTGGAGGGCCAGCTGCGCGGCGGGCTGGGCCTGGCCGACCTGCTGCGCGCCTGCTGGCCCGGTGGCTCGATCAGCGGCGCCCCCAAGATCCGTGCCTGCCAGCGCCTGGCGCAGCTGGAGCCGGTGCCGCGTGGGCCCTACTGCGGCAGCCTGTTCGCGCTCGATGGCAGGGGCGGATTCGACAGCAGCATCCTGATCCGCTCGCTCTTCTTCAGCGATCGGCTCGTGCGTGCCCACGCCGGCTGCGGCATCGTGGCCGACTCCGACCCGGCCGGCGAAGCCGAAGAGATGGGCTGGAAACTGCAGCCGCTGCTGGAGGCCCTGGCATGAGCGCCCCACAGCCACCGGTGCCGCCGGGGCCGATCGCCTGGATCGGCGACCCCAGGCCTGAAGGCAGCTGGGGCGATGGCCGCTGGGGCAGCCCCGATGACCTGGGCCTGCCCCTGAGCGATCGCGGGCTGCTGCTGGCCTGCGGCCTGTTTGAAACCGTGCTGGTGGAGCGGGGTCGGCCCTGGCTCCTGGATCAACACCTCGACCGGCTCGAGCGCAGCGCCGCCCTGCTGGAGCTGCCGTCGCCGCCAGGCCCCCCAGTGGTGGAGCCTCTGGTGGCACAGGCGATCAGGCACAGCGGCATCGGCACCGGCGCCCTGCGGCTCAACTGGAGCTGCGGCAGCCCAACCGATCCTGCTGCCCGCGGCCTCGATCCCACCGCCGCCTGCCGACCCCGCTTCTGGCTGCAGTTCAACCCAACAGGGCCCGGCTTCGCGGCGGTGCGAGTGATCGTGAGCCCCACTGAGGTGCGCTGCGCCAGCAGCCTGCTGAGCCGCTGCAAGACCTTCGCCTACGGGCCCTCCCTGCTGGCCCGCCGTCAGGCCGCCGCCGCAGGAGCCCACGACGCCCTGCTGGCCAGCAGCGCCGGCGGCCTCAGCTGCGGCAGCGCCGCCAACCTGCTGGTGCGGCGAGCGGGCAACTGGCTGACCCCGCCCCTCGCCAGCGGCTGCCTGCCTGGCGTGATGCGCGCCCGGGCCCTGGCCCTGGGTCTCGCGAGCGAAGCGGGCCTGGGCGAGCTGGATGAAGCGGAACTGAGGGGCAGCGAGGGCGCCATGCTGCTCAACAGCCTGGACTGCCGCCCGATCAGCCATCTCGATCAGCATGCTCTGGCCTGGAGCGGCGATCTCTCCCAGCAGGCTGAAGACTTCTGGCGCCAGCTCCTGCGGCTCTGAAACCGGCCCTTTCCAGATGAACGACTCCGGACTTTCGCGCCAACTGGGCCTGCGCAGCCTCACGCTGGCGGTGGTGACCAGCACGATCGGTTCGGGCTGGCTGTTTGCACCGCTGTATGCAGCCCGCAGCGCCGGGCCATGGGCCCTGATGGCCTGGCTCCTGGGCGGCGGACTGGCCTTTGCCCTGGCGCTGGTGTTCGCAGAACTGGGCAGTCTGGTGAGCAGCTCCGGCGCGCTGGCGGAAATCCCCCTACTCAGTCACGGCCGCACCGCCGCATTCATCGGCGGCTGGTGTGCCTGGGTCGCCTACCTGGCCCTCCCCACGATTGAGGTGCTGGCGGTGATGGAGTATCTGGCGAGCAGCCTGCCCTGGCTCACCCAGGCCAGCACAACCGGAGACGCGTCGGCGACTGGCCAGGTGCTCAGTGGTGCCGGCATGGCTCTGGCCACCACCCTGCTGGTGCTGCTGGCCTGGATCAACCTGGCCGGTGTGGGCTGGCTGGCCCGCTGGATCGACGGCCTCACCAGCTGGAAGTTGATCGTGCCGCTGGTGGTCTCGATCAGCCTGATGGCCGCCAGCGGCCACTGGGGCAACCTGAGCAGTGCGCCGCCGAACCCCCAGGGTCTGGTGACCGCCATCAGCAGTGGCGGCATTCTCTTTTCGCTGCTGGGCTTCCGCACGGCCATGGACCTGGCCGGAGAGGCACGCCGGCCCCAGCGCACCGTGCCACTGGCGATGGCCCTGGGCCTGGGAATCTCACTGGCCATCTATCTCATCCTTCAGCTGGCCTTTCTGGTGTCTGTGCCGCCGGGAGCGCTCAGCGACGGCTGGGGAGCCCTGAGGCTCAGTGCCCATGGCGGACCGCTGGTGGCTTTGGCGCTGGGACTGGGCTTCGGCTGGATGGCCAAGCTGCTGCTGATCGACGCCCTGATCTCGCCCACCGCAACCGCCATGACCTACATGGGAGCGGCGGCCCGGGTGGGCTGGGCCATGGGTCGTGAGCGACTGCTGCCCGTGGGTCTGAGTCGACTGAACCGTCAGGCGGTACCGGCTGTGGCCCTGCTGTTCAGCCTGGGGCTGGGCGTGCTGTTGCTGCTCAGCGGACCGGGCTGGCAGCAGGTGGTGAGTTTCCTCACCGCCACCCTGGTGATTGCCCTGGCCATGGGACCCGTGAGTCTGGTGGCGCTCCGGCGCCAGCTCCCCACGGCACAGCGGGGGTACCGGCTGCCCTGGGCAACCGCCTGGTGTCGCGCCACCTTTGTGCTGGCCACCTGGGCGATCAGCTGGTGCGGCACCACGGCGCTTCGGGGCGCCGTGGTGGTGGTGCTGGTGCCGGCACTGGGGTTTCTGCTGCTGCAACAGCTGCGGCAGACAGCGCACCAGGCCCGCCAGGGGATCTGGTGGTTTCTGTATCTGGGCGGGATCGTGGCGATCACCGCCCCACAGCTCCCCCTGGGCTGGCAGCTGGCCGGCCTGGCGCTCTGGGCCCTGGTGGTGTTTCCGCTGGCAGTGGGCTCAGCCCCCTGCCGAGCCCATCAGAGCCCTGAGGCTCAGAGGCAACCCATCGTGGAAATGCGATAGGTGAAGCCCGTGGCCGCCTGATCAGCACTCGCCCCAATCTTGAAGTTGAGCTGGCTCACGGTCTTGCCGGGAATGGCCGGGAACGGCCCCCACATGCGACCTGTACCCACCTGGGGTGCAAACGACTCGTTGATCACCTGCAGGTTGGAGCCATCGGTGAACTTCAGATAGCCCTGGATCGGGTAGGTGGCACTCACCGACGAATTGGCGGTGAAGAAGAACTTGTAGCTGCTGTAAGGCTTGGTCACGAAGAAGTCGGTGTTCCAGTTGGGACGCCCGAAGGGATTGCCCGGTCCGATCGTCTTGGTGACGATGTTGGTGACCCCGTTGCCGCCCACCGGAGCGAGAAACTCACAGGTTTGGGCAACCACGGGCTGGGCAGCGATCAGGGCGCCACAGGCGACAACGGTGGCCACGGATGCAACAGAGGCAGCTGGGCCACGGGAAAGCAGACGCATGAAGAAGGGGTTCAGACCACCAACCCCTACCGACGGCTCAGCGGGATGGCAACCGGAATCGCCCCAACCCACACGGGAAGGCGACACACACCTGGCACACTCACACGCTCAGGAAGCGTTCCACCACATCTTTGCTGAGCTCGCTGGTAGGACCGCTGGCCACGATGCCGCCACGCTGCATCGCGTAGTAGCGATCGGCCTGGCGCACGAAGTGCAGGTGCTGCTCCACCAGCAGCACGGAGATGCCAGTGGCCTCGATGATGCGCCGCACAGCCCTCTCGATGTCGAGCACCACCGAGGGTTGGATGCCTTCGGTGGGCTCATCGAGCAGGAGCAGCTTGGGCTTCCCAAGCAGGGCCCGGGCGATCGCCAGCTGTTGCTGCTGACCGCCGGAGAGGTCGCCGCCACGGCGCGCCAGAAACTTCTCCAGGATCGGGAACAGCTCGAACACCACTGGATCGATGTGGCGGTTCTTCGCCAATCCCCCTGGCAGGGCCTCCAAACCCAGCAGCAGGTTTTCGCGCACCGTGAGCTGGGGGATGATCTCCCGGCCCTGGGGCACGTAGCCCACACCGGCGCGGGCGCGGCCATGGGGTGGCAAGGCCATGAGCTCACGCTGGTCGAGCACCACATCACCACTGCGCTGCTGCAACAGACCGATCACCGTCTTGAGCAGGGTGGTCTTGCCCACGCCGTTGCGACCGATCAGGCACACCATCTCACCCGCATTCACAGTGAGATCCACATCGCGAAGGATATGGCTCTCGCCGTAATACACGTTCAGCCCGCGTAGATCGAGCAGGGTCATGCCGCATCCTCCTGGGTTTCGCTGCCGAGATACACCTCAATCACGCGCGGGTCGCTCTGCACCTGGTCCATCGAGCCCTCACAGAGCACACGGCCCTCATGCAACACCGTGACTGGTGCCTGCAGATCGCGGATGAACTCCATGTCGTGTTCGATCACCAGCACGGTGTGGTCCCCGGCCAGTTGCTTGAGCAGATCGGCGGTGCGCGCCGTCTCCTCGTCGGTGAGGCCTGCCACCGGCTCATCCACTAGCAACAGCTCAGGATCCTGGGCCACCAACATGGCGATCTCCAGCCACTGTTTCTGGCCGTGGGAGAGGCCCCCGGCCGGCTGCTGGGCCTGGCGCTCCAGGCCCACCACGCCCAGCAGATGCTGCACGCGATCGCGCTGATCGGCACTGAGCGCACCGAACAGCAGCGCAAACGGACTGTGGGGCCCCCGCACCGCCAGCTCGAGATTGCGACGGGGTGAGAGGTTCTGATACACGCGTGGTGTCTGAAACTTGCGGCCGATGCCGAGGCGCGAGATCTGGTGTTCGCTCCGGCCCGCGATCGAGCGTCCGCGAAACACCACATCACCCTTGGTGGGCTTGACCTTGCCTGTGATCACATCGAGAAACGTGGTCTTGCCGGCGCCATTGGGGCCGATCACCGCTCGCAGCTCTCCAGGGGCCAACTGCAGATTGAGGTCGTTGAGGGCGAGAAATCCATCAAAACTGACGGTCACGCCCCGCAGTTCCAGCAGGTTCATGGCGGCGTGGGTTGGGGATGAGACAGAGGAGGAGAGGACCGTCATCGGCCACCTCCACGGCACTCCAGTTGCTCCTGCTCAGCCGCCACCTGGGGATCGAGATCCAGGGCGGGATAGGTGGCAGCCCGCGGCGGCCAGCCCACCATGGCGATCAGCCGCTGGGGCCCGCCCTGGCGCCACCAGCCCACCAGCCCATCGGGCAGGGCCAGTACCACCAACAGGAACAGACCGCCCTGGATGAACAGCCAGGTTTCCGGCAGCGCCTCACTCACCAGGCTCTTGGCATAGTTGATGAGCACGGCACCGAGCACAGCACCGATCAGGGTGCCGCGACCACCCACAGCCACCCAGATCACCATTTCGATCGAGAAGGGCACCGCCATGTATTGCGGTGACACGATGCCCGACTGCACGGTGTACAGAGCGCCGCTGATGCCGGCAAGGGCACCCGCCACGGCAAACACCACGGTTTTGTAAGCGGTGGGGTTGTAACCGGTGAACCGCAGACGAGGCTCGTCGTCTCGGATGGCGATCAGGGCATCGCCGAAACGGCCATGCGTGAGCCAGCGACAGAGCAGATAGGCAGCGATCGCAAACACCACCGTGAGCCAGAAGAGGTTGCGCTGCATGGCGTTGCTGCCGATCAGCTCACCGAAGATCCGGGCGGTGGAGGTTTTGAGACCATTGGTGCCATTGATCAGCTTCTGCTGGCCGTTGAAGAAGTTGAAAAACACCAGCAGCGCCGCCTGAGTGAGGATCGAGAAGTAGACCCCCTTGATGCGGTTGCGAAACACCAGATAACCCAGCACCCCGGCCACCACTGCGGGAATCACCCAGATGGCGAAGACGGTGAACAGTGGCGAGGTGAACGGCTGCCAGAAGGCGGGCAGACTCTTGACGCCATAGAGGGAAAAGAAGTCGGGCAACTCGCCAGGCTTGAGCTCATTGAGCTGTAAATACATCGCCAGGGCATAGCCACCCAGAGCGAAGAAAATGCCCTGGCCAAGGCTGAGCATGCCGGTGTAGCCCCAGATCAGATCCACACCTAGGGCCACGATCCCCAGCGATAGAAAGCGACCCAGCAGGTTGAGACGAAACGGAGGCAACAGCGCCGGCAACACCAGGGCAGCGGCCACGATCAAGACCCAGGGCAGCCAGCGGCGCAACTGACGGGCAGCAAGTAAATCTGCCATGGGTCAGGCCTCCACCATGCGGCCTTTCTGCGGGAACAGACCCGCCGGTCTGATCTGCAGAAACACCACGATGAGTGCAAACACCAACACCTTGGCCATCGAGGTGGTGGCGAAGAAGGTGATCAGCTCATTCAGCCCTGGCGGCATGGTCGGCCAGAGCAACAGCAGTGCACCAGATCCCACCACATAGCTGAGAATGCCGATGCCGAGGGCGGCGAGCACGGTGCCAGCCAGCTTGCCCACCCCGCCCAGCACCACCACCATGAAGCAGTCCACGATGTAATTACCGCCGAGATTCGGGCCCACGGATCCCAGCAGGGTCACGCCCACACCGGCCACGCCGGCCAGTCCGGAACCAATCAGAAAGGTGAGGGCATCCACCTTCTCGGTAGGGATGCCGAGGCAATCGCTCATGGTGCGGTTCTGGGTCACGGCGCGAATACGCATGCCCCACACGCTCTTCTGGAAAAACCAGTTCACCGCCAGCAGGGCCACCACGGTGAGGGCAATGATGAACAGGCGGGCAGCAGGCATGTTCACCGCACCCACGTCGATCGAGCCCCGCAACCAGGTCGGGGCGGTCACATCGATATTGCGGGCGCTGAACCAGGGCTGATCCAACACCCGTTGCCCACCCAGCAGTGAAGCGAGCACCACGCCCACCAGGGCGGTGAACACCCAACTGCCAGTTCCCAGCAGGGGAGTCCAACGCTGCTGCCACCAGACCCTGGGGGTGAAACGGGGGATCAGCACGCCAGCCACCACCGCCACCACCAGACCGATGGCAAAGGCACTCGATACCGAGCGCACGAATTGCTGCAGGATCAGGCTCACGCCCCAGGTGGCCAGCAGTGTTTCCAGCGGGCGTCCATAGAGCCGTCGGATCACGGTTTTCTCCAGCAGCAGACCAGCCAGGCCGCTCACCAGAAACGCCAGCGGCAGGGCCACCAGGATGTAAGTGGAAAACAGAGCATCAGGCAGCACCGCCTTGAAGATGTTCTGCACCACAAAGGTGGTATAGGCACCGAGCATCATCAGCTCGCCGTGGGCCATGTTGATGACCCCCATCAAGCCGAACACCACAGCCAGGCCCAGGGCTGCAAGCACAAGAACCGAACCGATGGCCAGGCCGTTAAACAATGTGTCGTAGAGAAGATCCATCGCAACCTGATGCAATCAGGCAAGATATAGGAAGCCTGGGAAGAAAAAGGGGGAGACAAAGGTCTCCCCCGAAGTGATCAACGACATCTGGAATGAGCTGGGCCCACCCCGCCTTGAATCACATCTTGAATTTGCCGGGATTGGGCACATCCTTGCGGGTCCAGTCGCAGGTGTAACCCTTGGTTTCCGGCACGTACTGATTCCAGGCCACGGGCTTCACAAAGCCTTTGTCTTCCAGAATCTTGAACATGCCGTCTTTCTGCACCTCGCCGATCAGCACCCGCTTCTCCACGTGGTGGTTGGGCATCACTGTGACCTTGCCCTCAGGTGCATCGAAGCTCACACCGATGAGAGATTCACGCACCTTGTTGTCGTCGATGCTGTTGGCCTTCTCAGCGGCGGCAGCCCACAGGTACACCATCATGTAGGCAGCCTCGGCGGGGTCATTGGTGACCCGGTTATCGCCATACTTGGCCTTGAAGTTCTTGGTGAACTCCTTCGAAGCAGGAGTGTCGAGGCTCTGGAAGAAGTTCCAGGCCGCATAGGTGCCCTCAAGATACTCGGGACCGATGGCTGCGATCTCCTCCTCGGCGATCGAGAAGCTCATGATCGAATAGCCATTGGCTGGCGTGATCCCGGCAGCCTTCATCTGCTTGAAGAAGGCCACATTGCTATCACCGTTGAGGGTGTTCACAATCACGCCGCCGTTAGGCATTGCCTGCTTGATCTTGGCGATGATCGGAGCCACCTCGGTATTGCCCAGGGGCAGGTAGTCCTCTCCCACCACCTTGCCACCATTGGCCTTGAGCTGCTCCTTCATGATCGTGTTCGCGGTACGTGGATACACGTAGTCCGAACCCACCAGGAAGAAGTCCTTGCCCTTGTTCTTCAGCAGCCAGTCCACTGCGGGCTCAGCCTGCTGGTTAGGAGCAGCACCGCTGTAGAAGATGTTCTTAGAGCACTCCTGGCCTTCGTATTGAATCGGGTAGAAGAGGAAGTGATCCTTGGCCTCAAACACCGGCAGCATCGCCTTGCGGCTGGCTGAGGTCCAGCCACCGAAAACAACGGCTACCTTGTCCTGATCGATTAGCTTGGTGGCCTTCTCAGCGAAGGTGGGCCAATCGGAGGCGCCGTCTTCCTCGACGGGAACGATCTTCAGCTTCTTGCCATCAACGGTGATCCCGCCTTTGGCGTTGATCTCCTCAATGGCCATCAGCTCGGCTTCGGCCACCGTGTTTTCGGAGATGGCCATGGTGCCGGAGCGGCTGTGAAGAATCCCCACCTTCACTTCGCCGTCGAAATCGCCGCCGGCCTGCTCTCCGCCACCGCAGGCCACCAAGGAGAGCGAAGTGGCCAGCAAGGTGGCTCCACCCACAACCCGCAGGGAGGTCTTCCGCATCAGGGGGGACGTCATGGTTGTTTTTGCACTAAAGAGTTCCCGCCGATCAGCGGTTTGTGGACCGTATCGGCCGCCAATGACCCCGCTAAGTAGCCGTTGTCACCGTTTGAGCAAGCGACAGGACCCATCACAGCGCAAGGGTTTTGGCATTCACCTCCCAACCACGAAGCGGTGTAGTGGTTGTTACCAAAGACCCTGTGAATGCGGTCTTCAGCGAGGCAGCTGATGCAACAGAAACTGCTCCACCAACGCCAGGCCCTCGCCGCTGCGGATGTTGGTGAAGCACCAGGGCCGGCCGCCCCGCATGCGCTCGGTGTCGGCCTCCATCACCGCCAGGCTCGCGCCCACCATGGGAGCCAGATCGATCTTGTTGATCACCAGCAGATCGGAGCGGGTGATGCCGGGGCCGCCCTTGCGGGGGATCTTGTCGCCGGCGGCCACATCGATCACGTAGATGCAAAGATCCACCAACTCAGGGCTGAAGCTGGCGGCCAGATTGTCGCCGCCGCTCTCCACCAGCACCAGATCCAGATCGGGAAAGGCCGCCTCCAGCTCAGCCACCGCCGCCCGGTTGATTGAGCAGTCTTCGCGGATGGCCGTGTGGGGACAGCCACCGGTTTCCACGCCGCGGATGCGCTCGGGCTCCAGGGCACCGACACGGGTGAGGAACTGGGCGTCTTCCTGGGTGTAGATGTCGTTGGTGACCACCGCCAGCTGCAGCCGGTCGCGCAACCGCCGGCAGAGGGCCTCCACCAGGGCGGTTTTGCCCGAGCCCACCGGCCCGGCCACGCCCACGCGCAGCTTGCTCATCGCCCCGCTAGCTCCTGAACAACCGGGAGTAGAGCTCAGCATGGCGCAGCTGGGCCAGGCCGGCGCCCACGCCGCCGCTCCAGAGCTGGTGGGGATCGGCGGCCGCCAGTGCCGCCGCCCGCTCGGCGATCAGGGGCGTCAGCCGCAGCTGCAGCCGCTGACCCTCGGTGGGTCCCAGGGGCACCAGGCGCACGGCAGCACTGATCTGGTTGGCCGTCCAGCCGTAGAGATAGGCCTCCTCCAGCTCAGGCGAGCCGATCGCCAAGCAGAGGCCTGCCCAGGCGAAGGCCGCCGGCCAGGCCAGCTGGAGGGAGTGCAGCTGAGCTCCCGGCTCGCCATCCACAGCCGGCAGGGGCCAGCCCAGATCCGCCAGCAGCTGCAGCAGGGAGACGCCCATCTGGCGCTGCTGGGCCCGCAGCTCCGGCGCCTCCCGCTGGGCCAGCAGCCAGCCATCCAGCTCAACCAGCTCGGCAGCAGCAGTGTGATCGCCCTGCCGCCACAGCCCCAACACCTGGCGCAGCGGGGCCAGGGCCGCCACCTCCAGGGCGAGGGATCCGCGCCCAAGCTCAGCCTCCAGCCAGCGCAGCAACGCCTCGCCGTCGGCGATGCGCCCCGCCTGCACCAACCACTCCAGCCCCTCGGCGTAGCTGAAGGCCCCCACCGGCAAGGCGGGGCTCACCAGCTGAAGCAAGCGCAGCCGGGAGGCAGCATCGGCCCTGGACAGCTCAGTGGTCATGGTGATGGCCGCTGCCATGGCTGTGGGCATGGCCATGCCCCTCGTAGGCGCCGGGCTCGGGGCAGAAAGGCGCCTCCAGGCACTCCACCTGCAGGCCCCGGCGGCGCAGCAGATCGGCCAGCACGCTGTCGTCGAGCAGGAGCAGCCGATCGGCATGCAGTTCCATCGCCACGTGGCGGTTGCCCAGGTGATAGGCCGCCTGCAGCAGCGCCAGGGGCTCGCTGCTGCGCACCTGCAGGAGAGGCTCGGGTGCCGCCTCCACCCGCACCAGCGGCCCCGCCTCGCCGGCTGGCGCCAGCAACTCACCCGGCTCCAGGGCCGCGCCGCGGGGCAGCTGAAGGAGCACATCGCGGCCGCAGACGGTGCGGCGGCACCCCCGCAGGCTGGTTCGCGCCTGGGCCGTGAGGGCGAGACGCAGGCAGGCGACGGCTGAATCCGCCGGCCGGCGCTCCACCAGCACCTGGATCTCACTGGCTCCTGAACCTGGATCTGCAGACAGAGCACGCATTCCAGCACCATGGCCAGCGACACAGCGCCGCTCTGTAGCAGTTGCTACCAGAGCGGGGACGCTCGCGGCGGAGCATGCGGCAATGCACGCCCCGGCCGCACGCCTGCCAGCGCCCACAGACCAGCCCTGGAGCGCCGACGCCTGGCTGCGATTTGAACTCCAGGGGGGGCGCACCTGCCACCAGGGCAGCGCCACCGCGCCGCTCAAGCTGCAGCGGGCCTTCCAGCAGAGCAGCGGCCACTGTGAACTGCCCCTGCTGCACACCGCCGGCGGCCTGGTGGGCGGCGACCAACTCAGGATCACGGCTGAGCTGGAGCCCGGCAGCCGCGCCCTGCTCACCAGCGTGGCGGCCCAGAAGGTGTACGGATCGGTGGGACGCTCCCGGCGGCGACCCGAAGGCAGCTGGGCAAAGCAGCAGCTGCGCTTCCAGCTGGGGAGCGGCAGTGATCTGGAGTGGCTGCCCCAGGAGCTGGTGCTCTACGCCGATGGGCTGTTTGCCCAGCAACTCGATGTGGAGCTGGCGGAGGGGGCCAGCTTCCTGGCAGCCGAGATCGTGCGGCTGGGCCGCACCGCCGATCAGGAACAGCTAGGGGCAGGCCGCTGGCGCTCGGCCCTCAGCATCCGTCGCCAGACCGCGGCGGGACCGCGCTGGGAGCTGGTGGATCGCCTGGAACTGGCCGCTGATGTACTCCAGGGAGAACACGGGCTGGCCGGCCAGCCCGTGTTCGGCAGCCTGGTGTGGGCCGCGCCGCAACCTCTCCACGGCGCCCAGCTGGCGGAACTCCTGGCCCGGTGTCGCGCCGAGCGTGTCGGCCTGGAGGGCGAGCTGGCCTGTGGCGCTCTCGAGCAAGGCCTGGTGGCCCGCTACCGGGGCTCCTCCAGCCAGGCGGCCCGTTATTGGTTCACGCGCATCTGGCGCCTGACCAGGGAGCTGCGGAAACTGGAGGCACCGGAGCTGCCGCGGGTGTGGCCCTTCCAGGAGGAGCCGTTCGCCGCCCGACCAGCGTGCGGCAGTGGTTCACCTTGAACGGGCCGGCCCGGCCCACCCCTGCCACAGTTGATTCATGCCTGTCGATCCATGCATCTCACCCCCCAGGAAAAGGACAAGCTGCTGATCGTGACCGCCGCCCTGCTGGCGGAGCGGCGACTCAACCGCGGCCTCAGGCTCAACCACCCCGAGGCGGTGGCCTGGCTGAGCTTCCAGGTGCTCGAAGGCGCCCGCGATGGCAAGACGGTGTCCGCGCTGATGGCGGAAGGCAGCACCTGGCTCAACCGTGACCAGGTGATGGAGGGGGTGCCGGAGCTGGTGCATGAGGTGCAGATCGAGGCGATGTTCCCCGATGGCACCAAGCTCGTGACCCTGCACGACCCGATCCGCTGACCGCCACCCCACAACCCCGATCCGCCATGGCTCCCCTGATTCCCGGCGAACTCCTGCCTGAACCCGGCGAGATCGAGCTCAACGCGGGCCGGCCCGTGACGAAGATCACGGTGGCCAACACGGGCGACCGGCCTGTGCAGGTGGGTTCCCACTTCCACTTCCACGAGGCCAACAGCGCCCTCAGGTTCGACCGCGACGCCGCCCGCGGCCAGCGGCTCGACATCCCCGCCGGCACGGCGATCCGTTTCGAGCCGGGAGACAGCCGCGATGTGAACCTGGTGCCCTTCGCCGGCGAGCGCCGCGTGTTCGGCTTCAACGGCCTGATCAACGGCCCCCTGGACTAGCGCGGGGCGCCAAGCCAACCGCGCACCCACCTGCCCCCGCTCCGCCGCCAGCCGGCCTCACCCCATGCCCTACCGGATCTCACGCCGCGCCTACGCCGAGACCTACGGCCCCACCACGGGCGATCGGCTGCGACTGGCCGACACCGAGCTGATCCTGGAGGTGGAGAAGGATTTCACCGTCTATGGCGACGAGGTGAAGTTCGGCGGCGGCAAGGTGATCCGCGACGGCATGGGTCAGGCCCAGACCACGCGCGCCTCAGGGGCGGTGGACACGGTGATCACCAACGCCCTGATCCTCGACTGGTGGGGAATCGTGAAGGCTGACATCGGCATCCGCGACGGCCGCATCTGTGCCATCGGCAAGGCGGGCAACCCCGACACCCAGGCCGGTGTGACGATCGTGGTGGGCCCGGGCACCGAGGCGATCGCCGGCGAGGGGCACATCCTCACGGCGGGCTCGATCGACACCCACGTGCACTTCATCTGCCCCCAGCAGATCGAGACCGCCCTGGCCAGTGGCGTCACCACCCTGCTGGGAGGCGGCACCGGCCCGGCCACCGGCACCAACGCCACCACCTGCACCCCGGGCGCCTTCCACATCAGCAGGATGCTGCAGGCAGCCGAGGGGCTGCCGGTGAACCTGGGCTTCTACGGCAAGGGCAACGCCTCCACCCCCGAGGCCATCGAGGAGCAGATTCGCGCCGGCGCCTGCGGCCTGAAGCTCCATGAAGACTGGGGCACCACACCCGCGGCGATCGACTGCTGCCTCACGGTGGCCGACCAGCTCGATGTGCAGGTGTGCATCCACAGCGACACCCTCAACGAAGCGGGGTTTGTGGAGGACACGATCCGCGCCATCGGCGGCCGCACCATCCACACTTTCCACACCGAGGGGGCCGGCGGCGGGCATGCCCCCGACATCATCAGGATCTGCGGTGAAGCCAACGTGCTGCCCAGCAGCACCAACCCCACCCGCCCCTACACGATCAACACGCTCGAGGAGCACCTCGACATGCTGATGGTGTGCCACCACCTCGATCCCAAGATCCCGGAGGATGTGGCCTTCGCCGAGTCGCGCATCCGCCGCGAAACGATCGCCGCCGAGGACATCCTCCACGACCTGGGCGCCTTCTCGATCATCGCCAGCGACTCCCAGGCCATGGGCCGGGTGGGCGAGGTGATCACCCGCACCTTCCAGACCGCCCACAAGATGAAGGTGCAGCGCGG
>JBIIIC010000017.1:0-57862 GCA_044235095.1 Prochlorococcaceae cyanobacterium | reverse complement strand
AGGGCAGAAGCCAAAGAAAAACTAAAAAAGGCCTGATTGTTCTGCAGTGGGCTCTTAACCCTAGCGTTGAAGGCTTGTTCAACTTTGGATAAGATCGTGGCTGCGCACGATCTATCCATATTCGTTAGGCTTTTCTGAGAATTTGAGACCAGCTATGGATAGAGCACAAGCACAGGGTCGCACTTGCATGAGCTGCAAGCCGAGTTGTTCAATCGTCGACAGAGTACTCAAAGGCACTTTCCTGCAGGCATTAATCATATATGTCCTGTCAGTTATCGCTATATGTGCACCTGGCAAGGCATGGGAGGAGCCAGATAAGCAGGCTTTTGAGGAGAAGATAGGCATCATTGCAAGCATGATTCAAGATCACGCAAAATCGTTAGGCGCAGGTTCCGGTGAACTCGACCCGGCTTCCCTACGCGCTCAATGTCTGCTCCAGTCAATCGGAATAGATGTTGTGCATAGATACCTGGAATTAAACCCAGGTGACGTGCCTTGGAAGCAAAAGTACGTAAAGCTAAGAGAGGGTCTGACTGTCTGCCTTTATATGATGTACAAAACCCAAAAGTAAGCAGATGTTCTTTCAGCTGCTGCGCTTCTCTGTGCCATTCATTGTACTTGCACCTCATTGCGCTCTGGCGCTCCCTCAGTGGATTCCGGTTTCAAAGGACGGTGCTGTAAGTGCCGACTACAACAGCATTAAAAAGTCTGGAAGCGTTTATTCAATTGTGGTATCAGCGCGAACCGAAGATTCTGGATATGCCGCTGGGTATATGCATATTGAGTGTGCGACCTGGAGATTCGCCGCAACTGTTGGAGCAACTCGTACTTCATGGGAGCCAATTGCTCAAGGGTCGGTCCCTGAGTCGGTAGCTTATCTTGTTTGCAAACCAACTGATGCGTCTTAACTGCTCTCTGTCTGCTATGGCATCTAGGTAGCACTTCTATTCGACAACCCGCTCTTCACCAGCCCTATTTCCGCTACTCTATGCTCTTGTAAATATGTACAGACCAAGAAAGTCTTGCGGGTGTGCTGGGAGACTGCCTAACATCATCATTCACCCGACCAACTTGGAGGAGGTCTGTGATTAGCTGGCATCTTTTCGAGCGGGTGATGATGAGCGTTAGACCGAACCGACCATGAAGACATGAGTGCACAAGATCGACGACTTAGTCCCTTCATCAACCACCTATCAACAGACCTAGAAACCGGTTTTGTTGGGAGGAGCAGAGAACTTGAATATCTTCGAGACGTATTCCTCACCGGCGCTCGAGGTGTTCAAATTGTCGCCCCCCCAGGGTCCGGCAAAACCTTGTTGGCAAGGGTGTTTTCAGGGCGATTCTCAGAACAGTTGTTCCCTGCCGGGATTCTTACAGCTACTGCGGCTTGGATAGAAAGTCCAGACAACCTGTTTTATCGGGTACTCCAGGAAGATCTTCTAGCACCGAAACTGATAGTCGTAGACGCAGCAGAAACCCTTGATGATAGGGGAATTCAACGGATTCAGAGTCTCCTGCAACGTAGTAGTCAGCTACGCCTTCTTGTGACATCTCGTCGCCCAGTACTGCCATTAGGCCCTGACTTCCATCAGTTGTCATTAGGAAGTATAAGCAGGTCTGAGTTCGAGAAGCTTCTTCATCTCAGAAACAAGTCTAAAAATGATCAGATTGATAACCAAGTGGTTGAAAAGTTGTTCGATCTGGCCCAAGGAAACTTACTGCTAGCAGATCTGGCCGTAGCTGCAGTTAATCAGGGAGTCGAAGCCTCTTGGATAGATCTGTTGGATCATCTGCGCAACTTTCAGGTGCCTGGAGTTTTGGGGCCAGACGGTCAACCAATTAATCAGAAGTCGAAGGAATATCAAAGAATAATCATAGATGTAAATGCGGCAAATAGTGAAATAATGCGCCTACTCCAGCAAGATCCCGAACTGGCATGGGAATTGCCGCCGCGCAAATTTGAAGAGATCGTAGCCGAAATTCTCAGTAAACAAGGCTACGAGGTTGAGCTTACCTCAGCTTCCAGAGACGGAGGCTTCGATATCTGTGCTGCTCGACAAGATGGTCTTGGTAAGTTTCTCTACCTGGTTGAGTGTAAGCGCTATGTACCTCCCAATAAAGTTGGCGTTGCAATTGTTCGCTCCCTTCACGGTGTTATCCAGGCAAATAGAGCAACTGCCGGAGCAATTGTCTCAACCTCATATTTCACGGCTGGTGCAAAAGACTACCAGAGAGAGATCCAGCACCAGTTGCACCTCCATGACTATTTAACCCTTCAGAGATGGATTAATGACTTCCCAATCGGTAGCAGCACCAGCACGGCCTAACATCAAGATGCAGAAGACGGGCGCGGAAGGAAAACTCCAAGTGTTGAGGCTTCTGCCCGCTTCTGATCATGGCGTTAGAGGCGCAGGAGCTGCGCGCCATGCTGAATTCAGCCGAACCATGCCAGAATGACACTTTTTATCTTTAAGCATAATGTTCACAGAAGTATCCTAGTATTTACTAACAAGGCCACTTAATCTTATTATACTCTTCAGCAATCTGAGAGGCTTGATTATGGAATGCGTGCTTGTCTTGAGTCGGGTCGGCTTTCATCGCAGGATTAGCAATATAATAATTCTTATTGGCATACTAGCCGTCTCCTCGTACGAGGCTAGAGCACAGCAACGATTGAACGAGAAGTCGAGTTGGACGCTCACTGATTCTCTAGTCTACGTTGGGACAGTCTACTGGTGCTTGAAAGAAGAAGGCTATTTGACAAATACACAAGCTGGTGAAAGTGTTCGTCAGACAATTCATGAGTTCATGGAGGAAAATCAGATTTCAATGGATAGATTGACGAACATCATTTCGGGCAATGATTTTGAAAAGCGCGTGCAATCTGAGATTGATGCAGCTGGTGGATGCAGGCCTCTGGCTGATGAATTCATCAAAGAAGCCACAACACAGCATCCAGTTATGCAACGGTAGATCAGTGTTTACTTTAATGAGCATGCCATCGACAAGAGCAAACGCATGCCTGGCTTCAGAGGGTGAGTTAACAAGCCTTTAGCACGTGCATTCCTATATCCATGCTTATGCGACTTTCTTTACGATGCACCATTGCAAGAAGGTTTAGTATTAAACTATTGTGTTGCAGTTAAGACGGGCATGAACCGCGACCATTGCAGATACGTTGCGGAAAAGTTCTCAGATGCAAGAAGGCTTCTCATGTTGCCTTATGATGAGGCCAAAGCTATTGAAGCGGCGCTCATCGAGGTTTCACTTGTGCTCTCGCCGCCTTACCTAAATGAGGACGCCCCTGACATTGATTCCGATATTGCCACAAAGATTCGGGATCTAAAGCAAATTATATATTCATCAAGATATAAGAGCATCACGCCACAAGAGAGGCGTGAGCATGGATTGATTGGTCTAGTTGCACGAAGAATTAGGCACCCTAAGAAGCAGAGACTCGCTGAACTAATTGATGATCTTGCTGATCATTTCAGGCGCCAGAGCTGCAAGTGCTGAATGTAGATCTACCTCTAACAACAAGATGCAGCTGACATTAGCATGACTATTGGTACTAGCATAAAATACTTCCCGCCGCTGATCTTGGCGTTAGGTGGATAAGCTTGCTCGCACTTCTGTTACCAAAGGCCTAGTGTATCAATGACATCTCCGCCTCCCACAGGAATACTCCGCAGCGACGACTCAGTTGTTCAAGGTGTGGGGATTTGGGGCTTCCCCAATTACCACACCACATTAGAGCGGCGTGCCGTCGCTGGAGGGGCCATAACTAGCGGGTACCTCGCGATGGTGGTGGCCGCGACCGTGATGGCCACGGCTGGACTCCTGCTCAACAGCACGGCAGCCGTCATCGGTTCGATGTGCGTCGCCCCTTTTATGGCGCCCTCACGTGCGGTCTGTATTGGCGCGCTGTTTCGCAACAGGTCTGTCTTCTTTGGAGGAATCGTCAAGCAGTTCGTCGGCCTGCTGGTAATTGGCACCTGTGTAGCTGCTCTCATTACGGCTGCACTGCGACAATACTTTCCGGGCATCGATATTACGCCCGAGATCGCACTCAGAGCGATGCCGACATCACGAGACGTGGCCTTGAGCATGATGATTGCGGTTTCGGCGGGCGCGGCCGCTTCTCTCGCACTAATCACAGAACCAAGCACCATAGAACGGCCGTGGGGACAGGTGATTGACGCAGTCATCGGGGTCCAGGTGGCTATCTCTCTAATTCCCCCGGCTGCGGTAATCGGCATCGGATGGGCGCTCGGAAGCCCCGTGCACAGCTGGAATGCATTTGGATTGCTGCTAGTCAACGTCATTGGGTTGGACGTCGTTGGCAGCACCACCATCCTCGTGATCAGCGGGGTACGTCGTCGTCACCTCGAGCTCGAGAAGAGTATCCGCAAGACCGTTATACTGAACCTCCATGATGTTCCCGGGTTCATTCCGATTGGGAGCGCGGTCAACGTGACGCTGTTGGGGGAGAAGGACGCGCTCGTCGACGTCATTTTGCGGCGAAGTTTCGGCGGTAATATCCCGGGGACGTTGGCGACCACAATTTCAGACGACATTCTGGAGAAGACCTTCTGCCGAGCTAACATCAGCGTGGAAGTCATACCGATGCTGACGCACGTGCGCGCACAAGGGTGATCGATCGATCGCGGTGAACGGTTTGCTGGATCGACTATGGATCACGGAATCACTCATGCTTGGCTTCCGTACGGTGCATCCACCTAACAACCGGTTGCAGTGGACGGCGCCGCGCGCCGCCGCTGATGCTGAGCGTTAACCGTATCCAGCAAGCCTTTGAGAGATAGCCGCATCTGGTACCGAGAGTCCGTACCATAGTGGATTGAAGCGGAAGCACCAGCACACCCTTGAGATGATCTTCTTCCAATCTGATAAGCGGCTCTTTGCCGTTGAGAGACATTGAAGCCCTGTTTCAGGAGCTTGGTGGGGAGGTAAGCAAGAGGGCTGGCAGCCGAGTCGCTGTCGTTCTGTTTGGCGAAGTCAGAGTCTTCCACAGACTCCACCCATCGCCCGATACAGACAAGGGTGCAGTTGCTTGAATCCGCAAATGGTTCGAAAAATACGGAGTGACACCATGAATCTGATAAAAGTGGACGGCTACCAAGCCAAGCTTGAGTACGACGAAGAAACAGATCAGTTTCGAGGGTGATTCTTGGAATTTCTGGAGGCTTTTCTTGAGGTCTGCAGGGAGCAAGGAATCGAGCCACGTAGACAGTATTCAGGTAAGTTCAATCTTTGAATTCCTCCTGAACTGCACGAGAAGCTGGCGATGACTGCGGAGGTGCAGGGAAAGAGTCTCAACACGCTTGCTCAGGAAGCACTCCGGAGAAGTGTCTCGGCATAGAGGAACGGATAACAAGCCCCTTGAGTAGACAAGCCACCACCTCACCCCTGGCTTGGCTCAGGAATGGTGAGGCGTGCGTGAAGGCCCCGAATCCGTGCAACCTGATCCAATCCGGCGACTGCGCGGAATTCAGGCGCTGCACGCCATCGACCCCATCCCTAGGGTGAAATGCAGAGCCCTGAAGACGGTCCTGAAGACGGTGGAGAAGGTGCTGGTGCCACAAGCCCATGCCAGGGCACCGGGCCGGCCGCCCGCCGCCGGCATGGCGTGGATCCCGGGAGGTGCCTTCCTGATGGGCTCCGACGGGCACTACCCCGAGGAGGCGCCTGCCCATCGGGTGGTGGTGGATGGCTTCTGGATCGACCGCACGGCCGTAACCAACGCCCAGTTCCTGAAGTTCGTCAAGGCCACCGGCCACGTGACCCTGGCGGAGCAGGCCGCCGATCCGGCCCTCTATCCCGACGCCCGGCCGGACCTGCTGCAGCCGGCCTCGATCGTGTTCGTGCCGCCACCAGGGCCGGTGGCCAAGGGCGATCCCTACCGCTGGTGGCAGTACGTGGCCGGCGCCGACTGGCGCCATCCCGAGGGGCCGGGCAGCTCGATCAAGGGGCGCGAGCGGCATCCGGTGGTGCACATCGCCCATGCCGATGCCCTGGCCTACGCGGCCTGGATCGGCAAGCAGCTCCCTAGCGAGGCGGAATGGGAACGGGCGGCGCGGGGCGGCCTGGAGGGCGTGGACTTCCCCTGGGGGAATGAGCTCCACCCCGGCGGTCGGATGCTGGCCAACACCTGGCAGGGCGACTTCCCGCACCACAACAGCCGTGCCGATGGCTGGGAGCGCACGGCGCCGGTGGGCAGCTATCCGGCCAACGGCTATGGCCTGCTCGACATGGTCGGCAACGTGTGGGAATGGACCGACGACTGGTATCAGGCGCACGGCGCCCGGCTGGCGGGCCCCCAGGCCCAGGGCTGCTGCGCCAGCCTTCTGCACAACCCCCGTGGTGCCGTCGATGCCGAGGCCAGCATCGATGCCTCCTCCCAGCACGGCAGCATTCCGCGCAAGGTGGTGAAGGGCGGCTCCTTCCTCTGCGCCCCCAGCTACTGCCGCCGCTACCGGCCGGCGGCGCGGATGGCCCAGGGGATCGACACCTCCACCTGCCACCTCGGCTTCCGCTGCATCGTGCGGCCGGCGTAGCAACGCGCAAAAAACGCAGCAGATATTGGGATGCCAAGGCCTCCAGCCATGGATACGTTGCCATCAGCGCAACTCCCTGCCTGCGATGCCGCTCATCGAATACAGGCCCGGTGCAGCCTTCCCGGGCGTGATCGGCCGCACCGCCGATGTGTCGACCCCCGCCTGGCCGATGCCCAACCGGGCGAAGGACGGTGCGCCGAACGTGCTGTTCATCGTGCTCGACGACACCGGTTTCGGGCAGCTCGGTTGCTATGGCAGCCCGATCGCCACGCCGAATCTCGATGCCCTGGCGGCCGACGGCCTGCGCTTCAACAACATGCACACCACGGCGCTCTGCTCGCCGTCACGCAGCTGCATGCTCAACGGCCGCAACCACCACTCCAACGGCCTGGCCTGCATCACCGAGGGATCGATGGGATTCCCCGGCTCCAACGGCATCATCCCGTTCGAGAACGGATTCCTCTCCGAGATCCTGCTGCAGCACGGCTACAACACCTACGCCGTGGGCAAGTGGCACCTCACCCCCGCCGAGCAGACCTCGGCGGCCGGCCCCTACGACCGCTGGCCCCTGGGCCGGGGCTTCGAGCGCTTCTACGGCTTCCTCGGCGGCGACACGCACCAGTACTACCCGGAGCTGGTGCAGGACAACAGCCAGGTGGAACCGCCGGCCACGCCGGAGGAGGGCTACCACCTCACCCCCGATCTGGTGGCGAAGGCCAGGGCGATGATCGCCGACTCCAAGCAGGTGGCGCCCAATAAACCCTTCTTCATGTACTTCTGCACCGGCGCCATGCATGCGCCCCACCACGTGCCGAAGGAGTGGGCCGACAAGTACAAGGGCAAATTCGATGGCGGCTGGGACGCCTACCGCGAGCACACCTTCGCGCGCCAGAAGGAACTGGGCATCGTCCCGCCAGACACCGTGCTGTCGCGCCACGACCCCGATGTGCCGGACTGGAACGGCCTCTCCGCTGAGGAGAAGCGTCTTTACGCCCGCATGATGGAAGTGTTTGCCGGTTTCCTGGAGCACACCGACCATTACATCGGCGAGCTGATCGCTTTCCTCAAGGAGATCGGCGAGTACGACAACACCATGATCATGGTGATCTCCGACAACGGCGCCAGCTCCGAGGGCGGGCCCACGGGTTCAGTGAACGAGGGCAAGTTCTTCAACAATGTGCCGGAGAACCTCGAGCAGAATCTCGCCGCCATTGATGACATCGGCGGCCCGAAGTATTTCAATCACTACCCCTGGGGCTGGACCCACGCCGGCAACACCCCCTTCCGCCGCTGGAAGCGCGAGACCTACCGGGGCGGCACCAGCGATCCCTTCATCGTGAGCTGGCCCAAGGGCATCGCCGCCCGCGGCGAGGTGCGCTCCCAGTACTGCCATGCGATCGACATGGTGCCCACCGTGCTCGACGCCCTCGGCATCGAGGCACCCACGGCGATCCGCGGCGTGGCCCAGAGCCCGATCGAGGGCTTCTCCCTCACCTCCTGCTTCGCTGATCCCGGCGCGCCAAGCCTCCATCTCACCCAATACTTCGAGATGTTTGGCCATCGCTCGCTCTATCACGATGGCTGGCGCGCCGTATGCCCCTGGCCCGGCACCTCGTTTGTGGAATCGGGCCGGCGCTTCGGCGATCCGATCAGCTACGACCAGCTGACCCAGCTCGATGCCCAAGGCTGGGAGCTCTACAACCTCCACGAGGATTTCGCCGAAACCAACAACCTTGCCGCCAGCGAGCGAGATCGCCTGATCGCCATGATCGGCATGTGGTACGTGGAGGCCGGCAAGTACAACGTGCTGCCGATTGACAGCCGCGGCACCCAGCGCTTCGCGGTGGAGCGGCCCCAGATCACCGCCGACCGCCAGCGCTACATCTATTACCCAGGCACCCAGATGGTGCCGGCCAATGCGGCGCCGCGGGTGCTCAACCGGCCCCATTCGGTGTCGGTGGAGGTGGAGGTGCCCGAAGGCGGCGCCGAGGGGGTGCTGTTCAGCATGGGCGGCAACGATGGCGGCTTCGCCTTCTACGTGCAGAACGGCCAGCTCACCTACGGCTACAACTACGTGGCCGAGCAGTTCTTCCGCGTGCGCTCCAGCGGCCCGATCCCGGCCGGCCACCACATCGTGAGCGCCGAGTTCACCCCCACCGGCGCGCCCGACATCGCCAACGGCAAGGGCACCCCGGCCAAGGTGGTGCTGTTTCTCGATGGCCAACCGGTGGGTGAGGGCGAGCTGCCAGTGACGATCCCGCTCAGCCTCGGCCTGGCGGCCGGCGTGGCGGTAGGTGCCGATCCCGGCTCGCCGGCCATGCCCGATTACAAGCCCCCCTTCGCGTACGCAGGCCACATCAAACGGGCGCTGGTGGATGTGAGCGGCACGCCGGTGGTGGATCTGAAGGAGCAGATGCGCCAGATCCTGGCCCGCCAGTGAAGGCCGCCATGGCGACGCGGCTGCACGTGCTGGGGGCAGGCCTGGCGGCTGTTGTGATCGCCTATCTGGGCGCCCGCCATCTGCAGGCCCTGCCCTCCACCTTCCTCACGGCGGTGTTGCTGGCGGGGGGGGCGGTGGCCAGCGGCCGCACCCGCACCCCCTGGCGCTGGTGGACGGTGATGGGGGCCTGTTGCGGCGGCCTGCTGGGCACGGCGATGGTGGTAGCCCAGAAGATCCACAGCACCGATCCCCAGGCCGGCCTCCACCTGCGGCTGGCGATGGTGGGCTGCCTGATGGTGGCCGGCGCCATCGGCGGCCGCAGCTTCAGCCGCGATGCGGGCGAACCCGACCGCCGGCGCCCCAAAGACACATTGCGCTCCGCCAGTGCCCTCACCACCGGCATCTTCGCCACCCTGGTGACCTTCACCTTCCTGCATTCAGGCCTGGATCAGGCGCGCACGGTGTCAAGCCGGCTGAGCACCTCCCTCACCATCCTGGTGCTCAGCCTCAGCGGCCCCGGCTGGGTGGCCCACCAGCTCAGCGAGGGCTATCGGCACCGCCGGGAGCTGGGGCCCCACCCCAGGCGTGAGTTGGATCGATCGTCGTGAGCGGAAGGTGAACGCCCTTCAGCACAGGCTGAATTTGGCACTTTTGGCTGATCAATCATGCGCAAACTGACACCTACAAGCCGATGATTGATCCAAAATAGTTTCATTTAGTCCGATTCAGAACCTGCCAATCCAGGGCCAGATCATCAGTCCGTGATCAACAAATCCTTTCACTGATCGTCCATCACAACGGCATGCCACCCTCCCTCCTGCGCCATTGCTTACTCGCCTCCCTGGCCAGTCTCGGCTTCACCAGTGGAGCGATCGCCAAGCCACCGGCTCCATCAGGCGTTCAACAGGGCGGTGTGGTCCCGAGCCAGGCGCAAGGCACCAGACTCGGGCCTCTCCAACTGGAGAACGGCTACCCCACCGCCGCCACCGCCCGGAAGCTCTACGACGAACTCGATCTGCAGCGGGCCACCCAGGCCTATCTCTGGGCCCTGCCGGCTGTGGGCTTCAAGGCCCTTTACGACGCCCAGGCGAAAACCATGGGCGTCCGCAATGGCGACGTGCTGCTCTACCGCACGCTCCAGGACAAAGCGGGGATGCTCACCCCCAACATCACCACCCTCTACGCCTTCAGTTTCTGGGATCTGGCCAAGCAGGGGCCACTGGTGGTGGAGGTGCCGGCCGGGCTCATCGCCGGTGGGGTGATGGACATCTGGCAGCAGCCGATCACCGACATGGGCCAGACCGGGCCCGACAAGGGTGCCGGCGGCAAGTACCTGATCCTGCCCCCCGGTGGGCCGGAGGTGGTGGCGCCGGGCTACCGGATCTTCCGCTCCCCCAGCAACCAGGTGTGGTTCGGAACCCGGGGCCTGTCGCCGGACAAGGCCGTGGCCGAGGCCACGGTGCGCCAGCACCGCCTCTACGGTTGGAACCAGCGGGCCAATCCGCTGGCCACCGGCTACAGCGAAGTGGGTGGTCGCCCCTGGCAATCGGCCCAGCCCGCCGATCTCACCTACTGGCGCCTGCTCAGTGAGCTCTATGCCGATGAGCCCGTCGCCCCCCGCGATCGCATGATGTTCGGGATGCTGGCGCCGCTGGGCATCACCCCCGCCCAGCCCTTCAATCCCGATGCCCGCCAGGCCAGGATCCTCGGCGAGGCGGCCCAGCTGGGTGACCTGATGGCCCGCACCATCGCCTACGACAAGCGCACCCCCGGTGCCACGGTGTATCCCGGCAAGCACTGGGAGTACGCGGTGCTGTTTGACCTCGATCAGGAATCGCCCGACAAACGCCGCGTGCAGTTCGACGAGCGCAGCTCCTGGTTCTATGAGGCGATCGGCATGTCGGTGGGGATGCAGGGCAGGCTTCTGGGCTTCGGCCAGGTGTACCTGGAGGCCTCGAAGGATGCCCGGGGCCAGTGGCTTGATGGCGGCCGCACCTACCGGATGCGGGTGCCGGCCGGCGCACCGGTGAAGCAGTTCTGGTCGATCACCCTCTACGACAACCTCAGCCGTGGGCCGGTGATCACCCCCCAGGGCGCCGCCGATCTCAGCTCCCGCAAACCCGACCTGGTGACCAACGCCGATGGCTCGGTGGATGTGTTCTTCGGGCCGGTGAAGCCCACCGGCGCCACCAACTGGATCCAGACGATCCCGGGCAAGGGCTGGTTTGCCTACTTCCGCTTCTACGGCCCCACCGAGCCCTACTTCAGCAAGGCCTGGCAGCTCAACGACATCGAACCCCTCAAGCCGTGACGCGACTCTTCCCGTCATCCCAACCCGCCGGCTCCGCGCTTTCGCCCATGGAAGCTGCCGCGCTTGACAGAGACGAAGTGAAAGAAAAGTATTTGTTGTTGCGAGAGACGTCTATCAGGGAGTAAGAATTAGTAGTTCCCACAAGGGAATGCATTGCTTGTCTCACATCCGCTGCCGAGTGGCAGCGTTACCTGATCCGCCCCCGGTGGGCCGGTCACCATGGGGCGTTCATCACCCACAGAATTCGCAGTCAAGTGAAGCGGTCTCAACGCGTTAACGAACGCAGCAACGCCCTCGATCAAGAGCCTGGTGTATTCAGCTGCCGGAGAAAATCAAGTGCATTCCAACCTGCAAAGTCGATGCCGACTACCTACATCAAACGCGCTGGCAAACACTCATCATCTGATTAACAAATCATTCCAGAGGTGGCAAAGGATAAACCCGCGTGCACTCCACGTTCGCCAGAGACTGCACATCAACGAATTGCCTATAAGTCTTTGGCGGCATTGCTACGCCGCGACCAAGGAAACCCAGCATTCCAGACGCGGACTGCCTCGGCACGTTGCAACAAGCGCCTATTGATTCATGAAGCAGGCCACATGTGAATCGCACCTCAAGGCTCTGGCCGCCAGCAGCTGATCCAGCTGCTATTCCCGCAACCGCGGCAGCAACTGCACCAGATTGCAGGGCCGCGTGCTGGCATCGAGCTGGGCGCGGATCAGCCGGTCCCAGGCGGTTTCCACCGCATCGAGCGAGCCCGGCAACACGAAGATCACCGTGCCGTTGGCCACCCCCGCCAGGCAGCGGCTCTGCAGGGTGCTGGTGCCGATCGTGTCAAACGACAGCACCCGGAACAGCTCCCCGAAGCCCTCGATCGTCTTGTCGAGCAGGGGAGCCACGGCCTCCGGCGTGCCATCGCGGCCAGTGAGGCCGGTGCCGCCGCTGCTGATCACCACCTGCACCGCCTCATCGGCAATCCAGCGGCTGAGCTCCGCCCGGATCCGGTAGCGGTTGTCCGGCACCAGCGACCGCTCCACCAGCCGGTGGCCGGCCGCCTGCAGCCGCTCCAGCAGGGCATCGCCGCTGCGGTCGTCGGCCAGCGTGCGCGTGTCCGACACCGTGAGCAGGGCGATAGCGAGGCTCACCAGAGGCCACAGATGAACGCCAATCCATTGTGCTGGGGCCCAGACTGATCAGCAGCCGCTGCAGCCCATGGCCGCGTCTGCCCAAGCCGTCCCCTGCCTGCGGGTGCGGCTGTTCGCCTCCCTGCGCGAAGCGATGGGCTGGAGCGAACAGCTGGTGACGCCGGCAACCGCCGCCTGCACGCCCCTGGCCATCTGGCATCAGCTGGGCCTGGGGCCGGAGGACCGGGAACCAGACGAACCGCCCAGCGGCGTCCGGGTGGCGATCAACCAGCAGTTCGCCAGCTGGGATACCCCGCTGGTCGGCGGCGACGAGCTGGCCTTCTTGCCACCGATCAGCGGTGGCTGAAGCCATGCCCAACCTGATGCTCACCATCGCCCTGGAGCCGGCGCCGTTTGAACCGCTGCAGGCCCTGGCCGCCTGGCACGCCGGCCTGGCTGCCACCCTGGCGGATCGGCCCGCCGCCGAGAGCCACTTCATTGGCCGGGTGCGCGCCACCGCTGCCGGCGGCGAAGCCCTGGCCGCCCTGGAGCTGGAGCACTACCCAGGCATGACCGAAACCCAGCTGCACCACCTGGCCCAGGCTGCGGCCGCCACCCATGGCGCTGCGGCGGTGCTGGTGCACCACCGGGTGGGGCGGGTGCTGCCGGGCGAGCCGATCGTGCTGGTGGCGGTGGCCGCCGACCGTCGCGGCCCTGCCCTGCGCTGCGGCCAGGAGCTGCTGGAGGCGCTCAAGCACGAAGCCCCCTTCTGGAAGCGGGAGTGGCTGGCCGATGGTCGCGGCCACTGGGTACAGGGCAACACGCCGCTGTAAACCTCGGCCGCCGCTGAGGGGCTCAGAAGATCGGCAGCCGCAGCAACTGGGCCCAGAGTTCGCTGCCCGCCTCGAGGGTGCCCAGCTCGGCCGGGATCTCCAGCAGCAGATCGGCCCCCTGGAGCGAACCGATGCGGGAGGAGGCCTGGGAGCCCTCCACCCGGGCCAGCAGCGCCCCATCGGCGGCCACCACCAGCTGGGCCCGGGCCAGTTCCGGCCGCCCGGCACCCCGCCTGAGCTGGCGCTCGAGCCGCACCTTCAAACGGGGGAGCGGCTCGATCGCGCCGCCCTCCAGCCGCTGCAGGGCCGGCCAGAGCAGCTGCAGGGCCGTGATCGCCGCCGCCACCGGGTTGCCCGGCAACCCGAAAAACGGCACCCCCGCCACCTGCCCCCAGGCAAACGGCCGCCCCGGCTTGAGAAACAGCTTCCAGAACGCCACCTCACCCAGCTCCGCCACCAGGGCGCGGATCCAGTCGCTGTCGCCGGCCGACACGCCACCGGTGCTCACCACCACATCGCAGCAACCGGCCAGCTCCAGCAAGGCCCGGCGCAGCGCCTCGGGCTGATCGGCCACCACCCGCCGCTCGGCCACGCCGGTGCCGAGCCGCGCCAGCAGGGCCGCCAACAAGGCGGAATTGCTCTCCCAGATCTGGCCCGGCCCGCGCCGCTGGCCGGGCGGCAGCAGTTCATCACCACTGATCAGCAAGCCCAGCCGCGGGCGCGCCCACACCGTGAGCCGCTCCACGCCGCAGCTGGCCAGCCGGCCCAGCTCCGCCACCCCCAGCCGCTGGCCCGCCGCCAGCAGCTCCTGGCCCGCTGCGGCTTCCTCCTCGGGCCCGCGGATCCACGGGTTGGGGCCGCAGCTGCCCACCAGCTCAATCGCTCCGCCCAGCACCTCGGCGTCGGGCTCAAGGCGCACCAGCTCCTGGGGCAGCACCCGCGCGCTGCCCTCCGGCACCACGGCACCGGTGAGGATGCGCACCGCCTCGCCCGCCGCCAGCACCCCGGCATGGGGAGCCCCCGCCGCCGAGCAGCCCACCAGCCGCCAGCGCTCTCCCGGCTCCGGCAGCGCCTCGCCGGCAATGGCGTAGCCATCCATGATCGAGGCCCGGAAGCCCGGCACCGCCGCCGTGGCCCGCACCGGCTCCGCCGTCGTGCGGCCCAGGCAGGCGACCAGTGCCAGCTCCTCCCGGCGGCCCAGGGGTTGCAGCGCCTCGAGGATCCGGGCGCGGGCCTGCTCCAGCGGCAACCCCTCGCGGCCGTAAGGCTCGGCGGGGGGCTGAGCGGTGCCACGTTCAGCCATCGCCACAGGCCTCGCCGCGCACCCAGTCGCCACTGCGGCCGCCGGATTTCCGCAGCAGGCGCACCGGACCGATCGTCATCGCCCGGTCGGCGCTCTTGAGCATGTCGTAGAGGGTGAGCAGGCCCACCTGCACGGCGGTGAGCGCCTCCATCTCCACGCCGGTGGGGCCGGTGGTGCCCACCGTGGCCTCACAGCGCAGACCCAAACCCGAACCATCCGGCAGCGGCGCCTCGCTGATCGACACCTCCAGGCCGCTGAGCGGCAGCGGATGACAGAGCGGAATCAGCTCGGCCGTGCGCTTGGCCGCCTGGATCGCCGCCACCCGGGCCACCGCCAGCACGTCGCCCTTGGCGGCCCGCCCCTCGCGCACCAGGGCCAGCGCCTCCGGCACCAGTGCCAGGTAGCCCTCGGCCACCGCCTGGCGGGCCGTGGCCGGCTTGGCGGCCACATCCACCATGTGCACCTCCCCCTGGCTGTTGAGGTGGCTGAGGCGTGGCTGCATCACCAACATGCGGGCTGCCGCGACACTAGGGAGCAAGGCTGGCTCAACAACCACCGGGATATGCCATGAACCGGGCGGTGGCCCCGTGAATACCAAGCACCACGACAACGACCTCGGCCACGACAACAACAACGACGACAACGAGCAGCTCGAGGATCGGGGCCGGGGCCTGGGGCTGCGCCTGCTGGCGCTGCTGGGAGCTGTTTCGTTTCTGATGCTGGGCATCAGCAGCATCGCCCCGCTGCTGCAGCCGGCCTCGCCGCCCCAGCTGCCGGATCAACGCCGCTCGCCGGTGAGTTTTCGCCACTGAGGCTTCGGCCTCGCCAGGCTGGAGCCGTATGAGCCAGAACCCATGGCTGCCGCCCTGCTGATCCTGCTGGTGATGGTGGCGGTGGGGGCCGGGCTCAATCCCAGTCGGGAGCAGTTCGGCTGGTTCATCCGCCTGCGGCGACCGGCCTGGCTCACCTTTGAGGGCCTGATCCCGCTGATCTGGATCAGCATCTACGCCTGCTTCTACGCCTCGGCGCTGCTGGCCTGGAACGCCAGCTGGAGCTGGGGCCTGATGGCGGGCTACCTGGGGCTGCTGGTGCTGGTGCAGAGCTACACCTGGCTGATCTGCACCACTCGCCGGCTGGCCAATGGCACCGCCATCGGCTTTGCCGGCTGGGTGTGGGGCGTGGCGCTGGCGCTGGTGGTGCTGCCCCGCTCCACGGCGGCGATGGTGCTGCTGGTGCCCTATCTGCTCTGGAGCCCGGTGGGCACCCTGGTGACCTGGCAGATGCAGCGCCTCAACCGCTGAGCAGCTGCAACGCCCGCGATCCAATCTGCGAAGCCCAGCCCAAACTGCCAAGCCCACCCCACTGAAGATCGTGCTGGGGGGCGATGTGCTGCTCAAGCGCGGTATTGATCAATGCCTGGCTCAGCACGGGGATTTCCGGTTGTACGAGCCGGCGGTGCGCGACGCCCGCCAATACGTGGCTCAGGCTTCGATGTCGCTTGACACCACTCCAATCAGGCTGCGGCGCACCATCGACAGGCGAGCCTGATCGCCCTGGCTGTTGAGGTTGCAATTGATGTGCTGCCGCTCGGCCCTGAGGGCTACCAGCAGGGCCTGGCGTCGCTGCAGAGCCACCACATCAGCGACCAAACACCTGTGCGAAAAAGGCTCAAGCCCACGAGCACGTCAATGGATTGGCGTGCTTGCCCTTGTTCCCAGTGCCCGGAGTCAACGATCTCAGGGGCCGGAACAGTCCAGAAAAAGCACCAACCCAGCCTTCCCCAGCACCAGGGGCGAAGAGCAGCGATTGCAGCCAATCCTGCAAATCATGATACAAAAGGTCGTATAGAATATGGGATTACACCCGTTGCGATCATGACCTCATACGGCTGACCCGCAATGCGCACCCTCAGCGGGCAGGCCTTCGACCGGGCTGTGGAACAGATCGCCAGCGGAGCCGGGGATTGGAACGACACCTATGGAATCCCCCGGCGCGGCCTAGTGGTCAACGACGTGGATGAAACCGGCCTCAGCCTGGCCCCGTTTGAGCATCTGCCAGACAGCCAGGTGGTGGTGTGGGTGAGCAAGGTGGAGCCGCACTGGTGGCAGGCGGTGGAGGTCACGCATGCCAGCGAGTGGCTGGTGTTTGCCTGCGAACATGCGGCGGCAGCCGAGATCGATGAGCAGCGGTATCGCGCCTCGCACCGATGAAGCGACCCACCCTGTATCTGGCCTCGCCCTACGGCTTCTCCGCCCACTGGCGCCAGCGGCTGCTGCCCGATTTCGTGGCAGCGCTCGAGGCCCTGGGGCTGGAGGTATGGGAACCCTTTGCCCGCAATGGCCAGGTGGATCTGGCCCAGCCCGGCTGGGCCTGGCGGGTGGCCCAGGCCGATCTCCAGGATGTGCGCAAGGTCGATGCCCTGCTCGCCGTGGTGAATGGCACGCCTCCCGATGAGGGCGTGATGCTGGAGCTCGGAGCCGCCATCGCCCTGGGCAAGCCAGTGTTCCTGTTCCGCGACGACTTCCGCCGCTGCAGCGACTCCGAGGACTACCCGCTCAACCTGATGGTGTTCAGCGGCCTGCCCCAGCAGGGTTGGCGTGATTGGCTCTATGGCTCAATCGAGGAGCTAAGCGACCCGGATAAGGCGCTGGTGCGCTGGCTGAGGGAATGCCACCAGCTCGACCCCGGCAATCCGTAGCGCCGGATAGCGAATCGAGCCAGCGGCAATCACGCAGTCGCAGGGGATAAAAAGCACACCCATGCCACGTGTAGCGCAGCAGCGCCCCAACTCAGGAGCGGCTCAGCACGTAGCGGGTGCTGAGAGCAGTGCTGGCACCAGGCGCCAGGTCGATGCGGCGATCGCCGCTCAGCAGCGCCTGGCGCGGAGCGCTCCACGGCTCGATGCACACCATCGGCCGGGGCGGTTCGGTCCAGAGCACCACCAGATCAAAGGGGTGGCTGAGCTGCAGTTCGAGCGTGGTGCCGGCCTCCCCATCCACCAGGCGCACGTCACCGGTGGGGCGCACCAGCAGATCGATGCCCTCGGCCAGGCGCTGCATCTGGCCGGCCGTGGCGGCCGGGGCCATGGTGAGGTGATTGAGGCACTCCTCGGGCAGCCCCTCGAAGCGCACCCCCTCCAGGCTGGAGAGGTTGAAGTAGGGGTGGAGCCCGAAGCTGAAGGGCATGGGCGCCATGCTGCGGTTGGTCACCGTGGTGCTGATCGCCAGGGCGCCAGGCGCCAGCCGCGCTTCCATGCGCAGCAGGAACGCAAACGGATAGGCCTGCAGCGTCTCCGGGGTGTCGCTCAACTCCAGGGCCACGCCGCATCCATCGGCCAGGGGCTCCATCCGCCAGGGCAGGGTGCGGGCAAAGCCGTGCTGCGGCAGCGTGAAGGTGCCCTGGGGCAGGGGCAGCTGGTTGTCTGGCAATCCACCCGTGATCGGGAACAGCACCGGAACGCCACCCCGCACCGACTGGGTGGGATCGAGGAAGCGCTCCAGATCGAGATACACCACCTCCCGATCACCGCAGCGCCAGCCGCTGATCAGGCCGCCGCGCTCGGGCACCAGCCGCAACAGATCGCCGCTGCCCGGATCGCTGAACTCCCAGTGGGGGTGGGGCGTGTTCCGCTGAATCAGGGGCATGACTCACCTGGCCGACAGGACAGCCCCCACTCTGCTGCCGGCGCGGGCCGCCATGGGCAGGACAGGGGCGACCATTTCCACTCAAGGGCGCGGAGATCAGCACCGAAGCAGCCGCCAGTGCTGATCCCAAGAAAGGACACCACTCAGCGAGACACTCCCCGGAAGACGGGATATGGGCGAAGCAGATTGACCCCACGACATGGTGATCACGAAGCACAATGGGCCTCCAGCGGCAACCGATTTCCGAGCCACTGCATTCTTAATCGATCTTCTTTTCTTGTGAATCGTCGTGGCGCGATTACGCAGCCATTGCGCACGCATACGCATCAACAATGCGCCGAACAGAAAGCAGGGATAGGCAGGACGCGAAGGATCTTTACGCTTACAGCAGTCATTCATTAATCAGATGGCAGACCTGGCAAACCTGAGGTTCACAAAAGGTAGCGACATCTACTCCGACGAGACACTATTCCTAGGCAACGCAGACGCAGACACACTGGGAGGCAATGATTCGCTAACAGCTAAACTTCCAAGTGGCAGTATTTTTAAGCAAACATTTAGCATCAGTGATGGAGTCCTGAAAACAGGTGACGGCAACGATGAAATCACCGGCGACGGTGGAAGCGGATTCCAGTGCAATGGAATTACATTGGGTTCCTTAGGCACAAGAAGCACTGGCATAGAAACCGGTAGCGGCAACGATCGGATTACAGGAATAGGGAGCGGTGGCGGCGCAGGCGGCTTTGGGATTGCTAATTTCTCAAGCACTATTGATACAGGGAGTGGAAATGATTTGATCATCGGCCGCTCAGGCGCCAAAAACCTTGGGATCTACAACTTCGGCCGAATCGAGATGGGCTCTGGCAACGACTTGATCATCGCCAGCGGCATCATTAATGGAGGACTCATATCCATGGGGTCTGGCAACGACATCATCAGGGTCGAGAGCTCTGAGGGCTATCAGGACGGGGGAGGAATTGAGCTTGGAACAGGCAACGACATTGTTAGTGGAATCAACAGTGGATCAATCGAAGGCTCATCTGGAACCGACCGGGTGCTGCTCAGGGCTGGCCGGTACGAAATCACCAAGACAGATGGGGGCTATCAGGTTGGGGGCTCCTTATTGCTTTCGGGCATCGAGGGCATCGGTGCCACTCAAAGCCAGTTCTTTGTGCCATTGCAAGCAGGCGTACTCGAGATCTCAAGCAATGGATCCGTGGCCTATGTGTAAGACCCGAGCCTCCTGTCAGTTGCTCCTAGTTATTCACAACTAAAGGCTACCGTTCATTCAGGATTCTCCATCTGTCGATTAAGCAGCGCAAAACCGATCAGTGGCCAACTCAATCGAGATAACCAGCACTTAGACAGCTTTACGCAAGAAACAGCCTCTGTCTGTTGTTAAACCCGTCTACCCCCTGAGCACCGCCTTCTCGGCGCCAGGCGTAGGCGTGGTGCTGGCGCCAGACGGAGCGGCACTGGTGGCAGCTCAGCCAAGACGAGCGGCAGCGACCTGATCAGCCGCCTGCTGCACGGACAGATCAGTTAAGGCTGCTCCCTGAAAACAAGATGGTTGGCCAGGGTTGTGACAAAGGCAAACAGAATGAAGGGTAGAGACAGCACGAAGACGACACAAATCATCGCCACACCAGCAATCGGGTGGGAGCCAGCGAGCAGAGCCAGCCCGGATGCAAGGCTGAGAAAAACAATGAGCAGCCAGATCATGATCTGCCCATAGATATCGCCATAGACCAGAGTACAGCGAATCAGATAGCCCTTGGCCGCCAGCATGGCCCGCCTCCGTGAATAACTGAATAGCAATCAAACAGACCAATTAGACAGAGTGATCAGAGCTTGCCATGAACACTACGAATACCAGCTGCGGTACCACTGCTGCATGGTCTTGATTTCATCGCTTTGCACGCGGATCATCGCCTCAGCAAGCTTTCGCATTTCCGGGCGCTCGGTGTGATTGAGCTCCATCGTGGCCATCATCACCCCCATCTGATGATGGGGAATCATTTGCTCGATGAATTCCTTATCAAAATCGACGGCATTCTTTAGGGCTTCGATATTGGTTCCAAAAGCCCCGCCCAGCCCTGCTCTGCCAGTCATCATTCCGCCTCCCATCATTCCGCCTCCCATCATCCCGTGGGGTCGCCAGCCCCAGGAATCACCGGGCGACCAGGCGGGCAAATCCTGGCCATACCATTGGCGATACAAGCGCCGCATCTGGTCATTTTCTTGTTCCTGACTGGCCTTGATCCTGCGTGCGAGCTCCTGGATTTCAGGACGTTTTGCACGGGTGAGAGCCAGGCCGGCCATCGCAATCGCCCCCTCATGGTGAGGAACCATCATCACGATGAAGTGCTGGTCTGCAGCACTTCCCTGACGCCCCCACATCCACCCGGGCCCCATCCCCTGGGCAAGGCGGACACCACCCTCGCGAGCGGAGCATCCCTGGGCGATGGCAGCTGTCAAGAGCACCAAGGCGAGACTGCCGGCAGCCAGCTTCAGGGCTGAGAAATGCTGCCGATGGCATGCGATACGGCTCATAACGTTGCACCCACCTGCAATAACGTGGCTCCGGAGAAGCCTGGCCATGATCCAGGGATCTCAAATCAGGCTAGTCATTTCGGCAGATCCCCCTCCACTCAGGCGCAAGTTTCACAGCAGGCATGCCTGTGAAATGCAGCGAATCTACTCAATCCATCAGAACAACTCATCAGCGCCGAGCACCAATCATGGACGTAACAAATCACCTCCAGTGCGTTCAGGGTGTCTTCGTCGCACCAGCATGGGGATACCGAATCGGGAGTTGCCCCTGATGGCCTTACGCGATGAAACCTGCATTCCCTGCCGCGACGGCGGCCCCACGTTGGATGCGCAAGAACTGGCGGAGCTGACAGCGGAATTGCCAGGCTGGGAGGTGGTGGATGGCCATCACCTGCACAGGCGCCTGGAATTTGCCGACTTCAGCACAGCACTGGCCTGGCTGAATCGCGCTGGGGCCATCTGCGAGGAGCAGGGCCACCACGCCAACTTCGCAGTGGGCTGGGGCTATGTGGATGTTGAGATCTTCACCCATAAGGCCAATGGCCTCACCCGCGCTGATGCGGTGCTGGCGGCGAAATTTGATGGTCTCCAACCCTGATCACGACGCCATGCTCGCGAAGGTGCGGCGGAACCACAGCAGAGCAATCGTGAAAAAGCCGCAACCGATCAACACGAGAGCAAGGATGCCGTGGCGGCGAACAACACCACCAACCCCATCGACAGAGTTGCTTGATACCCAGATCGCACCCGGGCTGCCTGCGCATCGCTCAGCGCTCCTGGGCAGGGAGGGCCACCATGAAATTCCAGGGCTTTGAGAAACGATCCCTACGGGATGGTGAAGGAAATGGCTAGTGGGATAGATCCGGGTCATCCAGCTGCTGGGCCGGCCTGAGCTTGCCACTGGCGAGTCGCTGATCCAGCAGGGCAAAGGGCAATCGCTCCACGTCGAAGCTGCGCCACCACCATCGCGCTGGCCCGCTCTTCGTCGCACCGCTGCACCAGCTGGCTAGGGGAGGTCTGCACCTGGGTGAGGGCGCGCTGCTAGTCGGCCCGCGCTTCTTGCAGCTGAGCCGGCACGCACCAGATCGCCCTCCTGCACGACAACGCTCAGCAAGCGACCAGCGGTCTTGGTGGCCCAGAGGCCGGCGGCTGGGCACGGCGGCTTCGCACGATCACCACGCCAGCGGCGAGCGCGAATGCGACTCCGGCAGCCATCAGGAGCCCGTGCCGCTGCCGCATCCTTCTGGCCCAAGGCCGCTCCTTCCATCTTGCGTCGGTTGCTGTGAACCGTCGCCAGCCTGGAGAGGTAGGCGGTTTCGACACCATGCCCACCAGCTGCGGCCAACACCACCACCAAGGCCAACCGCACCGGGGGCACCAGCACCCGGAGTCGCCGCCCACCCCTGATGGGCTGGCTGGGGGCATGGCCAAGGACCCGATCTGCGGCATGGTCGTGCCCAGAGCCACGGCGCTCTGGGCCGAGCAGGGTGGCCGGCGTTACTGGTTCTGCAGCAGCGGCTGCCGCCAGAGCTTTCTCGATCCGGAGCGGGAACTGCGCCAGATGCGGCGGCGGATGGGCGTGGCCATCAGTGGGGTGCTGCTGCTGGCGCTGCTGCGGGTGGTGGCCTTTGTGGCCCTGGCTGCCGGGGTGAGCCTGCTGAGCTGGGTGCCGCTGGCCCCCCTGCCCTGGATGACCTGGGGGATGTGGCTGTTCGTGCTCACCACCCCAGTGCAGTTCATCGGTGGCTGGGGCTTCTACCAGGGGGCCTGGGCGGCGCTGCGCAGCCGCAGCCTCAACATGGATGTGCTGGTGGCGATGGGCACCTCGGTGGCCTACATCTACAGCGTGCTGGTGGTGTTCGCGCCGCAATGGCTACCAGTCGCCGTCGACCAACGCGACGTGTACTTCGAGGTGTCGGCGGTGGTGATCGCCTTCGTGCTGATCGGCAAGGTGATGGAGGAGAGCATCAAGAAGCGCTCCTCGGCGGCGGTGCGACGGCTGATGGATCTGCGTCCCGCCACGGCGCTGGTGCTGCGCGCGGGAGAGGAGCAGCGCCTGCCAATTGAAGCCGTGGTGGCGGGCGACATCGTGCTGGTGCCGCCCGGAGCCAGCGTGCCGGCCGACGGCGTGGTGATCGCCGGCCAATCCAGTGTCAACGAGGCGCTGATCACCGGGGAATCCATGCCGGTGCGCAAGCGGGAAGGAGCGGAGCTGATCGGTGGCACCCTCAATGGCACCGGGCTGCTGCGGATGCGCACCACCCGGGTGGGATCGGCCACGGCCCTGGCCCAAATCATTCGCATCGTGGAGGAAGCCCAGGCCAGTTCGGCACCGGTGCAGCGCCTGGCCGACCAGGTCACGGCCTGGTTCGTGCCGGCGGTGGTGCTGGTGGCCCTGCTCACCCTGGTGGTGTGGAGCCTGGCCGGCCAGTTCAGCGGCGGCCTGCTGGCCTTCATCGCCGTGCTGGTGATCTCCTGCCCCTGCGCCCTGGGCATCGCCACGCCGGCGGCGCTGATGGTGGGCGTGGGCAAGGGCGCCGAACTCGGCATCCTGATCCGCAGCGGTGAGGTGCTGGAGCGGGTGGAGCGACTCACCACGGTGGTGTTCGACAAAACCGGCACCCTCACCCGCGGCACCCCATCACTCACGGCCCTGATCCCCTGCGCCCAGCAGGGGGAGGAGCGGGTGCTGCAGCTGGCGGCCTCACTGGAGCACGGCTCCAGCCATCCCCTCGCCGGCGCCATCCTTGAAGCCGCCGCCGCACGGGAGCTGCCCTTGCTGGCGCTGCAGGCCAGCCAGGCGGTGGTGGGGGAAGGCCTGCAGGCTCGGGATGGGGGGGGGCGCGAGGAGCATGTGATCTGGCTGGGCAACCGCCGGCTGGCTCACCGCCATCTGCCCGTGCTGCCGCAGCCGGTGCAGCGGCATCTCAACGACCTGGAGACCGCCGGCAACACGGTGATGCTGCTGGGCCGCGACAGCGAGGTGGTGGGCGTGCTGGCGGTGGCCGACAAGGTGAAGCCCGAAGCGCGGCAGGCGGTGGCCGCCCTGCAGCGGCAACGCATCCGGGTGGTGCTGCTGAGCGGCGACAACCGCACCACCGCCGAGGCGATCGCGGCCCAGGTGGGCATCCGCGACGTGCTGGCGGAGGTGCGCCCAGAGAGCAAGGCCGACACGATCCGCAGCCTGCAGGCCGCCGGTGATGTGGTGGCGATGGTGGGCGATGGCGTCAACGACGCGCCGGCCCTGGCCGTGGCCGACATCGGCATCGCCATCGGCTCGGGCTCGGATGTGGCCAAGGAAGCCGGCGACATCCTGTTGCTCCACGACGACGTACGCGATGTAGTGACAGCCCTGGGCCTGTCGCGGGCAACGATGAACCGCATCCGCCAGAACCTGTTCTGGGCATTCATTTACAACAGCGTGGGGGTGCCGATCGCGGCCCTGGGCTGGCTCAACCCGATGATCGCCGGTGCGGCGATGGCCATGAGCTCCCTATCGGTGATTGTGAATTCAGCCCTGCTGAATCGCTACCGCAAGACCGGCTGACCCAGTCAACCCTGGAGCGCATCATTCAACGCCTTGCAGCTCAGCACAAGCCACAATCAATCAACCCAGTTACGAATGAATGCACGGCCAGCACCTGCGCCTCTCTGCATTCATAGGGTGAATCAAAGATATTGACTGGCACCGTGACAAACGAGCAACAACCACACCCCCATTCTGGTGCGGAACTGCACCAGGCCAACCAGGCCAAAGCCATGCCAAACGCTGACAGCGCAGCTGCTGATAGCGCAGCTTCGGTGCACTACAGAGTGAACCGCGATCAGCGCTCTTCGGATCGTTGGCATGTGGATTGGCCTCAGGAGGGATTCCTGCAACTGGATGATGATCCAGACCAGGCAATCCAGGTCACACTTGTTGATTTCAGCTGCGGTGGACTGGGAGTCGTGCTCAGTGCCAGCCATGCGCTGCGTCCAGGACTGAAAGGGCAATTGATCACCCAGTCCCATGGCTCAGGCTGCTGCCATCGATCCGTGCGCTGCACCTGGCAAAGGCCCCATCCGGTAGACCGCCATCTGCAGAGCGCTGGTTTCAGCTTTGAGGAGAGAGTGGAATGAGACCAGCCCCCTCGGTGATGCCCGATGCCCATCCTGATGCACATCTCCCGCCAAATAGCGGCAGATCATCGGAGAGAACAACCAAGAAGATCACCCAACACCAGGATTGCCTCGTTCTCCAACTCACAAGAGGCATGCTGGCTCTGGTGAAATTCAGCACCCACGATTGCTCCGGCTGCCAAGCCATGGCGGAGTACGACGCAAAGACAGCCCAAAGCCTTGGCCTGAGCTTTCTCAATGTGAACATGAAAAATCCTGAGTCTTACCAGCGGTATCGCCGAATCCTCCTTCACCAGCACCCGCTCAGGAAAAACCTGGAACTGCCGACTTACATCCTGGTGGAAGATCCCGACAGTCACTTCCGAATCAAAGGTGAAATCACAGGAGTGTTGCCGGAAGCAGACTTCCAGAAGCGGATCCAAGCCCTTCTGGACAGCGCAACCGTTGTCTCAGTCCCTACGGCCAGCCAGGGCGATGAGCCTTAACGCCAACCACTCATGGCAGCGAGGAATCAACCGCGCCAGGTGGGATGTCCATCCTTGAGCAGGGAGCCACGATGCCGCCACAGGGCTTCGCTGGTGATCTCAATCCCCTGCTCGAGCAGTGCCTTTCGTGCCTCATCGGTGGTCTGCGCCGCCCTCAGCACATCCGCAAAGCCAGGCTGATCTTCCACAAGCTGATGAATGGCATCAAGAGCGATGCGAACTGCCTCAGCGTGGTCTGGATGGGCCTGAAAAGGATGCTCTTCGGCCGATAGGGGTGCATCACCAGCTGCCGAACCAACCATCTCCTGGTTGATATCGATGTCCTGGGTGCTTGCCTCTGAGGCCGGCTTATGAGACGTCATCCTGAACCAACGGGTCGCTGTCAAAGTCAAGCTATGGCAACCAACGTGCGCCTTCCCCAACCTTCAGCAGGAATGCCTCGAAGCCCCATCGAATGTGCAGAGAGCCCAACAACGCATCAGCGGCAATGCTCGAGACTGACATCACGGTGTTGACATGCAGAACCTTTCGATGTTGACGGCCCAATCAACACTTGCCGAGATTGCATCCACCCACTCAGAGCTGCTGGAGGCACTGGAGCGACTTGGACTTGATTACTGCTGCGGGGGGCAGCGCAGCCTCGCTGAAGCCTGCCAAGAACAGCAGCTCGATCCTGGGCTCGTTGTTCAGGAACTGACCCGTTTGCGATTGATGCCAGCACCACCAGCTGACTGGCTCGCTCTGACACCTGCAGAGCTGGTGGATCATCTTGAGGCCACCCATCATCGCTACCTGAAAGAGGCGCTGCCGCGTCTGGATGAGCTAGCCGCCAAGGTGAGTCGGGTGCACGGCGAACGCCATCCCGAACTGATCCGCGTGGCCGCAGTGGTGGCCGAAATCCGGGCTGACCTGGAGCCTCACCTGCGCAAAGAGGAAGAGATGCTGTTTCCCATGGTGCGCACTCTGGTCTCAGCCACAGCCACCAGCCCTCCAGGCTTCCATTGCGGCTCCATCACCAGGCCGATCGCCCTGATGGAACGCGAGCACATCGTGGTGGGGGAGCTGCTGGAGCAGCTGGGGACCCTCACCCATGGCTACCAGGCCCCCGAAGGCACCTGTGCCTCCACGCAGGCGCTGATGGCTGGCCTCGCCGAACTGGAAGCCGATACCCACCTGCATGTGCACAAGGAAAACAACCATCTGTTCCCGGCCGTGACGGCCATGGAGCAGCGGTTGACGGTGGGGGATCAGCGCTGAAAGGGGGCCCCTGGTTGGTGCCATTCATCAGCATGCGCTGCCGTCTCAGAATCGATTCATGACGTTCCACGCCGACCTCAGCCAGCGGGCCGTGCTCAACACCGGTGCACTGGGCTGGACACCCTCACCCATGGCAGGCGTGGAGCGACGGATGCTCGATCGCCAGGGCGACGAGGTGGCCCGCGCGACGTCGATCGTGCGGTATGCCCCGGGCAGCCGCTTCGAGCAGCACAGCCACGGCGGCGGCGAGGAGATCCTGGTGCTGGAGGGCACCTTCTCGGATGAGCATGGGGATTACGCCGCCGGCACCTACCTGCGCAATCCGTCGGGCTCGAGCCATGCGCCCTTCAGTGAGCGGGGCTGCACGATCCTGGTGAAGCTGCGACAGATGCACCCGGCCGATCAGCAGCGCACGGTGATCGACACCACCAGCGGCACCTGGGTGCCAGGGCTGGTGCGCGGGCTGGAGGTGCTGCCCCTGCATGCCTTCGGCTCGGAACACGTGGCGCTGGTGCGCTGGGCACCGGGCACGGTGTTTCAGCCCCATGGCCATCCCGGCGGCGAGGAGATCCTGGTGCTCGATGGTGTGTTTCAGGACGAGCACGGCACCTATCCGGCCGGCAGCTGGCTGCGCAACCCGCCCGGGAGCGTGCACCGGCCCTGGTGTGAGCAGGGCTGCACGATCTGGGTCAAGACCGGCCATCTGCCGGCCACCCAAGGGCCCGACGGCACAGAGGCCTGAAAGAGGACTGAGAGAGGCCTGAGCCCGAACCTCCCGCAGGTGGCCTGGCCCACAACAAAGCCCGGAGCGCGGGCCCCGGGCATTTGCCTGCTCAGCCGTGGTGCCGACCCAGGGGGGTGCGGGCGCAGCTGCGCGAGATTTGGTTGCTTGGTTCGTGCCTGATCGTTGCCGATCAGAGGATTGTTCAGTTGTGGGCGGAGCTGCCGGCGCTGGCACCTGGGGCCAGGTGTCTAGGGGGACGTTCCACAAGTCCGGGGCACCTGGGGCGATGCAATGGACGACCCCTGCTGTTCAAACAATGCGTGAAGCCAATGCGTGAAGCAATGCATGAAGCGATTGCGTGAAGCAATGCGTCAAACAAACAGTTGGGTCAGGAACATCACAGATCCGTTGAGAGTGTTGGAGCAGGGGCCGGATCGTCAGCGCGCTCCTTGCTGGTGCTCAGGGGGGCTGTCTTCCATCCGTGGAGCCTCCGAATCCCGTTGCATCCACCATGGATCCGCCACCTCCAGCGGGCAACTGCCGCACGCCGATCGACACCGCTCGTTACCGGCGGCAACGGCTCTTCATGAAGCACCCTTCATGGCTCACGGGCGGGGAACCTGCAGGCGCTGCAGCGGCCGGATCAGGCTTTCCGGTTGACTGGGACAGCGGCGCACCCTCACCCGGTAGGCGCAGTGGGCCGGGCCCAGGTGCTCGATCAGGGCCTCGCGGGCTTCGTGCTGGAGCTCCTCCAGGTTTGGGGCAGCAATGCGGATGGGAAGGGTCTCGGCCTGGGCTTCCAGCTGACCGCACCCATCACTCACCACCCGGAACACGACCTCTCGCATGGCTGGGGTATCTCTCTTCTTCCTGATCCATCTTTGGCCGTTTGAAGGGCCGGTGGCAGTGCCCATGGATACGGGGAACCGCCCCCTGGGCTACAGGCCGTTGCCGCATTCCCGAGCTGCCGGGGTCTTGTGGCCCAGACGCCACAGCTCATTGCTGTGCTCGGCTGTCTCCACCTCGCGCAGGCGGCACACCAAGGCGAACACATCCTGGGCAACCAGTTCGCCATCGTCCTGCCATTGCAGGGAAGCTGGTTCAAGGGAGCGGGGCGTGGCCATCCAGGGCGTGATCCAAGGGGCTGACCCTACGGAATTCAACCCCGCGATGGATAGCCATGCGCCGCTCGATGGGCGGAAGATTCTGTGAAGGTTCAGCGAAATCAGGCGTCGGGGCCCTCTGCGCTCCCAGGGTGTTGCAGAGAAACAGCGCTCTGGCTGGCAAACAGCGACAGGCCGGCGACCGATCGCGATCAGCGGCTTTTGACGCAATAACTTCCGGAGCTGAACCAGCCCAGCGGACAGGATCGACCGGATTTCGGGATGGCCTCGCGCTTGTTGCTGGAGCTGTTCACGCAGGTGTTGCCGGAGGCACTGGGCACGCAGTATCCGACGGAGCTGTTGTTGCCAAGGGGGCAACTGCCAACTTTGGGCAGGGGTTGCACGCTCTGCTGAGCCCGGGCGGCAGCCGCGACAACGGCCAGAAGAGCGAGCAGCACTTTCAGACGAACCATCACCCTCTCGGCAGCAACCCCAGATTGGCGCTGATGGCACTGATCCCGCGGGATGGTGCAGACGCCGGATGACCGGGCAATGCTCCACAAGCGATTCTGAAAGTGAGCGGGCTGGCGGTGGAATGCCCGGGTTGAATGCCCGGCTGGGATGCGGGGTCTGTAGCATCGCTGATGCAGATCAAACCGCTTCAAGGCTGCATGGAGCCGCTGCGAATCCAACGCGCATTCGAATTGCTAGTGTGGTGATGTTTAAAGGGACGACGATGCTCACCGGTTCTGAATTGCTCGCCAAGGTGAAGGAGCTTGGCGACGCCTCCAAATCCGACCTGGTGCGCAGCTGCGGCTACGTGAGCACCAAGAAGGACGGCAGCGAGCGGCTGAACTTCACCGCCTTCTATGAGGCACTGCTGGAAGCCAAGGGTCTCAGCTTTGGTGAATCCGGCAAAGGGCGCGGCAAGGGAGGCCGCAAACTCAGCTACACCACCAAGGTGCAGTTCAACGGCAACCTGCTCGTTGGCAAGGCCTACACCGCCATCCTGGGCCTGCAGCCCGGCGATGAATTCGAGATCAAGCTCGGCCGCAAGCAGATCACCCTGGCCCCGATTGGCAGCGAAGACGAAGACGAGTGAGCCTTGATCGGTCGATGGTTGGCGCCTGATTGCTTGGCGCCTGATTGCTTGGCCCCCGGATGCACTGCATCCGGGGGCTTTTCAGTCGCGGCCTAGCCGACTGGGGAAGAAGCCGGCGGTGGTTTCGCCATTGGCGGCAATCGCCTCACGGCTGCGCTGCACCAGCTCTTGCCGCAGCGCCTCAGGGCTCTCGATCCTGATCCCGCCACCAAAGGCAAACAGCCAGCTGCGCAGGTCGATGTCGGCGGCCACTGTCCAGGGTGGCAGATCCAGCTCCACCGGGTAGGGATGGCTGGCATCAGCCGGCCCGGGCTCCAGCACGTGGGGCGCCCTGGGGTGGTGCCACCAGCTGTCGCCGGGGAGGGGCCTGGAGAAGCGGGTGTGTTCGATCGGGTAGCGCTGCAGGCCCTCGCGGATGAAGGCAAACGCCCAGGCCGCACAGCGGAAACGCAAGGTGACCAGCGCCTGGCTGCGGCGCTGGGCTGAGGAGCTGGCCACCGCCCGTTGCTGCTCCAGATCGCCCCCGAAGTAGATGCCGCCGCTGTAGTGCAGCAGCCGATCCAGGCGCGCCAGCGCAGCGGCGTGCTCCTCGAGACTGCGGCGCAGGTCGCCGAGGGCGCTGCGCAGGGCGAGGCGATCGAGCCGCTCGCTGCGGATCAGGCCCTGCTCCTGGCCGATGTGGTCTTGTTCAAACAGCAGATACCAGCCCACGTTGTGGAAGATCAGCTGCAGTGGCCACACCCGCAGCTCGCCAGCAGGACTGTCGGCAAAACTGCCCATGCCGGGATAGCGCTCCAGCAGCACACGCCGGTGGGCCACGATCGCGGCCTCGATCGCCTCCGCCCGCCGTGGTGCGGCCAGCGAATCGCGCCGCACCAGCGCCGCATCCACCACCGCATGGCGCGCGTAGCTGCGCACCGGCGGCAGGCCATCGGCGCTGATCCCCGCCCAGCCCAGCCGCTCATCCAGCTCGGCCAGCAGATCCTGGGCTGAGGGATCGGCCAGGCGGCCAGCGGCCTGGCGCACCACCTGGTGCAGCTCCCGCAACCGCGGCGGCGAGAGCACGGCGGTGCCCAGGCAGTAGCCATGGCGCACGTTGTGGTGGCGGCTGCGGAAGCCGTAGGGGGTGAGCAGCTTTTCGAGGTCTTTGCGCAGGGTGGCCGTTTCGCCAGGCAGATAGGCGCCGGGGATGGCTTCTGTGGCACTGATCAGGTGCTGGTGAAGATTGGCGCCGCGCTCCGCCGGCCGGTCGAAGGGCACCTGCAGCAGGTGGCGCAGCAGCGTGAGCACCCTCACGAACACAGGCCCATCACCCAGCGGCGGCAGGCCGGCGAGCAGAGCGCCTGGGGCAGCCGCAGTCGGCCCCGGCGGCGCGGGCGCCAGCTGGATCGGCGCCAGCACCGGGGCAGGGGAGCAGAAGCCATTGGCCTCGAGCCAGGCCAGATCCATGCGGATCGCGCTGGCATCGGCGTAGCAGGCGCCATGCAGCCGGCCCAGGAAGGCGGTGGCCCGATCGGCCAGGTCGCCCTGGGGCAACGGCGAGAGGATCGCCTCGAGCTCCTCGGCGCTGGCGGGATCGCTGGCCGTCAGGTCAGGCCAGGTGCTCAGCAATCGGATCAGGTAGAGCAGCCGCTCCAGATCCAGCAGGCGCGAATAGCCGTGGCGCTGCAGCCTGCGTTCGCGGTTGGTGGCAGCGCGGATGCGGCGATCGAGCCCGGCCAGCTCGGCCCGCAGCACGGGCACCAGATCGCTGTGGTGGCTTGGCACCACGGCACAGATCGCCGCGAACCCCTCGGCCCGCGAAGGCCCGAAGTGGGGATCGGCCAGGGCGGCGGCCATTTCCTGAATCACCGGCACCGGCACCGGCCGCTGGCGCGTGGCGTTCCAGGCCAGGGAGGTGGGCAGGTCGGTGTAGAGCCACCAGCCGATCCACTCCACCGGAGCCGGCAGCGGCAACGCCTGGGTGATCGCCAGGCGCCAAGCGCGGCGGGCGTGGGTGGCGTCCACGATCACCGGGATGCCATCGGCCACCGCTTCCTGAATGCGCTGGTGCAGCCGATGCTGGATGTCGGTCCAGGGACCCTGCACCGCCGCATCGCCGAACACCTCGGCGCGGATCGCATCGGTGGAGAGCACCAGGGCCGGCGGCTCACCAGCGGCGGTGAGCAGGGGCGCCAGGGCTTTCGCCAGGGTGGTTTTGCCGCTGGCGGGCTGGCCGATCAGCAGATGGCAGCGCAACTGCGCCATGGCGGCGGGAGCGGGGAGCGGCCCTCAGTCTTTCGCACCAAAAACGACAGGAATCGAAGGGGCCCCGCTGACGCTGCAGGCAGCAACGTTGAAACGCCCATGACCGCGGCCTTCACCTATACCCCGCCCAGCCCGCTGGCGCCTCTGCACATCCTCGATCTATTGGAGCTCGCGGGCTCCCAGCAGCGTGCCGGGGCGGTGCTGAGCATGCACCAGACCACGGTGTGCCGCAGCCTCAGGCTGATGCAGCAGCAGTTTCGACTGGTGCCGCGCCAGGGCACGGCGGTGTGCCGGCACGGCCACAACGCCTGCCTGCACCACCTGCGGCTGGCCTACCGGGAGCACCGGCTGATGGCGGGGCTGCTGCGCATCGGCACCGACGGGCTGCACCAGCGCCTGCTGAATGGGCTGGCCATGGTGCAACAGGTGCCACCACGCTGCCGCAGCGGTGACCACTGGGCCGATCTGGTGCGCCATGGCCTGCTGGATGGGGCGATCGTGAGCTCGTTGGGCCTGGAGCGGGAGCTGCTCCCCGGCCAGGTGCCCAGCTGGGAGGGGCTGAAAGCGGTGCCGCTGGGGGAGCTGGAGCTGCAGCTGGTGGCCAGCACCGCTGAGGCCCGGCGAGTGCTGCTGCCGCGCCAGGCGGCGATGCCGCTGCTGCGGCAGGCCATGGCCTGGCGGGGACTGACGGCGGAAACGCAACCGGCCGCCTGCCAGGAGGAGGCCGCCTGGCTCAAGCGCGCCCGCGACCGCCAGCTGGCCCTGCCGCTCTGCTGCGGGTTGCTGGGGCCGGAGTGGTTGGCGCGGCACCAGCTGCAGCCGCTGGCAGAGCAACCTGAGCTGATCGAGCAGCTGTGGCTGCTGTTGCCCGAGACCCTGGCGACCCACAACACCGCCCGGCACGGCCTGCAGCAGCTGCAGGGCCGGATCAAACAGGCCCGGATCGCCACGGCGCTTGTGATACAGGAAAACATGCAGGACGTGATGCCGAATCCACAGGAAAACCAGTGCTGAATCGGCTTTCGCAGGGCCTGGAATGGCGCTGATCCGCAGCAGCAGCAGCAGCAGCAGCAGCAGCAGAAACACGATCGCGAGCACCCTGGCGGTGTTGATCGGCGTGAGTTGGCGCCAGCCGATCCGCAGGTCCTCACTGGCGACACGCAACCCGGGTGGGCTGGTGCTGATCGATGGTCCACCCAGCTCAGTCCGGCAGATCCAACGCCCCAGCAGACAGGGAATCAACAGGGCACTCGAGTGGGCGAGGACTGGGCAAACACCAACACCAGCGCTGCGATTCGCGTAGCCGCTGGAGTCAGTCTGAACGCTGCTGCGACAGGCCTTCGCGCAGCAATTCGGAAGGACGCAGGCCGAAGTGGTTGCTGAAATCGCGGCTGAACACCGCCAGGCTGCTGAAGCCATAGCGGGCCGCAATCCTGCCCACGGAGTCGTCGGGTTCGGGATGGAGCAGGGCCTGGCGTGCCTGCTCAAGGCGCTGGCGGCGGATCCACTGGATCGGCCCGCAGCCGAAGCGCTGCTGAAACACATTTTGCAGGCTGCGGCGGGAGTAACCGCTGCGCTGCTCAAGCTGGGTGAGATTGATCGGCTGGTGAAGATTGGCGCGAGCCCACTCAAGCAGGTCCTCAAAAATGCGCTCCCGCTGACCAACCTGGATCGCGTCAGATTGCGCAACCGTTTCGAGCTTGGGGCAGAGAATCAGCGCCAGATTGCGATAGATCAGATCGTCAAGCTGGAGATGCTGCAGATGCCCCAGCATCTCCAGCTCCGGATTGTCCAGAAGCTTGAAGGTATGGGCCAGCACCTTCAGCAGCTGAACAGTGCGCGAGTGGCAGGTGGAAACAGCACGGATATGGTCAAGCGAACCGGCAAAGCGCCGTTCCGAAACTCCCATGCCAGCGATGGCCGCGGCTGTCTGCAGCAGCCTCTGCATATCAACATGGAAGATAACACCATTGAAATGGTAGTCAATCTTGTAGGTGTAATCATGCCCTGGCGAGAAGAACAGCGGGCGCTGCTGGTTCACCAGAGTTTCACGACCTTCATGCCCATACAGGATCTCGCCATCAATTATGAGATCGATTTGCGCCACACCCTCCCAACCGCCGATCTCGCCCATCAGGGGCGAGGAGTAACCACCAGACAGCACCAATTCACCCACCTTACAGCTGCTGGTGCGGTGCCGAAATCGTTTTTCGGTGCCTGGAAGCGGGCCAAAGTCCCGCAGGGAGCAATGCTGGGCGATCCGGCTGGCCAGCACCTGAGGATCCTCATCCACCTGGGCCAGTCGGTCGTGGAACGCCAGCCGATGAGACGCCAGCTGATGTGATGGCAGCTGATCCATTGATTCAGCAGATGCTGAATCAGCTTGAGCTGAACCAGCAGCAGACATTGCCATTCAGCTCGACAAAACCCAATGCCGGAGATCTTACTGATCCACAGCAGGATCAGCAACCAACCCAACAACGACAGATCAAAGAGATGAATGCACCCCAGCGGCAAACACAGCTGAAGCCTGTAAGTGCTTCACCAATCCTTCACACCCATAGCTGATTCAGAGACTGGGGCCCCCATCCCGAATCACAGACGTCAACAATTCTGATCACCGATCGGGTCGCAGGGTGCAAGCGGCACCCGGGTGTCGCCAGATGTCTCAAAGCAGCGTGAATGGGCGAAGAATGGGCATGACGTTGGGGGATGTGCCCCTATGAAAGGCCGGTTTGCCCACACCTATCAGCGCGGCAGCGAGGAATTCAGCAGGGTGCTGGGCTTCAGTGATGGCGTGATCGCGATCGCCATCACCCTGCTGGTGCTCAACATCGATCTGCCCATCCCCAGCGGTGAACAGGCGGCCAGCCAGGCCGACATCGTGGCCCTGCTGGCGAGCCGCGCCGACCAGCTGCTGGCCTTCCTGGTGAGCTTCGTGATCCTGGCCTACGGCTGGATGGGCCATCACCGCCTGCTGGCCAACCTGGAGCGACTGGATGGGCCGTTCCTGGCCTGGAACTTCGGCTATCTGCTGCTAACCGTGCTGGTGCCGCTGCAATCCCAGCTGATCGGCCTCTATGGCGACAACCGCCAGGCCCTCGCCCTCTACTCCCTCGGCTTTGCGCTGCTGTTCGGCTGGGATCTGCTGGGCCTGCGCCTGGCCTGGTGGCGCCGCCTTACACGCCACAGGCCGAGCCGGCGGCAACGCTGGCACTTCAGCCTGGCCAAGTTGATCCCGGTGGTGGTGTTCCTGCTGGTGCCGCCGGCGATCGATTGGGTGGGCATGCAGACCGCCAGCTGGCTGTGGCTGGCGGTCTGGCCGCTGGAGAAACTGCTCGACCTGCTGTTGCCTCCCTTCCTCCAAACACAGCCGAAACCGTGATGTTGTTTGGGGAGAGGCAGCGGTGATCAGCGCGGCTTCAACAGCGGCTGCGCAAGCTCAGCCCAACCCCTGTGCATAGGCCAGGCGCCTGCGCAGCCGCCGGCTATAGCCCAGGGCCACAGCCAGTCCCAGGAGAGGCAGCGGCCCTGGCACTTCGGCGCCGCCATCGGTGATGGTGGTGCTGCCGGGGCCACTCTGGATTCCCTGCACCCTGGCAGCCGAGTAGATGCTGCTGAGCGGACCCGTGGGACTGATGGTGGCCAGAAAGGAGGAAGGGCTCAGACCCGTGCCAAGAAGTGTAAAGATGACACTGTCATTCAATTGAAGGCGATCAGAAGAAGCAGCAGTAGGAAGTTTGAAGCCGATGTCCATCCCCTTAATTCCATTGCTGAAGTTGAGCTGAGGCGGCTGCTTATCCGGATCGGCTAGAAGGAGATCGCTCTTACCACAGGTGATGTCCTGACTACTGCAAGACATCCTGATCTCACCATACTCACCATCCAGCAGATTGAATCCAACCGAGGAAATGAACTCCTCAGGATCGCTGAGATTACTCTTCAATTCAATGGTCACCCCACCTGCGATGGGCTGAATGACGGCCGTGAGCCAAGACCCCCCTTCCGGATCGGCTGGCACAACCGGCCCGGAATTCGTCTCGAATTCGAATCTGTAGCCCGAGCCATCTGGAACTGGTTGGGCAAGGGCAGCCGGGGCCTTGAACAGGGTGCCCAGGCTGGCTGCTGCTGCGACCAGAACCAGCACAGAGGTGCTGTTTTGCGTGAGGTGATGGAGTTGAGCGAGCTGAAGGAATTGTCGGTTCATGGTGGTGCACCGAAGGGGAAGAAGAATGGATCGGAGATCTGCACTCCCTGCGATCGACAGCAGGCGAGGGTTCACCAGCCTGCTCATCGTTCGGGCGCTGGTGATCTCAGGCATCACACCTGCAGCTTTCATCGCGAAGATCCGGGTGCATCTACCTCTTGATGCCGCAGATTCGTGGCCGCTCCCATGCCTGCAGAACGCGCGCTCTCCATGTCAAACCAGGCAACGACGCAGTGCGAAGAAACCGCCGCCATACATGAAGGAGAGTGCGACCCGGCGCAGGGTGTCTCGCACCATGGCCCGACGTGCCAGCTCACCCCTGTTGTTGATCGTGCGATCGATCTGCCGCTGCTCGGCCTTGATGGCCGCCAGCAGGGCCTGGCGTTTCTGTTCGGGACCACTCACGATAAGAGGCTGGTTCAGCCCAGGCGCGCCGGCGGCGAGGAAGCGCTGCCACGACTGCTCCAGCTGGGTGGTGGGCGCCTGGCGCACCAACTTCTCGGCCGTCTCGATCGTCGGCGAGAGCCGATCGGATTGGGTGAGCACACTCTGGTTGATCTGGCCGATGCTGCCCAGCATCAGCAGCAATTGCCACGTGGCCAGCAGCGCCATGCTGACCATGCCGATGGCGCAGAGACGCACGGCAAACCTGCGCTGACGGCTCAGCTTCTTCACCATGCGGGGATTGATGGTGGGGTCCTCCGGCATCGGCTGCAGAAACGCTGCAGCGCACAGCAGCGTCACGCCCACCAGGGCGATGAAAACACGGTCGATGATGCGACTGGAAAGCTGGGTTCCCCAAATGGAAGAGCCGATTTGAAGCGGAAACACCGCAAAGAACACGCTCACGGCAAACGCGAACAGCAGGGTGCGTCCGCAGACCTGCGCCAGCGCGGGCACGCGGGCGTTGAAGGATGGGCTGAGCATCGGGAAATAGACCGGATGGCTGGCTTCGTTTTTTTAGAGACGCCCTGCTCAGATGCGTGATCCGATCAGCAGCTTTGATGCGGAAAAGAGCCCCAAAAGGAACGTTCACAAGGCAGTAAGTGCCAGCATCAGCAGAACCAACGGGATACCAATCCTCTGCAGCAGACCAGCTCGGAAAGGTCCAACATCAAGTGCGTAGTACTACGCAGGCTCGAGTGAGCACCGTTCGACCACATCCGGGCCCAGCGGGCTCCACCGGCCATTCGGCTGCAACCGATCCAAGGCCCGGCCCACAGGATCCGCACGAGACCAGCAATCTTGGGGAACCCACTGCCGCAGGGCACCTTCAAGACCGAAGGGGCATGGGTCGACGTTGCGGGAAGACCCGCAAGCCCACTCGAGCATCACCCTCGAGAAGCGTCTGGCCAGGGATCACCCGTACCGATGCTCGGGGAGGCAGTGAGCGGGAGACGCAAGAACGAAATCTAAGCTGTAGGAGGAAACAGCTCCGATCACCGACAGGTGATGAGTGCCTGAAAAATGGGTCGCCTGAGATTCGAACTCAGGACCAATCGGTTAAAAGCCAATCTCGACCGCTCGACAATACTTTCTCTCACAAGATTGAGTCTCAGGAGGTACAGGGAAGGTACAAATAACAACCTCCAACATCATAAGACACCCCTTTGGGTTTCTCCTTGCGACACGGGGCCGGAATATGTTTTGCAACCCTGCTTCCCAGGCCAGTCCGCCAGGGCCATGCCGCAGGCCCATCCGAGCACCCAAGTGGAGCATATGCCAGTTGCCGCAGGGACTCAGCCGCAAGAAAGAAGAGCAGGCAGGGCCAACAATGCCGTTCCGCGCATCAATGAGACCGAGCAGGCATCAAAAGATTTATTTCGCCATCTTAGGGCACAGAAGTCGACAACCGACCCACTTCACGTCTCTTCGATTCATTCAAGCTCGCTGATCTGCGACATTGATGGCGCCGCCGCAACCTGCCGTGCGCCCACGAGCAACCTCACCCGGCCGCCCAGTCCTTAGACATATCGATGGGCGCAGATTGCCGCCGTCTTGAGAAAGAGAAATGCCATGGAGACCTGGCAGGCACTCGAGCAAAGCCAGACCCCCAGGCCGCCCTGCAAGCCCTGAGCCACTGGCCTGGGGCCTTTCAGCCAGGACGGGAAGCCCCGGCCAGCAGGAGCTGGTGACCCGGCACGACGGCGGCCGTGCAGCAGGAGAGGCCAGCCGCGGAGCCCCACGGCAATACAGCTCGTTGCGAAGGCGCTGAATACCGCCGACCGTTCGCGAAGTCAACAGGCATACTGTTAGGGTTCCCAAATGGCAACCCGGTGCAGAGCCTCCACCACAAGCTAGACGCTGCGCGGGTGCAATTCGGCAAATTTTTGCGCAATTGGCGTCGTAGCAACGACTGGTCAGTGACCACCGCCCAGGACTGGGCCAAGGCCTGCCCGGCCCTCATCCCTTGGCCCCTGCGGGTAGCCGGGGGGCAGTGGGGGAATCTGGAGAACGGCAAGGTGCAGCAGCCCCAGCCCAGCACCTTCATCCAGCTGGGGGTGCTCAACGAGTGCCTGGCCCTGGAGGACCGGGGGCCGATCAAGGACCGCACCCTGCGTGACCGGGTGCAGCGTGCCCAACCTGTCCGCCATCCCGATGGCCGCATCTGGGGGGCGGAGGACTGGTTCGCTTGCTACATCGGCAAGCTGGAGGGTCCTCCCGAACTCTGGCCGCGCCAGGAGGACATCGACGCGGAGAGCGAGAGCAAGCGGCTGCGATCGCTGTTTGACCAGGCCTCTGAGGTCGCCGGGGTGCGTCCGGTATCGGCAGCGATGCAAGTGCTGCGCAAGTCCGGCGATCTGCCGATGGAGCAGGTGGTCGCCATTGAGAACGCCCTCTTCGCCGGCGAGCGGCTGGCACCGGCCATCGTGCCCATTGCTCGCCAGGCCCTGGAAGCCTGGGTGAAAGAAGCAGCGCCGGCACTGCTCTCCGCGGAAGGCGAGGCCTCCTCCTGATCCACCAGCAGCACGCGGAACCAGAACGCGGCCGTGGCCATGACTACCGAACAGCAATTATGCGTAGCCGGAATACCAGGTTTTAGCGTTCCCGAAAGGGTTGCAACAGGGGTAGCTTTGGCGTCGACCTGCAAGACCTTGTGGATCGCGCCGAACGCGGCACCCTTGATGCCGATTCCAGGCCTCCTGATGGCTTGGAGATCCGAGTCCCCCATCGCTCCGATCTGGAGCACTACACCCTGATCCAAGCTGCCTTTTCCGCAGCTCTGGCTACCTGGCAGCAGCACTGGCCAGTGATCAATGCCGAATCCCTGGCTGCCCTGGCCAGCCACGGCATCGCCATCAGCTTCCGCCAGAGCGCCTGTGGCGGCTACGTGGCCACCCTCCTGCACTCGGGCGGGGGTGGCATCGATTCGGGCCTGTGCCCGTCGCTGCTGGAAGCAAGACAGCTCGTCCTCGGCTATGGCCGGGAGGAAGGGCCATGAGCAAACTCCCCCTGGCGGAGTACCACCGCCATCCCGCCTGGTCCCCCACCGCGCTCAAGGCGGCAGTCACCGGCACGATGCGGGCCTGGTGGCAGCGCTTCGGGCCGGAGGCGCCGGTGTTCGTGCCCTCGCCGGACATGGTCAAGGGGGATCTGGTCGATGCCCTGCTCACCCCGCCCTTCCGCATCGAGGAGCGCTTTGCGGCGTTCAAGTCGATCGCCCGCAACACCAAGGCCGGTGCCGCCAACTGCGCCGAAGCAGAAGCGGCCGGGCTGACACCCGTGAGCCACGAGATGGTGGAGCAGGCCCTGCGCATCCGCGATGCCCTCCACGCCGATCCGGTGGTGGGGGAAGTGCTGGCGGTCCTGGACCCAGAGGCCAGCCAGCAGCCCCACTTCTGGGATGATGAGGCCGGCCGGCCCTGCCGCTGCCTGCCGGATGTGGTCACCACCGATGGGCGCCTGTTCGATCTCAAGAAGACGCGCAGCGCCGTGCCGCGCCGCTTCTACTGGCAGGCGAAGGACCTGGCCTACGACCTGCAGATCGCCCATCTGGCCCTGGGCCACCAGCACCGCTGCGGCAGCGAACCGACCGAAACCGGTGTAATCGCCTTCGAGTGGCCGAGCGATCCGGCCGCGGCGATCGACTGCAGCCTGCTGATCTTCGATGGGCAGGACCTGCAGACGGGGCTGCAGCGGCGGGAGGAGGCCTTCCATCGGATCGCCGCGTGCCAGGCCAGTGGCATCTGGCCGAGCCACGGCCGTCACGCCTTTCGCCCTGCGCCCAGCAGCTTCAGCTTTCCCGAACGCGAAGACCTTGATCAGGATTCCATTGACCTCTTCTGATGAGCGACTCCACCCTCACAACCGGCGCTCTTGCGCCCTCCCCTGCAACTCCGCCTGCAGGCTCTGCCCTGGCTGCCAGCAGCGAAGCCCTGCAGGTGTTCAGCGGCATCGCCGCCTTTGACGCCGCCCAGCGGATGGCCAAAGCCCTCTGCTCCTCCACCCTGGTGCCCAAGGAGTACCAGGGGCAGCAGGGCCTGGCGAACAGCCTGATCGCCCTGGAGATCGCCAGCCGCATGCGCCTCTCGCCGCTGGTGGTGATGCAGAACATGACGCCGATCCACGGGCGACCCACCTGGAGCAGCAAGTTCCTGATCGCCACCGTGAATGCCAGTGGGCGCTTCTCGCCGCTGCGCTTCGTGTTTGACGACAAGGAGCAGCCCACCCGCTGTCACGCGGTGGCGACCGACAAGGCCACCGGCGAGGTGCTGGAGGGGGAGACGATCACCCTCGAGCTGGCCCGCAAGGAGGGCTGGTGGAGCCGCAAGGACCGCCAGGGCAACGAGACCAGCAAGTGGCGGACGATGACCGGCCAGATGCTGCGCTATCGCGCCGCCGCCTGGTGGGCGAATGTCTACTGCCCCGAGATCGCCCTGGGGCTGATGACCCAGGAGGAGGCGCTGGACATCGAGCCGGTCACGGTGCGTGAGACGGCAACGGCAACGCTGCCGGCCGCCTCGCTCGATCAACCATCACCCGGCCCCAACCAGGCCAAGCAGAGGCCAGCGGTTCCGGAACTCCTGCGCCCTCAAGGCGACAGCACCCCCGTCGCCGCTCCCCTGAAACAAGAGGCTGATCCGCCGCTGATCAGCAGCGCAGCCGCTGCAGGGGAAGCCGTTGCCCCGGAAGCGGTGCTGGAGGCCGAGATCCTCGTCAGCAGCACCAGCCAACCGGAGCCAGCTGCCGCAGTCCCCGCAGCGCCTCGCCGCTCCCGCGCCCAGGGGAAGTCCGCCGCCAGCGCACCTGCAGACACGCCGCCCGAGCAAGAGCAGACTCCAACGGGCTCCCCTGAGCCGGACGAGGCAGCCAGGACTCAGGCGGCAACACAGGACGTCGATCCGGTAGAGACCGGGCTGCAGCAGATCCCACGGATCGGCACCCTGCTGGAGCTCGATGCCGCCTACGGACGGGTGAACCAGCTGCTCGGCTCGGGCCGCATCAGCGACGACAACGCCGAGCGGCTGTGGAGCGCGATCGCCCGGCGCCGCAGCCAGTTGGAAGCCGCGGCCCCGTCCGCAGATCCCATGGCGGGCGCTGGTGAGGTGGCGCCATGAGCACCACCCTCTACCTGATCCAGGCCCAGCATCTGCTGGAGCTGGCGCTGGATCAGGCCCGCCAGGAGCGCGACCGCGGGGTGTTTGAGATGGCCCGCGGGGAGCGCAGCCTCAGGCAGCTGCAGCGGCTGGTGGAGCGGGCCGCCCTGATCCGGGGCCTGTGGCAGCAGACCCGCAGCGTGATCGGCGCCCAGGACAATCCCCCACCCCCGACCGAGTTCCGGCCAGGGGAGCACTGGCTGAGCAAGGAAGGCCTCTATCGGGTCGAGCCCTGCCCGCTCATCCCCAGTTGCGTGCGGCTGATCCCGGTGGGCAGCAACGCTCAGGAGCCGATCTACCGCCACCCCAGCAACACCAACCGTTTTCAGAGGCTCTGGCCATGAGCGCACTGCCAACACGACCGCGGCCCCTGCGGCAGCGGATCGGTAACCACAAGAAGACGATCACGATGAACAACGACACCTACGAGCGGGTAAGCGCCTTTGCCCGGCGCCACAACATCACCTGGAGTGGAGCGCTCCATGAGCTGGTGCGCACCCATCCACTGATCGGCCTGTCGTCGCTGCTGGCCGCCCAGGAGCGCATCGACGCCATCAAGGGCGGGGCTCAGGGGGTGCAGGCATGAGCATCAACGTGGTCGTGCTGGTCGGCAACGCAGGCCAGGATCCGGAGCTGCGCTTCTTTGAGAGCGGCAGCTGCGTCTGTGAGTTCAGCCTCGCCATCAACCGGCTGCCCCGCGATGGGCAGGAGCAGGCACCCCTGTGGGTGAACTGCAAGGCCTGGGGCAAGACCGCCCAGGTGGCCGGGGACTATGTCCGCAAGGGCAGCAAGCTGGCGGTGGTCGGCCGGCTGGAGATCGAGCAGTGGACCGACCGCAGCAGCGGCGAAGTCCGCAGCAAAACCCTGGTGGTGGTCGACCGCCTGGAACTCTGCGGCAGCCGCAGCAGCGATGGCATTGGCACTCTTGCGCCATCCAGCGGGTCGGCCACAGCGGGGCATGCTTCATTACCACAAAGCCCGGCAGCCGCAAGCGCGGGCGGCTGGGGGAAGGACTGGACCTCGCCTCCCGCCGGCGCCACCCCCCTCAGCGACGAGGAGGTGCCGTTCTGATGGAACGCTCATCCAGGCGGCTTGAGCTGCCGGCATTTCCCCGCAGCCGCCCCCACCCTCGAGAGCAACTGACGCTGAACCGCTTGCGCCGCATCAGGCGGCTGCAGCTGATCGTGCTGTTGCTGCAGCTCGGCAGCCTGGGCCTACTGATCCGGATGACGCTGATGGAGCCGCGACCGTTCTGCCGGCTGCAGCAATGGAGCAGCAGCCCGAGAACGGGCCATTGGCCCTTCACCCATCTCAACTGAAGCCCGGATCAGCCAAGAGCCGCCTCCAGTTCACTGAGGTCAGCGTTGCCGGTGCCTGCCACCGACAGACCCAGGTCAGCCAGGTCGCTGTGGCGTCACTGGCTTCCCCCCACTACCGGCAACGATGGCGCCTGTCACCCGTTCATCTCGTGCCGGTGGCAACGTGGGGACATGGGCACGAGAGACGATCTAAAGCGCCTTGAGCGTGAGCTGGAGCGCTCCCACAAGCAGGCTTCAGACGTCTCTGCACCAGAGACCACCAGATCCTTGCTGCCTCCGGCCAAAGGCACTAAGCCGCACAACAGCTTGGATCTGATCCTTGGCCTTGCTGCCGCGCTTGCTGTTGTTGGCCTTGGCGTCAACACTGTGCGGCAGATGCCTGATCAGCAAGCGAAGACCCTCCGCGACGGCCTCATTGGAAGCGCTGCCGGCCTCCTGGTTGGCTATGGGGTTGGTCGGTTCAGGCCCTGACCCTGCCTCTTGAACATCACCGACTGCCCGTCATGACCCCCCACCAGAAGAAGCGCATTCTTCAGCTCGTCATCCCGCTGGCCGTGCTGCTGCTGCTGGAGAAGATTAGTCCTGGGCTTGGCCGTGGTCTTCTGGCCTTCGGGACTCTCGGCCTGGTGGTCTACTGCTTCGTGAACGACGACAAGCCCTGGGCGCGTCGCATCCTGAACAGGCCAAAGTCCTGGTGGATGAAGTAACAGGGGCGTTTTCACTCTCCGTCCATCCCAGTGTTGGATGGGTGTCGGTTCAGCCAGCACCCGCTGCGGGTTCGCCAGCGACAGCCCCAGCTTCTTGGCCACAGTCCGGTAGCTGTCTCCTGCCTTCCTGATCAGCTGGCGCTCAAGATCTGCCAGGCTCGTCAGCAAGCCCAACACCAGCGGGGCGAACTTCCCCAAGCGGCTGGGGTTGATCAGCCGCCAAAGCGTTCTACGAGCGCCATGGCTTCCGCACGTTTGAGGACACGCCTCTGAGCCTCTATCTGCCCCTGGGCGCCTGAACCCACCCCGGCTGCGGGGCGTGATGGTGTCACGCGGCGCAAGGGCTTCGCAAGTCGGTGAGGCCGCTGCGCGGTCACCGACCCTTGCGCTCGCGTGATCTCTTGCCTCCTCGCCGCCGCCGGGATGGGTGGCTCAGGTCACGCCGGCCCGCCGCTGCTCCCGCGGCTGCGGTGCCGCCGCTGCTCCAGGCCGGGGGTGATGGGTTGGGGTGCTGGAAGCCGATCGAGCAGCTCGCGCGACTGCGCGGCCGGTCATTCAAGAAGATCGTGCGCGATCAAGTAGCCGCGCTCGATGTTGATGGATGCGAGGCAAGCGTGGATGGCGCTGATTGCCGCAGAGCCATTGCGGCACAGCCGATCTACCCGCCATGAGTGCATCTGTACTGATAGAATAAGAGCAGCGCCAAAAGCCCTAAGCCCATCGCCGGCGGCAACCTCATCCCCTGGTCTCGCCATCACCACCGCGTAGTTGAGAGCGGTTGTGATGCCCCGATCAGTTGTCCTTTCGGCAACTGAATCCATGGCTCTTTGTATTCCATCGAGGCCGGAGATCGCTCCGGCTCGCTCTCTGGTGATCGCGGCCGGAGGCGGTCGTGATCTGGCCTGGCCCCATCAGCGGGTTGCAGCAGAGCTGCTCGCCCGCAGTGCCGGCCGGCTGGTGCATCTGGTTCTCCATGGCGGGGCCCGTGGGGCCGATGCCGCCATTGGCCGGGCTGCCCATCAGCTGGGCTGGTCCTCCGTGGTGATGCCAGCCCGATGGGAGCGCCACGGCCGAGCTGCCGGACCGATCCGCAATCGCGAGCTGCTGGAGCAGGCCATTGCCCGGGCCGTCGCCCACACCTCCCCCAGCTCGGTCGCCTCGGTGGTGGTGGTGGCGTTCCCCGGCGGTCCCGGCACCGCCTCGCTGGTGCAGCAGGCCCGCCGCTTGGCCGCCCGCTCGCCGGTGCCGATCGCCGTGGTGGAGGTCAGTCCATCGGCCGGGCTGTGGGCCATCCCATCTCCAGAGCTTCCGCCTGGCGCCTGAGGCCGCGTGCCCAGGCCCCGTCCATTGCATCCGCTCGTTCCGTTTCCCATCACCTCTCACCGTCATGGCTGTTCTCACCCCGATCCCTGCCGCTCCAGTCGCTGCCCCTACCCAAGTGGCAGCCTCCTCGGCGTTCGGCCCCTCCTGCTCTCTCCAGCGATCAGGCTCCCTCTGGCAGCTGGGCATCGAGGCCCAGGAGCTCACCACCGCCATCGGCCAGCTGGCCGAGCAGCTGGAAGCCGATGATCCCGAGCAGCGCGCCCTGGCCCTCGCCGAGCTGGAGGCCGCTCTGCTGGCAGAGGAAGGCAACAAGGCAGCGCTGGCGGCCAAGGCCGATGCCACCTGCTGGGTGATCAAGCACCTGCGCGGCCAGGCCGCCTACCGGCAGCAGCAGGCCAAACGCCTCACCGATCTGTCCCGCTCCGATGCCAGTCGGGCCGATGCCCTTGAGGAGTCCCTGATCTTTGTCCTCACCCAGCTGCAACCCAGCGTCACACGGTTCTCGTTCACCAATGACGAGATCAGCAGCCGCAAATGCTCTGCCGTCGTGATCGACGACGAGGAGGCCCTCAAGGCCGGCCGCCACATCGAAGGCGCCCAACTCCTCTCCCGCCGCTCCTGGCGCATCACCTGACGGGGGGCAGGGCCCCCTTTCACACGGGTCAGCTGCAGGAGCAGGCCCACATCACTGCTCCCAGAGCCCACACAGCCACTGATCAGCACATCACCAGAGCCATGGATTTCTCCAGCTACGCCAGCGCCACCGCCACCAAAAGCCCCACCAGCCCCCGGCCCAAGGGGCACATCTGGTCGACCCGGCTGTGCAGCTGGGTGGTGCCGATCACCCGCAAGGGCAGCCGCCGCCCCTCCCCCCAGCACATCTTCTGCAGCGAGCCGCCCTGCTGGCTGCTCATCGAACCCCTCGATCCACCCAGCACCGCCAGCTGATCGCCGTCCTGTCCGTCCACTCCTGTTCTGACCGCACACCGCACCCCCTCGCCGCCATGAGCTGCACCTTCTCCCCAGAGCAGATCACTGCCCTCTCCGCCCCGCTGGATCGCGCCAAGGTGCGCCAGCGTGAGCAGGGCCGCAGCTCCGTCAGCTATCTGGAGGGCTGACACTCCTATGGATTGTCAAGCCCCGCCACACCTCCATGATCTGCTGGTGGTTGCCCGGTACTGGAGGGGCAGGTTGAGCTCAGCAAGGATGGAGCCGATACCGCCTTGCCCATCCTGTGGAGCCGATCACCACATCGAACCAGCTTCTCCTCTTGGACGCTATCGATCGGGTACGAAACGACGTGGATGCTCCGCGTTTGCCACTCGAGGAATTGACCGAGACCACGTTCACCCTGGTGGCGGAGCATATGTCGCTGACGCAGATCATCGAGGCAGCGGAAGGCCTGATCGAGCTGGCTTCCCATCCCACCAGGCCAAAACAAGCGCCACCGATGCCTATTGATGAATTGCAGGCCCTGCTGGAGAAGGTCATTGATCTCCGGGATTGGCAGGAGCTGGAGGAGGACGACGATCGCAGCGACATCCAGAAGCTGATCGACAACTCCACCGATGCCGACGCCGTGCTTGTGCGCGACCCCTTCGGCACGCCTGAGCTGCAGGAGATGGGCATCCTCGAGCTTCTACAGCGCTATCCCTGCCGCGGCAGCGAGGCCCGCTGGAGCCCCGATGACGCGATCGCTTTTCTGGAAACCAAGACCCGTTGGCTGGATGCAGCGCTGGAGAGCTGGGATGCCGATGGCGAGCCATCGATGCTGACAGCGATCTGATCGAGGCCAAAGCCGTCGTCCTCGTTGTGCCGGAGCAACGAGGCCAGGCGCTGCGGACCGAGCTGCATGACGTGCTGATCCCCGTCGACAGCTGAACCGCCGGCCGGCTCTGGAATCACCGGAGTGGTTGCCTGCCTTGGAGGGGCAGGCAGCCACTCCGGTGGGAGCCTGGGTGCCTACAGCGGAGCATCGCGCTATTGATCAGACCGCTGCCGTGCGAACGGAAGGACCTCCACGCAGAACGCCGAACACCTCGCGGGCGACAAAGCGCTTGAGGCAGCAGATGATCTCCCTGATCGTGCGGCCCTCTGCGGTGCGGCGCTCGACATAGTCCCTGGTCTGCTGGTGCCGCTGCATCCGGCAGATGACAATGCGGTGCAAGGCACAGTTGGCCTGACGGTTGCCGCTGCGATTCAGCCGGTGTCGCACCACCTTGCCGGAGCTGGCCGGCAGGGGATTAACGCCACACCGTGCGGCGAACGAGGCCTCCGATTTCAGCCGTTCCTGGTTGTCGCCCACCGCAACAACCAGGGTGGCGGAGATGTCCACACCGATGCCGTAGGTGTTGCGCAGCTCCGGGCAGTGCTGCATGGTCAACTGATCCAGCTGCGCCAGGGTCTCCTTGAGTTCCTGATCCAGCTGCTGGATGCGGCGGGCGAGAGCGCGCAGGGCCATTTTGGCAGCGGCCAGCGGTGTGCTGATCTCTCCAGAGCGCAGGCCACTGCAGCATTCCACCAGCTCCTTGCCCTTGAGCCGCTGCAGCCTCTCCCGCAGCGCTGCTGGTGCAGTCACCACAATCGCGTGCAACTGATTGAGGGCTGCCGTGCGGTTGCCAGAGGCCGAATCCTTGACCACCTTGAGCATGCGGATCATCTCCACCAGGTCATTGCCTGCCTTGGATCTCCACCAGGTCATTGCCTGCCTTGGGAATGACGGTCGATTGGCCGGCAATGAAGGAGCGGGCAGCTGCCTCAGCGTCGATGGTGTCGTCCTTACCTCGCCGGTGCCGAGTGGAACGATCCGGCCGGTTCACTTCCACCACCTCAAGCCCTGCCAATTGCAGGGCTCGGCAGAGACCAGCCCAATAGCAACCGGTGCCCTCCACTGCGAACACCGGACTGCGGCCGAACTCAGCAGACCAACGGATCAGCTCCTCGTAACCACTGCGCTTGGCATCCAGCTTGAGGCTGCCCAGCCAGCCGCCATTGGCGCTGAGGGCCACTGCCATGTGAATGAGCTTGTGGGTATCGACGCCGATCACGACGTCGGGGCCAGTACTGGTCTCGGGGGCAGGTGCCGGCGCTGCGCTCATGGCTTCTTGGGACAGGACGGGGGTGTAACCAACCGGGCAGACTGACAGGCCATTGATCGGACGGGAACGTCGGACTCCTATGAGGTCACGAAACTCCCCGGATGGTTGCCCCACAGCACAGACCGACAGGTCAGCGCGAAAGACACCGCTCCAGAACGGATCGGGTCAGGCAGGTGATGGGTCAGACCCGTGCTGGTGGGGTCCCGGAATCATCAATGGCAGGTGATTGCGGAAGCCAACCGCATCTTTGGCTTTGACGGCTGGCAACGCGAAACCGTTGCTCTCCGCTGTGTCAATCAGAGCGAGCGCACCATCGGTGCCAGAGGCACGAGCCGGGACCAGCGCCCCGGCTGGGGGGTCACCTACACCGCCCGCGTGCGCATCACCGTCGGTGAGGCCACAGGTAGCCCGTTGATCCGCGAAGGCTGCGGCTCCGGCCACGGCATCGACACCGACCTGGGCCAGGCCCATGAATCCGCCCTCAAAGAGGCCGAAACCGACGCCATGAAGCGGGCGCTGATGACCTTTGGCAATCCCTTCGGTTTGGCGCTCTATGACAAACAGCAGCGCGAGGTCACAGGTGGGGCCCCTGGTGGGGGAGATAGCTCCAGTAGCGGCCAGGCCAGCCGGCCCAGGTCCACGCCACTGAGGGTGGTGCCCACGACGTCAGCTCCAGCTCTGCACCGAGCCCCATCCACGCAGGAGGGCCAGAGGGAGGCGACATCGAAAACTGAGCCACCCGCAGCTGCAACGGCTCAAGCTGCTCCAGCTGTTGCAACAGCCAGGCCGCAACCGGATCCCAGCCTGACCCCTCTCGATCCGGCCACCATCCGCCTGCTGCACGCCACCATCCGTGGCCTGCCCGCACCTGTGCTGGAGGGCTTCAGCAAGGCCTTCCGCAAGCGCTTTCAGGTGCCGGCTGATGCACCCTCCATCGCCGCTCGGATCAACCAGAAGTGCCACCACGACTGGATCGAGGCCTTCCTGGTGCAGCACACCGGCGACGGCATCTCGAGCGTGGCCGCTGGAGCTGCGCTCCAGGCCAGCGGATCGGATCAGACTTCAACCCTCGTCGGGGGGCATGGCCATGGCCCCTTGTATTCGCACGTCTCCCCCTCGATGCGCCATTCCCTCGGCCGGCTCGTCACTACCGCAGCCATCGCCGCAGCGGTCCCGGAAGCCGTGATCGTTGACCTTCTCGATCGCCATGCCGCCCGCGACTGGGGCGATCTCGACGCGGTCCCCAAGAATCGGTCCAGGGTGCATAAGAGTCTCTAGCCGACCTGTCCGCGCAGATACTCGATCACCCATCAGGTGGAATCAGCCTTGGCGGCTAGGACTGATATTGCACTTCAGAGCTAGGTCGCTGCGGCCTTGATGATTGCGGTGGTCGAGGCCTCCACCGCTCGGGGCACCTCTTGCAGAGAGGGATCAGCCGAAAGGCCCGCGAGCATCACCTCGGGGCGGATCATGCCGAGGCGGGTCTGGCCTGCTTGGGGTTGCACACCTCGAAGATGCGGCACTGCTCCGAGAAAGGCAGGCCTTTGCTGCGCAGGGTGTTGCCCAGATCGTGCACGGCCAATACGCCGAAGTCCTGGTCCACCACTGCCTCCTCGATGGCAGCACTGGCCTCCTCGAAGGATTTCGGTGTCGCATATGAAACGGATCAATGGGTGGCGTCAGGGTGTGCCGTACCAGCTGCGATACCACTGGGTCATCTGCTGGATTTCATCGCTCTGCACCCGCACCATGGCCTGCTGCAATTGACGAAGCTCCGGGTGCTGGGAATTGGTCTGGGCCATCGAGGCCATCATCACGCCCATCTGGTGGTGGGGAATCATCTGCTCGATGAAGGCACGGTCGAAGTCCGAGGCTGCGCTCAGGGCAGAAAGGTTCGTCCTCCCGCCCATGGTGCCCCCACCCATCCCCATGCCGTTCTGCCAGCCCCAGCCTGTTCCCAGTCCCCAGTTCGGTACATCCTGGCCGTACCACTTCCGATACCAGTCGCGCATCTGGACGTTCTCGCGCGTCTGGCTGGCCTTGATGCTCATCGCCAGGGCCTTGATCTCGGGCCGCTTGGCGCGGGTAAGGGCGAGGACGGCCATGGCGATCGCCCCGTCGTGGTGAGGGATCATCATCACGATGAAGTGCTGATCTGAATAGCCCATCCCCATCTGGCCCGGGCCACCCACACCTCCTCCATGCCCAGGCATGCCGCCACCGCTCCAACCCTGGGATAGGCACCGGCCGCCAGCCCAAAGGGAGACCGTGATGATGCCTCCCGTGGCCAGCAGCAGAAGGGCTGGCCGTCCGAAGCTTTTTCGGCGTGGATCGTTGTTGGCCATCGTTTCGAGACCGCTCGCATTCCATCCATCTCCAAGCTGGCCATGGGCCAGCAAGTGATTTGACAATTCAGCCAAATGTTTACGCGACTTCCGCCAGTCATGGCGCAGTTATCGAGCATTGATGCTGATCGCAGCGATCCTCATCATTGTCACAGCACTTTCCAGCTCTATCGATGGATTGATGCTGGCAAATTACATCGCTGCCCTCTAAATGCTCGAAATCCACACGGACAATTTCGAGATGATTAACCTGCAGCCCAATGCCTTGACCGACTTGGCGAGCATCGGAATTCTCACGTTGATGGTTGACCTCTTCGTTATCGAACTGAATATCACTAACTTGAAGAGATAGCTCCGCGCCAACGCCAGGCCTCAGATGTCACGCACCCAATGAGCGCCCCCTCCCCCGGCCCACCCTGCTGCCCTGCCGAGGGACCAGCCGAGGGCTCAGCCGTATCAGCGGACAGCATGGAGCGGGAGCTGGCCCGGGAGCGCACCCTGCTGCGCCGCAAGGTCAGCGTTGCTGCCGTCCTCACCGTCCTGGTGATGGGCTCCAGCCTGCCCCACATGCTGGGGCTTCACAGCCTTCCGTTCCTGCCGCTCTGGTTCACAAGCCCCTGGACCCAGCTGATCCTGACCACACCGGTGCTGTTCTGGTGGGGGCGTGACTTCTTCACCGGCGCCGTCTCGGCTTTTCGGCAGCACTTCGCCGACATGAACACCCTGGTGGCGGCCGGCACCGGCATCGCTTACCTCACCTCGCTGTTCACCACCTTGTTCCCCCAGGTGCTGATCGCTGAAGGCCTGCCGGCGGATGTGTACTACGAAACCGTGGCGGTAATCCTGACCCTGGTGCTGCTGGGCCGGCTGCTGGAGGCCAGGGCCCGCGGTCAGACCTCAGAAGCGATCCGGCGGCTGCTGCAGCTGCAGCCCGCCACCGCCCGGGTGCTGCGGGATGGACAACCGGTTGAAGTTCCGGTGTCGATGCTGGTGGTCGGCGACCTGGTGCAGGTTCGTCCCGGCGAAAAAATCCCGGTGGACGGGGAGGTGTGCGAAGGCAGTTCCTGGGTGGAGGAGTCGATGCTCACCGGTGAACCCACCCCCGTGGCCAAAGCTGCAGGCGATGCCGTGATCGGCGCCTCGATGAACCGCAGCGGCAGTTTCACCTTCCGCGTCAGTCGGGTGGGGGCCAACACGGTGCTGGCCCAGATCGTGGAGCTGGTGCGCCAGGCCCAGAGCTCCCGCACCCAGGTGCAGCGCCTGGCTGATCAGGTGGTCGGCTGGTTCGTGCCTGTGGTGATCGCCCTTGCTATTGCCGCCTTCGTGGTCTGGTTCCTGATCAGCGGCAATCCCGTGCTGGCGATGCTGTTTCTGGTGAGCGTGCTGGTGATCGCCTGCCCTTGTGCCCTGGGCCTGGCCACCCCCACATCGATCATGGTGGCCTCCGGCAAGGGGGCGGAGAACGGCCTGATCTTCCGCAGCGCCGAGGCCTTGGAAACGGCCGGCAAGCTGCGCACCATCGTGCTCGACAAGACCGGCACCCTTACCCGAGGCCAGCCGGAGGTGACCGATTTCGAGCGGCTGGCCGGTGGCGTGCTGGCGGCCGACACCCTGCTGGCGCTCACGGCAGCGCTGGAATCTCGCTCGGAGCATCCCCTGGCCGAAGCGATCACGACCTATGCCCGCAGCCAGTTGAAAGACAGTGAACTGCCTGCGGTGGAGGGCTTTGAGGCGGTGGCGGGCCGGGGCGTGCAGGGATCGATAGCCGGCCAGCAGGTGCGGGTCGGGACCCCCCGCTGGTTCGAGGAGCTCGGCATCGACACCGCCGCCCTAAAGCCCTTGCTGGAGCGTCTTGAGGCCGCCGCTTGCAGCGTGGCAGCCGTGGTTGTGGACGGGCGGATCGAGGCCTGCTTCGGCGTGGCCGATCCCCTCAAAGCGGGTTCAGCGGCCGCCGTGGCCGCCCTGGGGCGTCTGGGTTTGCAGGTGGTGATGCTCAGCGGCGATGCCCGCCGCACCGCCGAAGTAGTGGCCGACCAGGTGGGGATCGAGCGGGTGATCGCCGAAGTGCGCCCCGCCGACAAGTCCGCGGTGATTCGCAAGCTGCAGGACCGGGGTGAAGGCCCGGTGGCGATGGTGGGCGACGGCATCAACGACGCCCCCGCCCTGGCCCAGGCCGATGTGGGCATCGCCATGGGCACCGGCACCGATGTGGCGATCGCCGCCAGCGACATCACCCTGATCTCCGGAAACCTGGCCGGGGTGCCTGCGGCGATCGAGCTCAGCCGCGCCGCCATGGCCAACATCCGCCAGAACCTGTTCTTCGCCTTCGCCTACAACGTGGCCGGCATCCCGATCGCCGCCGGCCTGCTGTTCCCCTTCACCGGCTGGTTGCTGAGCCCGATGATCGCCGGCGCCGCCATGGCCTTCAGCTCCGTGTCGGTGGTTAGCAATGCCCTGAGGCTGCAGAACTTCCGCCCGGCGCGCCTACCTCTTGCAACTAACTGATGCTGCTCCTTGCTGCCGCAACGCCCCTCTGGCGCACCATCGATCAACCCGTGGCCCTCAAAGGGCTGGTGGCCATGGTTGGCTTGCTTCTCATCGCCTGGCAGCTCTGGTGGTTCCTGGATCGCCATGGCGGTGGCGTGGCGGCCCGCGAGAGCGAGGCAGGCTTGCAGGAGATCACCATCATCGTGGATGGCGGCTATGCACCCTCAAGAATCAAAATGAAAGCTGGCCAGCCGATGCGGCTCGCCTTTCATCGGGTCGATCCGAGCAGCTGCTTGGCCCAGGTGATCTTCCCCGATTTCCACAAAAGCCTCGATCTGCCCCTTGAGGCAACCGCCAGCCTGGAGTTGCCCCCCACAAAAGCCGGCGTCTATTCCTTCCACTGCGGCATGAACATGGTGCGAGGAGTGCTGGAAGTGGAGTAAGACACGAGGGTGCCCATGATGTCCACTTTTTCGTGCGATGCGCGAAAGAATTCTGTTTAGTGCTTGCCCATCCGCCCGAGCGTGCCGTCAAGCAAATGAGTCAATCTCTCGAGAGCTCCTTCAACGGCCAGCTCAGTCGTCGCAGCCTCATGGCTTACCGCGATCGGCTGGTGGCCAGCGGGACGGGCTTCCAGTAAGCAGCGCTTGTCCTCGACCCCAAACTTCTTGTCGCTGTTTTCGTCGCTGAGATGGACCTCCACCCGTGTGATCTTTTTGGTGAAACGCTGCAAGGCATCCCTCACAACCGCTTCCACCTGTTCCGCTAGCTCCTCATGACCCTCGATGTTGCCATCGGTGTTGATCTGGATCTGCATAGTCCCGGCCCGAGTGGTAGTTAAAGCTGAAATTCAGTAGCGGTAAATCGCAGCAACTTCTGTCTTTGTCGGCATCAGTTCGGCAGGAACGACGATAACTTCTGTGCGCTTCTTCATGGCGAATGCCCCGAGGTCATCGAGCACGTCATGAACCTCCGGATGTCCCAAGTTGTCCAATTCAATGTCACCGTTGGAGGTATCGATCCTGCCGGGAATTTCTCGGCGAGCTTCGATCAGAAGTGTGGCGACCCGCCCGGTCACCACCGCCTTGGCGACCTGAGCAAGGTCGTCGTCACCGAGCCCCTTCGACCTGGCGGTTCCGAACTCCTCCGCCAGGGCAGCGAGGCGCGCCAGATAGCGAGGCTCGATCAGCTGCCAGGCGCGCTGGCGGAGTTCGTCGATGGATGACAGGGCATCCGGGTGGATATCAAGGCTTTGGGGTAGCAGAAAAGGGTTGTGGCTGACCTCGTGAAACATGTGGTGATGCTCCGGCAAAGCCGCAAGGATCAGCGGCAACCCCGATGGCTGGGAGTAGTGCTCCAGAACTGCGCGGTCGACGGCGCGGAAGAAGCGTTTCGCGTCGCTATCCACCTCTGACTCTCCCCCGCCGTGGCCGTGATGCATGGGCGAGTGCCCTTGACCGACCCCGCCGTAGGAGGCAACGGTCTGGTGTGGCTCGGTCAACTCTTCTCCAAGCGCTTCTGTGATCGTCCGCGGGACACCTTGGTCCAGCCCGATCTCGTCCATGACGTCTCTGTTACCCTCAAAGAGCTTTATTTCATGGCGGTTCAAGCCGAGCACTTGGTATCGGTCAGCTGTCTGAAGGATGCGCATCAAGGGCTTGAGGTGGAAGCTGTTCGCCACCACCGCCAATTCGGCGACTGGACCCTGCAGCCTGTAAACCCGGAACATATCCTTGGCAGCCAGCACGGCCAGGCCGTCGTGGGTGCTGTTCCAGAATTCGCCGTCATCCGCTAAAGCCCGGAACGGTTCCAGCAAAGGCTGGACCGCGTTCTCCGGCCATTGCTGCAGAAGCGAATCTTCAAGCGCTTTGACAAGGTTCCGGAACCGAATGGGATCCTGCTGATTGCCCGGATGATGCCGATGCGTTGGCTGGTAAAGCGATAGACAAGGGGGATCACATTTTACAAGGAGTCCCTGCCTGTAATCTTTGTCAAGGGTGAACATGCTGTTTTCTCTCTGCTGCGTAAGAGGCGCTAACTGACAAGGGAGCACGAACCAAGTTGGTCTAGGTCACTTATGCCGAGATCCAAGCTGCGATGACGGCATCATCGTCTGCTCAAGTGGTGCATAAGGCACCACAAATCTGGCGGATACTCTGAGACATCTGATCTCCTCACAACTTGATAGTGTGGAGCCTTCCTTGGGCTCCATGGGAGCAGATCACCGGGTGCGTGGGCTCAGATCAATGGTGACATTGAAGCGTCTGGCATGTTCACGTATGCATATCAAAATGAGGGATTGGGTCGTGAATCAAGTGACACCAAAAAACTTTCTTGCTGTCTTGAAATAAAGAGTTCTTAAAGTGAATGGTTAACATGACATAGACATGAACGAAATCTTGACTTGGCTCGAAATGGTTGTTTTAGGACTCAGTAAGAATAGAGCCCGAGTCGTAGTTAGTGACGCAGCCGCTGGTGATGTGCTGTAAATATGGCGCAGCTTTGTCTGCATTGTTCAATGCGGCTTGGTGGCGTTGCTTTTTTGGCACGTGCTAGGTCGCCTCAAAAAATCCCTGCCTCTGTGCAATAAAATGTTGATCTATGATTAGTGGAGTAATAGATGCTCGCGTAAGCCGTGTGCAAGAAAGGCTTCCGGTGATCACGGAAGCGGATCTCGCTGGTTTGGGAGCCATTGTTCGATCACAAGACCCATGAGTAAGAAGCAACCCCCTTCGCCAGTCGAGACGATCGTGGAGATGCAGAACCATCTTCCCTATGACGCACTGATTGACAAGAAGGACTACAAGCGAGACCTCGAATTGCTCCAGATCGAACTGCTCAAGGCACAGCGTCATATCAAGGCTGCTGGACAACGAGTGGTGCTCCTGTTCGAAGGTCGCGATGCGGCGGGCAAGGGTGGAGCGATCAAGCGCTTCCGTGAACACCTCAACCCTCGCGGCAGTGACCATGTCGCCCTGTCGAAACCCAACGATGCTGAAGTGACCCAGTGGTACTTCCAGCGCTACGTCCCGCACCTGCCATCGGCCGGAGAAATCACGATGTTCGACAGGTCGTGGTACAACCGGGCTGGAGTGGAGAAGGTGATGGGCTTCTGCACACCACAGGAGCACGCCCTGTTCGTCCGCCAGGTTCCCGCCTTCGAGCAGTCACTGGTCAGCAGTGGGATCTCGCTCTTCAAGATGTGGTTCACCGTTTCCCAGGGCCGGCAGAAGCTGCGCTTCGACGACCGGTGTCAGGATCCGCTCAAGCAGTGGAAGATGTCGCCCGTCGATGAGATAAGTATGGCGAAGTACGACGAGTACACCGAAGCCCGTAACGAGATGCTGCTTGCCACCGACACACTCGTGGCGCCATGGATAATCATCAACTCCAACGAGAAGAGGCGAGCCCGTCTCGGCGCCATCCGCAGCGTCCTCCATGCACTGGATTACGAGCACAAGGACCATGACATCGTCGGTGAGCCCGATCCACGGGTCGTGCGTACAGCACATTCGGTGTTTATTGACAATTGATGGAGACTGGAGCGTGCTAGTTCCTGAAGATAGATATAACTATCCGAAAGGTCAATCGCTTATTCATAATGTTATCCACCTAGCTAGCGCTCCTTGGAAGAGACGTGACCACCATTTGGCCTGGCGGCGTAACTAAGTGAATCGAATTTGCATCATAACCGCAGCACGCTTCATCACAAGTCTGGGCAATAATGACTTTGATACGGTGCGCCCACCAATGGATCCAACTGACAACGTCGAAACGCCTGTTATTGATGCGGGCTTTTTGGCGGCGACGCTGACTCAATTCTCTGCAAGGCTGGCAGCTCTGGAGCTAGAAAAGCAACTCACGGTACTTCATCCAGTATGGAAGCCGAAATGTGGTCGTGCAGATTGCCTCTGGGAAGGCGAACCTTCTAATGACTACAGAACATCGGCTGAAGCGGGTTATACCCACGCCAGCACGATGCATCCTGGTTCTATCTCGGTTGCCATTGTTGAGAAGAGTTCGTAGCCTCAAGCGCCTTCCAGCGGGGACTAGACCCCTCGATTGCCAAGGGCATCCTGGCTGGCCAATGCACTGGAGGACAAGCGATCACCGTGGAGGTGGAGAGCTCAGCGGGTGAACATCTTGCCAATCCTGATCGTCTCCGGCAGCAGCTGGTGGCAAGTGCCGCTGGTGAGCAAAATGCTGGCGGCACTGGTAGGTGCCGCGGCGATCATGCTGCTGGTCAAGCTGATGCAGGCCACGCTGATCCGTCGCCTCAATGACCCTGACAGCCGCTACTACGCCCGCAAACTAGTCACCCTGGGTGGATGGATTGCGCTGGCTTTGCTCATCACAGTGGTGTTCCGCTATCGACTCGGGGGAATCACCGTTGCCATCGGGGTGGCGAGCGCCGGTATCGCCTTTGCCCTCCAAGAGGTGATCGGCAGCATCGCCGGTTGGATCGCCATTTCCTTCGGAAACTTCTACGCCCCCGGTGAGCGGGTGCAGCTGGGCGGCATCCGCGGCGATGTGATCGACATCGGCATTCTGCGCACCACCCTGATGGAACTGGGGGAATGGGTGGCTTCGGATCTCTATACCGGCCGGGTGGTGCGGATCGCCAATAGCTTCGTGTTCAAGCAGCCGGTGTTCAACTACTCCGGTGACTTTCCCTTTCTCTGGGACGAGGTGCGCATTCCGGTGCAGCACGGCTGCGATCACCGTCTGGCTCGAGAGCTGCTGGAAGAGGTACTGCGGGAGGTGTGTACGGAAGATCTGATCCGCGATTCACGCCTGGCCTGGCAGCAACTGGTGCGGCGTTACTTACTCGAGTGCCCGGTGTCAACTACGTAGGCGGGTCGCGTCAATTACGTAGGCGGGTAGGGCCCCCACCCCCCTGCCATGGCAGGGGGGTGGGCCGCGGTGTTGACCGGAGGCGGTTGGCGGGTAATTGACGCC
>JBIIIC010000016.1:0-57899 GCA_044235095.1 Prochlorococcaceae cyanobacterium | reverse complement strand
TGCTTGATAGGTTTCGCTTCACATGGCCGAGCTGCTGCTTGATCGCTTTGCGGATCTTGCTGATCTGAGGCCTCTTCTTCTTGGCCACAGCAAGAACCTGCTGTCTCGCCTTTTTTCGGTGTGTACGGGGCTTGTGGCCAAAGCGTTCCCTGACCTCAGGATGCATCGCGTCAATCAAGATCTCAGTCACTTCCCTGGCTTCATTGAGCAGGGATAGATCGGTGGGATGGCGGATGTCCACCGGCGCACAGGTGGCATCGATCAAGAGTAAACCCTGGTTTGTCTGCTTCTGGGGTGACGGTTGCGGCTGGTCGGCTGTGCTGGTCGATCCGCCTCCACTGCCGTCGTCGTCGCCGGGATCATGGTCAATGGATGAGCAAATCACTTTAAGGCCGTGGCGCACAATCCGTTCGTTGCAGTCATTCACAGCAGCTTCCGGTAGGCGCCTGCGGAAATACACCATCATCGATGGATCAAAGGGTGCTGAGTACTGAAATGCTTCCAGGCCAATGAAGAACTGAAGGTATGGGTTTTCCTTGATCTGCTCGACCAGTTCTTCATCCGTGAGCCCGAGACGGGCTTTGATGATCAAGGCACCCAGTGCCATGCGAAAGGGCTTTGCCGGTGTTCCAAAGCCCTTGCAGAACTGCGCCGCGTAGTCGTCCTCCAGCTCATCCCACGGAATGAGATCAGCCAGCTTGATCCAGCGATTATCACCAGAGAGTTTTCCGCCAAACGGCAGGAAGAAGTCTTCGAACAAGAGCTGATGACGATGCTCACGCCGATACATGTGGAAAACTCCGGGCCGCTTTGGGCTCAAATCGGCCCGTTCACATACATTTTAGCGTCAAAAAGATCTAGAATCCATTGCGCTGCGGTGGATCTCGCCTTATTCAGGAAGCCCTACTTATGGATCCACTCCTACCAATGAAGAAAAGTGGTCTGTAGTCTTTTGCATATCGGTCGAAATAGCTTACAGAATCAATCCGTGCCGTAACAAAGAATGAACCTAGATGTTCTAACTTGCCAATCCTCGCACAAAGAGCATGGTCACCAATAGATGCATTGACTTGACATTTCCTTCTCTCAGCGTGATACCATAGTTGATCTGAATAGCCTATAAAATGCCCTCCGCACGACTCGTTTTTCACATTGGGACATATAAAACCGGGAGTACAGCTATACAGGCATTTATGCGTACAAATAGAGATGCTCTCTACGCTAATGGTGTAGGCTATCCTTTGTTCAAGGGCGATCGTCAAAATCACACATTCCTAGTTCAGTCAGTTAAAAAGGATGATGTAAAGGGAGTGGACGACTGCATGTCTAAGCTGCAACACGATATTGATCGACATAATCTACACACCATCATTCTCAGTTCAGAGCATTTTTGGCCCTTAGATGCTTTTCATGTAAATCATATGATTAATCGACTTCAAGAAATATTCAGCGAGATCAACATTGTTGTATATCTAAGGCACCAGCGCGATCTTTGGGTGTCTCTATATGCACAACAGTGTAAGGAGCTAGCGGTACGCTCTATCGGAGCTAGGTGGGGAACTACCGATTATATTGGTGGCGATATTGCGCATCACGCTATATTCTATTCGCGATCTCTAGCTCCTTACAGAGATCTACTCGGTGAAAAATCACTTAATGTGCGAATCTATGATCGCTTTCGCTTTCCAAGTCAGGATATTATAAAAGACTTTTGCCTTCAATGTGGAGTTGATGCCAATCTGTATCCGCCTTTTAGAGAACAGCTGAATGACTCCTTAGCGTGGAAATCTGTGGAGGTATCCAAGATTTTTGCCGACCTATATAAGGATAGCATTCATTGGAGACAAGCTGCTGGAATATTCAGGGATGCATGCGCGATGATGCATAAAGTTGGTTGTCAAGATTGGATAGGCAGCGCGCCTTGTTATCTGCCACTAGACGAACAGCAAGAACTAATTTATTTTTACTCGGCAGACAATGCAATTCTTTCTTCTGAATATCTAAATGGTGATACACTACCTCTGTCACCAAAGGAGCTGGCAGTCTCCAAGCACAAATTACAGGACATTTCAAGGGATGAAATGTCGCGATTTCTCAATTATTTTACCAATGCCAGCAATGGCTTAGGGATACCAGTGACATCTTTCTAATCACTAATGTCGGTCTAGCATGCTTTAGGATTTATTCTTTACTTCTTTCGGGTCTTAGCATCAGTCTTGGCATGCAAGTCTCAAGCGGTGTACTGATGTACTGACAGGTTTTAAAAGGGAATCGCTACTACGAGATTGCTGATTTTATAGCCGTATACAAATCCCTCAGGGTCTCAACTAGAGCTGATAGGTTGATGTGAACAGATTAATTGTTCGTCAAGGTGAAGCGGCTGTCAAAATCTACTCCCATGAAGACACCAATCTTAAGGAATCAGAAATGATATTCACGTTTATATCGGGCTGTCATAAACGTTTAAGATGCAGAAATCTATGATTCTTTGATCGAAACTGATTTAGGTGGAATGATGTATACTGGTAGATCATCGTTAGATGCATGCAGTTGTCCTCTCGCTTGTCAAATAAACCTTCTCAAGGGTATTAAGGCATTGTTGCTCGTTTTGCTCGCTTCAGAACCAGCTGCTGGTCCTTGGTAGCTCAGGCAGAGCTCCTGGTTTGAAGCTCCAACAAGATCAGTCCATATCCCCGGTGTAGAATTCAGTTTGGTTAGCGATGAAAACTGACCTAGGATGCTGCTGAACACTTGATGCTGAGGAAACCGTTCACAGAGTGGCCATGATCGAACGAGCTGACGTTTCATGGGCTTTCAGCCTTGTCAGAACACGCAGCGAACATGAAAGCGGCCGGCACAGCCATGCTAGGATTGCATAGTCTAGCGATTTAGAATGGAAACCTACAATAATCAAAAATCTGTTATTATATTTTGTCCCTCCAAGGGATGGCCTTGTGGTATAGCCCGCTACTCTGAATATGTTCGAGGGAGCCTTGGCTCCATGGGCTTCCGTTCATGCGTAGTCGCCAGCATAGATGAGGCACTTGCAGCCAAAGACATCAATTCCACAACCCTCATCATCCAGCATGAGTACGGAATTTACAATAACAACACTCCCAATTTCAAGGCACCAACTACCGCAGAATTGATACGCCTTGACAACCAACTAAGGCAAGATTGCAAGAACTATACCTCATGTTTGATTATGCATACTTTTCACCCGTCAGACCACGTAGCGGCTCTCACGAATATGGATATATTAAGTTCCGGAATTAAAGTTTTTCACCTTAATTCTCTAGGTTCCTCGCTATACAACATTCACTATCTTGAGCATGGCATCCCCCAGCTCAGCCAAGGTGGCTTTGAAAAGCCAAGGGCTCCCGGCAAACGAAAGACTAGCTTTACAATTAGCACCTTTGGGCTTTTATCTCCTAACAAGCGAGTTCATGCATTGATTGACGTTGCATCGGAATGCGGCGCCAAGGTGTTGGCTAATTTTTCTACGAATAACCAAGAATCTGCATATAACCTTGCCAATTATGCAGAGGGCAAGGGGGTTGATTTGTCGTTAACAACCGAATTCCTAAATGAGCCCGAACTAATCACTCTTCTCAGTCGTGCAGATGTATGCGTCTCCCTACAAGACGATATCAGCCATTACGCCACGAGTGGCTCAGCGCGACTCATGCTCAATACGGGAAAACCGCTCGTAACCAGCCGCGCTACACAATTTGGAGATCTACAGCAAGCTTCGGTACAAGCAACTGAACAACAAATTCCTGAAGTACTCAAAGCTTTAAGAGACGACACGGAATTTTACAACCACATGACCAACTTGTGTCGCACCTTTAGCACAAAGAACACCATCGGACATGTGTATTCACATCTTCTTAAACAGCTAGACAAAGATTTTCACTCTCAAAGTATTCCTGGTCACTTTTTCCAGACTGGCCAGTCTTTTTGGTCTCCTAGCAGATCCTTATTCTCTTGCGACGAGCTTCCCAGATTATTCTCATGTATTAGTAATCACTCAAAGCCAGAGTTTCATCAAATACGAAGTGAAGCTGCCGTCCGCCTCGCAGAACTTCCTGGTGTTATCCGACGGGTTGAGGGTGACGTTAAACCTTATTTTCATCAGTCCCACGATCCTGCACAAAGTGCTTTCGCCAGGCATTTCGCATGCTACAGCCAAGTTAGGGAAACCATCAACACTGTCAGAAAGCTTTCCGAGGATCACTCAAGTCCCCACAGTCATATTCTCAATCTTGACTCGATAGAACCTAAGTCGATTAAAACAATTGCTAGAGGCATCAATATACTGGAGCCAGACGAAAAACTTTCTCTTCTCGATCAAGTTCTTTCCCCCGAGGCTCACTCAGAAGAACTAGCTCTTGAGCAGCAGCGATTCAATCTTTGGCTGAATAACAAAATTAATATTCAGCTACCACAGGATGCTCCACTTGAAGCCACAGTTATAACCACTTTAACTCTGCAGCCCAATGTCGCCAAGCATTTCCTGAGCCTTTTATTGCCTTCTTACCAGCAGAATATCGATCGCTATTTCGCTGCTTGTTCAGCCCCATCCCAAAAGCCCGTTAAGAGGATCACTTGGGTTCATGGACTTCTATCAGAGCTACTTGACTCAAAAACTGAATCGAATCAACCTGATCGGAATGCTTCAAGCGAGTCTAGCTTCTTGAATCGCTACCAATTCTTTATTGAAGAGTTTCTCTGGATGAGTCCAGAGTGTTTCGCCAAATATGTGCAACTGGCCTTTACCAAGCTCCCGCCTAGGCCCAAAAGAACACGATATATCATCGAGCGAATCCAGTCATCGAACAACAGCCTGTCTGCTCGAATTGCGATTTTGTGCGAGTCTCTCAAATACTCTTATTGGGAAAGGGGTATTCCACTCGTTCTTTTGAGCTACAAGAATAACTTCTCAGGCGTGAATAGAGACTACAATAAACAGCTGCCGCACATCAGGCTTCTGATCGATACTGAGCCTTACCTGCTCTATTCAGATTTTATTTGCGAAGACAGCGAGTTCAAGGACCCAACTGCAGGTGACGATGAATTTATTCCGGCTTTCATCTCGATATCGAATTTGAATGACACAGATCTTGTGGCCGAATGTGACTTGTTGAGCTCTGTGCCAGATTTTGTTCAAGGGTTAAACTTAGATTGCTGTCCTAATCCTGTCCATCTCTTTACCCCATATCACATTGAAAGACATGATCATACATTTTACGCCCCAAGCGTGAATAATGGCAGTAGGCCGGTTGAATCTGTTTCTGCCCGGATAGGCCTAGCAAACTAAATTTTACTTCATTACCTACTCCGTGACGTATGCAACCCTGGCGCATTCAGAGCACCAAAAAATTTATAGCCTTGATATATTGGAGACACTGACGCCAAACTGAGTCATTTCCGCCCCTCTTATTGATTGAAAGATATAGTCCTGGGTTCAGATACTTTCCTCCCCGGTCTTCCCGCACCGGCCGCCCCTGCCGCGTCAGCTCAGGGAATTGCTGGGAGAGGCTCTGATGCAGCAACACCGCTGGGGTATTGGTGAGCAGGGTGTGAACCTTGAACCACAGATCATCGGCATGGCCGGCGATCTCCAGGGCCTTGCGATGATCCAGCACCCGATGGTCGAGCTGGCTGAGCCGATAGCAGATGCCATCCTTGCCTGTGGGCACTGTGAACAGGCTGGGCTCCAACAGGCTGGGATGGTGAGCAAGCCACTGCCTGTAGGGCAGCAAGCCCTGCTCGCCGATCACCATGCGCCGCCCACGGAATGCCACCACGCAGCCGAAGCGCTCCTGGGCCGCCACCAGCTGGCGCAACCAGGTGCGCGGATAGAGGGTGTCATCGTCGGCGGTGATCAGCAGGGGATCGGCCGCCTGCTGCTCGGGCGTGAGCCGTTCCAGCAGCGGCAACAGCTTGCGGTAGGGGCCGATGTTGGCGGTCCAGTGCAACTGCAACCGCAGCCCCCGGCCCATCCGCGAGCGCCAGATCCGCCGCCGCAGAAAACCCGGTAGCCGTTCAAAGCCCCGATCGAGCAGATAGGGCTCCCGTGACAAAAACAGGTGCAACTCCACCGGCCGACCGTCGAGCGGCAGCTGTTGGGCCAGCAGTGCATCCAGGGTGCGTTTGAGCGCCCCCTCCCGTCCACGGATCGAGGTGAGACCGATCAGCACCGGCGCCATGGCCTGGCTCATGGCAACAGCCCCTGGCGCACCAGCCGCCGCCAGGTCGGCAGGCTCAGGCTGCATCCATATTCGAAGCTCGACGACACCGTGCCGCTGTCGCTGCGCATCAGATACATAGGCGCCGCCAGCCGCTGCACCGCGCCGGCGCCGTAACGGCGCTCCAGCCGCGTTCGAAACTCAACGTCCCCGCGCGAGCGCACCGGATAGAAGCCGCCCAGCTCCAGCGCCACAGCCCGAGGCAGCATCAAGGTGGTGATGCCATCACCAAAAAACTGGTCTCCCTCGCCGTCCACCTGGGGAGCACCGCTCGCCTGATCCAAGCGCAGATGGCGGGCATACACCGCGACGCAGGCAGGCCGCTGCAGGGCCTGCCACTGCTGCTCCAGGCGCAGGGGGTGGGAGATGTCGTCGTCGTCGTGAATGGCCAGCACCGAGCCCGCCATCTGCTCCAGGCCCAGGTTGCGGCAGGCGTACTGCCCCTGGTTGTGGGGCAGGCGCAGCAACCGCAACGGCAGATCCAGCTGCAGCTGCTCCAGAGCTTCGGCCAGGGCTGCCGCCTGCGGCGCCGGTGAGCCGTCGTCGATCAGCAGCACCTCCTGGGGGCGCAGGGTTTGCAGGGCCAGCGATTCCAGCGCCTGCCGCAACAGCGGCCACTGCGGCGCATGGGTGGTGATCAGCACGGTGATCGGCGCCTCGGGCCATTCCTCACCAGCTCCAGCAGAGGCAGGAAACTGCTGGCGCCAATGCAACAGGCAAGCAGCAAAGGCCTGCTCCACGGTCCAGCCCGAGCGCCAGGGCGGCAGCAGGGCCGGCACCCCCTGGCGCTCGGCCGCCAGCCGGGCCAACGCACTGCAGCGCTGGGGCAGCGCTGCAGCAGCAGCTAATTGGAGGATCTGCTCATCGTCGCCATCCAGGAGTCGCAGCAGGGCGGGCTTGCCCGCCTCCTCCGCCAGCCGCAGAAGCTGGCGGCGCTGGTCGGGGGCCTGGGCCAGCCGCAACAACAGCTGCAGCTGCAGGCGCAGCAGTGCCAGCTCCGGTTCGCTGGTCTCCCGCGGGGGGGCCGTGCGCTGGCCGTAGAGCTTGAGCAGGGCCGGCAGGAGTTGAGCCCCGCCATTGGCAAGCCACCGGCCTTGCCGCGGGAAGCGGCGCAGATCGCGCAGCAGCCGCTGCAAATGCTCGCGCTCCCACCACAGCTTGGGCAGGGCACGCTCGAACAACCCCAACAATGCCTCCCGCCGGGGCGGTGGCAGAGCCGCCAGATCATCGGGCTCCAGCAGCATCAGCCCCTTGAGCAGCACCGTGCAGCCATCGGCCCGCAGCAACCGTGGCAGGCGGAAGCAGCAGCCCGGTGCCAGAGCCGGCAACAGGTGGCGCAGCAGCACCAGGTTGCCGGCTCCACTGAGGATCACCTGCTGCAGCCGCTCCCGCAGCAGCTCGCGCCCTGCCCCATCTGCTCCATCCAGCTGCTCCACCACTTGCTCCAGGGCGGCCGCCAGGCCAGCCAGCCAGGGCAGGTCTGGCGCAAGGCAGGAGGGCTGAAGCAGCCGCATCAGCACCAGAGCCCGATCCGCCGGATCCGGTAAGGCCAGAGCCCGAGCTAGACCAGCCTGGCGCAGCTGGTCCGCCAGGTCCAGGAGCGCCAGGTTGCGGCTGTTGAGGCCGCCCAGCACGGTTTCCAGCAGCCGCAGCCACGGCCTGGGATCAGAGACTGGTTCGGTCGGGGCTTCAGCCTGGTCGATGCCGACCAGGATCCGCTCCACCAGCTGCCGCAGATAGCCCGGCTGCTCCGACCAGGGCAGCAGCTTCAGCAGGGCCACCAGCTCCAGGCCCAGGGCCGCCAGCTCCTGAGGCTGCTCCGGCAGGACCGCCAGCCATTGCTCCACGGGCCAGGGACGCCCCAGGGCATGGGGCTCCGGCCAGCAGGCTGGTCCGATCTGGATGCGCAGGCGCCGCTCCAACCGCAGGCCGGCGAGCGCGGCGCTGGGGGTGGCCCAGCCGGCCGCCCGCGCCGTCTGCCAGTCGGCCAGCAGCTGCGCCAGCGGCGAGACCTCCAAGTCGCTCGTCCCGCCAACCGGATCCGGCCTGGGCCAGCGATCGATGCCAACCGGCACCGCCCCGGCCGCCAGCAGCTCGGCCAGGTGCGGAGCGTTCTCAGCGGGTTCCAGTCCCCGCCCCCAGGCCAGAGGCAGCGCCAGCACGCACTGCGGTGCCGGCGTGGGCGAGACCAGACAGATCAGGGCATCCTGCCCCCAGCGGCTCCACAGGGCAGGATCGGCCTCCAGCAGGAGGGCCTGATCAGCGCCGCTGACGTAGAGGTAGTGGGCAATGCCGGGCAGAGCCTTGCTCTGGCACAACAGCCGGCAACGGTTGAGTTGACGGTGGACGTTGATCAACGCAGCGGCATCCACCCCGACACCCGTGAGAATAGGGGCAGGTGTGTGGCGGCTCCACGCTGGTTGATGCAGCATCTCGACCTGCTGATCGCCGCCCCCAGCGACCCGGCCTCCCATATGAACTGGGGCGATCTGCACTACGCCCGCAGCCTGCAGCACGCCCTGGCCGGCCGCGGCGTGGCCTCACGGCTGCTGTTTCGCGACACCCACCGCCGCCTGCCGCCTCCACCCTCTGGCAGTGGCCTGCTGGTGTTGCGGGGCAAATTCGCGCCGTCGCTCGAATGGCTGCGCAGCCAGCCCTACACAGCCAAGGCGATCTGGCTGATCAGTTGGCCCCTCGACCCCAGCGCTGAGGAACTGAGTGCCTACGACCACCTGTTCGTGGCCAGTACCCAGGACACCAGCCGGATCGCCAGGCTCAGCGGCAGGCCCACCACCACCCTGCTACAGGCCACGGCGTTCAGCAGCCATGGTGCCGCCCCGCCGCCCCGCTGCGGCCTGCTGTTCGTGGGCAACACGCGCGGCGTGATGCGGCCGGTGGTGCAGACCTTTGCCGAGGCCGGGCTGCCGCTGGAGCTGATCGGCGATGGCTGGCAGGCCTTCGGCCTCGATGCCCGCGCCAAGGGCGTGGCCAATGCCCAGCTGCCCCAGCTCTATCGCCATTCCCTGGCTGTGCTCAACGACCACAGCGCGGCGATGGCGGCCTACGGCTACCTCAACAACCGGGTGTTCGATGTTCTGGCCTGTGGCGTGCCCGTGATCACCGACGTGGCACCGGGCTGTCCACCCGCCCTGGCCGCCGGGCTGGTACGCACCGGTTCCGATTCAGGCCTCGATGCCCAAACCGCCCTGAACCAGGCCCAGGAGCTGCGGGCTGATCAGCCCCTGATGCAGGCCATCGCCGGTGAGGTGCGGAGCCAGCACAGCTTCGCCTGCAGAGCCAGCACCATTCTGGAGCTGATGGCCGCCGGTTGATTCAGGTCTGCGCAGTCTCACGCTTGCCCTCGCCCCTGGACTTCTTTGGCTTGTTGCCCTTGGCGTCGTTGACCTCCATGGCGGGGATCCCGGCCTTGTCGAGCAACTGCTCCAGCTCGTCCACATAGGCACCGAAAGCGTCGAGCTGGAGGGCAAGTGGCTTGATGTCACGGTGGAGATCGGCCAGAGGATCGCCCTTGCCCTTGTTGCGCTTCAACCGGCGCAGGGTTGCGGCATCGCTCAGCAGCTCGTGATAGCGGCTGTGCTGGGGATCCTCCAGCAGGGCCCTGGTGAGCAGCTCGATGGCCCCAGCAGGCTTGCCATCGGCAATCAGCCGCTTGGCCTTCCCCACCAGATCGAGCCGCCGCTTCTTGAGCTCAGAGCGGCTGCGCGACTTGGTGGCATCAGGCAGCAGCAGCAGCGTGGCCAGCGGGGGCTGGCGACGACGCCATGGCATCAGACCGCTGAGCTTGCCCGGCAATGCCCTCAGCCTTTTCAACAGGGTGGGACGGCCTGAGGACCTGGCCGTGGGTTTCACAGGGGCCGTGGTCTTGGCGCGGGCAGCGGACATGGGGCGAGCGAGAGGGTGGGGGATCGAGGAGATTGGATAGGGTCGTGAACGGGAGAACCGGTACAGGGCCGGGCTTAGCGACGGCTGTTGATCCCCAGGGCGAAGGAGGCAACCCCCCAGCCCACCACCATCAGGCCAAGGGTGGCCAGAAAGCCCTGCCAGCGCCAGTCCCAGGCCTGCACCTGGGGAAGCAGTGGCTCCGCCAGGCGCACCACGAACTTCACCTGCTGCTGGCTGCGCTGACGGCTGTTGTCGGCAGCATTGATGGCCGCCTTGAGTGCTTCGGTGGCCACCAGGATCTCCGTTTCAAACTTGGTAGCTTCCGCCTGCAGGGTGTTGACATCCTTGCCTTCCCCGCTCGCGTTCAGCATCCGCTCCTCCTCGATCTGACGTTCCAGTTCCTGCACCTGGTCGGTCACGTAGGCCACTTCCGGAGCACTGGGGTCACGGAACTGGCGCTTGAGGCTGGCCTCCTGCACCTTCAGGTCGACCAGTTTGGCCTCCAGCTGTGAAATCAACGAGTTGGTGACCTGGGCCAACGAGCCTGGACTGACCTCGCGGTAGGCCGACTTGAACGCGTTGTAGTCGGCCGTGATCTTGTTGAGCCGATCGCGGGCCCGCTTCACCTCACCCTCGGCGAACAGGGCCTGGTTGGCGCTGATGCCCTGGTTGGTCTGGTTCATGAACTGCTCGGCCTCATCGAGCAGCAGCTTGTTGAGCTGGAATGCAGCGGCGGGCTGAAGACCGACCGTGCGCAGGTTGATCACACCGGTGAGGTCCTGGGGCACCACCTGCACCTGCCGGCGGAAGAAGGCCAGCTGATCGTCGGTGGTGGCGTCCCGCGGCAGACCGGCGAAGGGATCATTGAGGGTGCGGGCCCAGGCCACCTCGGGACGCAACCGGAAGAACACACGCTTCATCACTTCCGGCGAGGTGAGATAGACGGCGAGGAAACGGCCGTCCTCCAGCGATCCGAGCATCGTGGGACCAGCGAGAATGCCCCCGAGCAATGTGCCCCCAGGCTGAGCTGAGGGAGCTTCCGGCAGGCGCACGATGAAGCTCGACTGGCTGACGTAGCGATTGCGGCCGATACCGAAGAAGTAGAGGCCCGACCCCAGGGCCACCAGCATGGCCAGCAGCACCGGCAGCGGCACGCGTTCCACCTGCCGGAGAGGCTCGCGAAGGCGCTGGCGAAAGCCACCACGGACCTCGGAGCCGCCGCCATTGTCTTCCGTATCACCCAGCTGGTCGGCCGGGACGCCCGACAGGATGTCGCCGAGACTGGCGCCCACAACCTGACGCTTCGCATCCACTCGGGCCAGGAGCGAGTCCGCTCGCTCGCCCAGCCTCCTGACCCAGGTGCGGGGATCAAGGCGCCCTTCACCGGAAAGCCGCCGCGAACGGAACAGTTCTCCTGACTGGGATCGGTTGGAAGGTTCCAAGCTACGGCGTCATTCCTAGGGGAACATTAGCAAGAATAGAATATACTCCGTGAAACCTCACGGTTGACCTTCACTGGAGACCTGCCCAAGTTCGTCAAGAACCAAGGATTGCTCCGGGGCGAAAAGAAGCTCTTCGTTATTTCCGTACACAAAAAGACCAAAACCCACCGCACTCAGCACCCAGAGCCAAAAATAAACCGCACTCACGCCTGGAATCGGATAGGCAGGATTAATGGCTGATCGCATCAGTTCCACGCCATGGGCCACAGGATTCCACAGGATCCAGGGCCTAAAGATGTCTGGAAATGTATAAACCGAGAAAAAGACGCAGGAAGTCCAGAGCAGGATGCGCCGCAGGAGCATCTTGATCATCCATCCCACCAGGGGCAGGCGCCGCCCGATCACCAAAGCACTGAGGCCCACCCCAAAACCCAACAGACCCATGCCAATAAAAAGAAAAATCAGGGCTCCCGGGTCATGAACAATGGGGCGCCACTCCAGGGCAGCCGCACCAAGAACGAAAAGCAGCATCAATAAACCGAAGATCTGGCCAGTCAGCAGGGCATTGCCCATCAGCGTATCGAGGGGCCTGATCCGACGATAAAAATAGAGCCTGGTTCCCTTTTTGACACCCGCAAGAGCACTGATGGCCACGTCAGAGAACATAAAGAAAGGAACAAAGCCAAGAGACAGCCACAGCACCGGATTCATGTATTGCCCACCTCCTGAACTGCGAATCACAATGCGCAGCAGCGTGAAGGTGAGGATCAAGGCCAATGGCTCAAGGAACACCCCAGCCACACCAAACAACCCCCTGGCGGCACGCAGCTGCAGCTCGCGGTTGGCAACAGCGGAAACAATCTGGAACTGCAGTAGCGCCTTGGAGATCCAGCGAGAAAGAGCCATCAGGAAATGAGCAGACAGATTGCAGCCAAAGGGTCAGAAGAGTTAGCGGCTTGGGGGATCCTGGAGCGGCCAATCCGGCACTCGAGCAGGCGTTGGGGCAGGCTTCGACGCCCTCGCTGTCTGCTTTACAGCATCGACAGGATTGGCCGGAGATAGTTGTTCAGACTGATCGAGAATGTTCACACCGCTCGGATCATCAATCAAATCATCCTCAGAGTCGGCGACTTGGCTCGCCGACTCTGAGGCAGCAGCCAACAACCGAGCCGCCCGATTGCGCACCCTTTGGCGACGATCCGTTTTCATCTGGAGGATGGTCTCCAACGCCAACTGGGAGCAATCCTGCGGGGTACCTTCATGGATGATGGCTCCGTTCTGAAGAAGGATGGCACGATTGCAGTAATCCATCGCCAACGCCTCTTGCTCATAGCCCAGCACCACCATGGCCCGGTCCTGAATGCGGCGTTCGAATACCTCACGAATACGCACAGCGAGGGGATAAAGCGAGCGATGGTCCCAGGCGTGGTTCACCCTCCCCACCACCGCAACATCAAAGTCGAACGCCAATCCCACAGCCAGCTTGAGCAACTCACGCTGGGCACTTGACCAGGCACTCAAGGGAAGATGAAAGGTGTCTTCGTCGACCCCCGTGAGCTCCTGAATCAGCTGCAGGTTTTCCGCCACATAACCCAACGGGCTGTACACCTCAGCCGCAAACAGAGCATTGAGATAGCCGGAAAGATTGCGGTTGAAGGTGTCATCCGAACCCAGCGGCCAGGACACCGAAGCGTTATGCACCAAAGTGCCCGCATCCAGGGGCTGTACACCGCTGATGCAGTCCACCAGTGCAGCAGCGTCGGCGCGGGCGGTGCTGAACACGGCCAGCCGGTCGCCTGGCTGGAGGCTCAGGGAGATCCCGCTGAAAATCACATCATCGGGACTGAGCGTCTTGGCCTGGGCCTGCGTCTTGGTCTGGGTGAGGGCCTTGGCCCTCACTCTGGCCCCTTCCCGGATCTCAATCAGGGCACCGGCCGTTGGGTCCGGAGCTGAACCAGGAACCGCGCCGATGGAAAGGGCTGCCATTCCCTCCGAATCAAGGCAAGGTCCTCTACCACCCTACTGCAGTGATCTGAGAGTCTGAATTGATCAGTTCAGTGCAATCGCTTCAGCCGTTGCTGGCGCACCAGCCAGGCTTCCGCCCTGCGACGCAGACCCTTGTGACAGCGCCGCTCCATCCGATCCAGGAGTTGGGTGAGAGCAAGCCTCAGCACCGGAGCCAGGGGTCGGGCTGAGGCCGGCAGAAGCCCCCAGGCGGTGGCCTCCGCCTCCAACTGGGCGCCACCTGCCTCTCCCGGCCCTGTTGGGGTGCCGAAAGTGGCATGGTCAATGGCTCGGATCCTGGCAGAAAGACCCAGATGCAACTGGGATTGCCACTCCCCCAGCCCCTCCACCCTGCAGGACAGCTGCTCCAGCAGCAACGCCCGATCGACAAACTCGGCCTTCAGGCGCACCTGGGGTTGAATCGTCCAGCGAGCAAACTGGTGGGGCCGTGAGTTGTAGGTATAGATCAGCGGTTCGGGATTGCTGAGTCGGTCAGGACTCAACAATCCCCGCAGGGGTCGGATGGGCTTGGAGAGAAAGGCCTCCACCTCGCCGGCGGTGGGCGGCGACTCCAGCTGCAGAGGCACGCGGCACAGGCGCACCAGCTCCATTTTGAAACCCCGGGGCTGCTCGTTCACGACACGGTTGAGGCCGGATGGGCCTCGCCTGAAGGGGACTCGGTGAACGGCGGCTCAGCGGCCAGCAGATCCTCCAACTCACACACCGGGAAGCGGTTGATCGCCTTGAGGGCACGGCGGGCGTTATTGCGCAGCTGCTGGCTCACCGCCTCGCAGTAGGGGATCTGGGCCAACAGGTCCACGGTGCGGCGCATCACCCGCACCACGTCGCCCTCATCCAGGGAGGTGTTGGCGATCACCTCACTCCAGCTGGCGCCGCTGGCCCAGGCGTGCACAAGGCCGGTGAGCTCCGGTTCCCACCAGAGCGGGAAGGCCACCTTGGCGCGCTCCTGCTGCCGGTCGAGCTGGCGGCGGATCGAGCGCAGGTCGTGCAGGGCCTCTTCCACAGCATGGGGCGGCGCCCAGGCGCACCACAGGTCGGGCCGGTTCACCTCGGTGGAGATGGCCTCCAGCACTGCGGCCAGCTCGGCCGGCTCGAGCTCGTCGAGGTGGCCGCTCATCAGCGCCAGCCCCAGCCACAGCTCGTTGTCGCCCCGCAACGCCGCCACGGTGCGCCCAACCTCAGTGGGCTCCAAGCCATCGACGCCGGCCAGACCGCCGAAGTGGCGCAGCACCTCGATCAGGGCCAGGAAGGTGTCCCAGTGGCGGTTGGCGCGGAAATGGAGCAGCTGCTGGCGCTCCTCGATCTCGCCCTGCAGCTCCTCCATCCGCTGCCGGAATTTCTTGAGCTGCTTGCGGTCACCCCAGCGGTGGGCCGGATGAAGTTCCAGCTCCTCCTCCAGCTCGCGCACCAGCTGGGCCTGCTGCTGCACCTCGCCGGCCAGGTCGTATTGGGGCGTGGTCATGTCGTAGCGGCGGGCCATTGAGGCCACGGCCAGGGCGAGGCCGCCACTGGCCTGGTCGCCGTGGTGATGCTCGCCCAGCCGGCGCAGGGGCGGCGCATCGATCTGGCCCACCTGCAGGCAGCTGAGCTCGGCGTGCAGGCTCACCACGGCGCTGCAGGGCACCAGGATCCAGAGGTTGTCGTCGGTGAGGCAGAGCAGCAAAGGAAACTGCCCAGGCCCCGGCACCTTCTCCACGATCACCGCCGGCGCCACCCGCCCGCGCAGCTGCGGCGCCTTGATACTCACCAGCGAGCCCTCACTGGCGAATTGCAGCGCCAGGGTGAGCTCGTGGGCGAGGGTTTCCTCAGCCTGGTGCTGCAGGGTGCGCAGCAGGCGCCGCTCCTCCCGCAGCCGGCCGCGCTGTTTCTCATAGTCGTCGAGCTGCTCCCAGGGAGGCTCCTGGTCGGCGCTGCCCCCACCAGCCCCGCCACCGCTGCCCAGGCCGCTGCTGGCCTGCAGGGCCTGCAGCTGGCGTTGCAGCTCGCTGATGCGGGCCTGGTCGTCGGCCAGATCCAGGGTGGCCAGATAGCGCCCGAAGCTGCGCTCCACCAGCTCCCTGGCCTTGGCCAGGTCGTAGCGCTGCAGCAGGTTGAGCACCATGCCGTAGCTGGGCGTGAACTGGCTCACCAGCGGATCGGCCGGCGCCGTGGCCAACTGGCCGGCCTCCCGCACCCCCTCGAAGCGGCTCTGCACGGTCACCACATAGCCCTGGGAGTCGAGCCCGCGACGGCCTGCCCGGCCGGCCATCTGCAGAAATTCGCTGCCCATCAGCGGCCGGTGGCCGCGCTCGGTGCGCTTGGAGAGCGCCGAGATCACCGTGGTGCGAGCCGGCATGTTGATGCCGGCGGCCAGGGTTTCGGTGGCGAACACCACCTTGATCAGGCCCTGCTGGAACAGCTCCTCGATCAGCTCCTTCCAGGCCGGCAGCACCCCAGCGTGGTGGGAGGCGATACCGCGCAGCAGCGGCTCAGCGTGCCCCTCCCGCACAGCCTCCGGGCTGACAGCCATAAACGCTTCGAGCCGCTGGCGGATCCGGGCCTGCTCAGCAGGGTTCACCAGGCAGAGCTTGCCCAGATCCCGCACCCCCTTGTCGCAGCCGCGCCGACTGAAGATGAAGTAGATCGCCGGCAGCATGTCGCGCTCGGCCATCTGGGCCACCACGAAGCCCAGCGGCGGCGCCTCCGGCTGGGGTGGCTTGGGCGTTTTCGGGCCCTTGCGGCGGTTCCCCTTGGGGGCGCGCCACACCTTGCAGTTGGGGTGCAGGTCGGTGCCGGCCTCGTTGAGCAGCGGGTGCAGCCCCTTGGCGCTGCAGAAGCTGAAGGCCAGCGGCACCGGCCGGTGGTCGCTGTGCACCAGCCGGGTGGGGCCGTGCACCGCCGCGATCCAGTCGGTGAGCTGGCCGGCGTTGGCCACCGTGGCCGAGAGCGCCACCAGCTGGATCGAGGGCGGGCAGTGAATGATCGACTCCTCCCAGACGGTGCCGCGCTGGGAGTCGTTCATGTAGTGGCACTCGTCGAGCACCACCGCCTCCACCCCCTCGAGCGGGTCGTTGTCGGGATGGTCGATCTCCGCGTAGAGCATGTTGCGGAAGATCTCGGTGGTCATCACCACCACCTGGGCCTCGCGGTTGAGGCTGAGATCACCGGTGAGCAGGCCCACGCGCTCCGCGCCAAACTGCTCGCGGAAATCGCGCAGTTTCTGGTTGGAGAGCGCCTTGAGCGGCGTGGTATAGAACACCTTGCGCCCATGGGCCAGGGCGCGGTGGATGGCGTACTCGCCCACCAAGGTCTTGCCGCTGCCGGTCGGGGCGCTCACCACCACTGAGTGGCCCTGGTTCAGCGCGTCGATCGCTTCGAGCTGGAAGGGATCGAGGGGGAACGGAAAAAACTTGCTCAGATCCATGCCTTACCTCGAAAACCTTACCTCGAAAATGGATCAAGGACAGGATCAGCCTAGGAAATGATACAAGAGAAGCCCCAAAGCATACAACTACTCAAATCCTTCTCCAAACAAAAGACACGGCCCAGAAACGGCGCACAGGATCCCTGCTGCGCGCAGGGACGATTCGGCCACGCGCGAAGAATACACGAGACCACCTGAAAAGCTTGACACTATATCGACAGGACTGACGGCACAAATTTAAGCAGAAGCCTATCCGACATATTTCCGATTATGGCGAACAGGATGCCTGCTCAAACATCAAATCGCTCGAGTGAAACAATGAACTCGAACACAATCTCCAATGGCGCATAATCTCAGATGATAAAGATCATCCACATTTCCAGCAGCCACGTGAGCATCACCACGCGCATGAATGATGACGCCATGGCATCATGGAAAGATACCGGCACTGTCCAATCAAACCAGCTTTGGCCTAGGGCCAGGTCTGTCGCTCACAAAGAACGGTGGCAAGCCTCAATTTGAAGAACCAAGCGATACAGACCCGGCAAGCGATGCGCCCCCCTAGACATGAATGCGCCAGGGCACAAGCACCGACCGAAACAAACACGAGAACACCCAAAGGACGAACCACCACAGAAAGTCTTATGACTCGCAGCTGAGCAACTGCGCTAGCCCTGCTCATCACTAACAACTATCAATCGCACACAATGAGCAATCAGCCACTGCCAGTATTCATAATATCTTATAATCGCGGAGATATGCTTCGACGCTGCATACAAGGGATGTCGCGGATGGATACGGAGCTTCAATTCATCATTCATGACAACGGCAGCAATGATGCCTCTACAATCGAGACAATCAACCAACTCGAAGCAAGCGGGATAACGGTGTATCGCTATGACACCATAAATAGACCGGCAGATTTGAACCGAGCCAATGAATCAGTTCAAAAATTTTTCTCCAGCCAGCGATTGCAGCCAAGCAAATACGCAGTAACCGACTGCGACATCGACATGTCAATAGCGAGAGCCGACTCGATAGATATCTACGCGAAGCTTCTGGATTTGCATGATGACATCGGTTGCGCCGGCCCAATGCTTAGAATTCACAACATCCCAAAGACCTACCCTCTTTACAATAGGGTGATGAATAGACACATTCATCAATTCTGGAGCAAAAAACCCACCTGGATGCGAATCGACAGTGAAAGGATTGCGACTCAAGAATGCCTAATTGACACAACCTTTGCTCTTCATCGAGCCGGGGAGGATTTCCGAAGACTTAAACGCGCCCTGCGCGTTTATGAACCCTTCGAAGCACTCCATCTTGATTGGTATGTAGACTCGATCACATCTGAGAACTCTTATTGCACGACCTCGGGGGATCGGATTTCTCACTGGAATAATTACAAGCATTTTTGCGAACATCAAAACGACGCACTCGAGCATACGGAGTACATTCGGGTCGAAATCGGTATAGATGGCCAGCCCAGGGAAGTACTTGAAAGAATCGCCTAGCCACAGCGGCAAGCCTATTTCAGGCCGAAGCCACCAACGATGCCCAACTCCATGCATCTCTCATCTCGAAAGCCACAATAGAGATATGCATGTGCACGCAATGATTCAACACAGTTGCTCAAAGCCGTATATCCAGAAAACCCAATAGACTTTGATATCTTAAACTAACTACTTCGGGCATCAAAAAGCCACCATTCAATCAATGTTTTTCAATCTTTCTCTCCACCGCTCAGCGACAACATCGGTAGCGAGATTATTTCGGGACTTCAATCATCAATGCTGTGACTGGGTAGGCCGGAACTTTGAACGCAAAAACAATCATCTTTTTTCTAGGTCAACCAGTGACGAGTTACTAGATGCCCTGCTTACCAGATTTCCCAATTGCTCATACTATGGTGATCTCCCGATTCCCTTGCTTTACAAGCAGCTACTTACGAGATACCCGGATGCAAATTATTTCGCAGTACTGAGAGATATTGATGACTGGGCGATTTCCTCCGTAGAGCACTGTTTATATGTTGGAAAGCATCCTTCCAACCCCACCAAAGACATATTAACACCGTCCAATCGCATGATGCTTGATCAATATAATTTACTAGAAGAGGTACGCCCACACCTGAACAACGAAGCGAACCGAACTCGTCTACTTAAGATATGGGCAGATCTTTACCAGATGCATCTCACATCGATTACTGAATTTTTTGCGCAAAAGAAAAAACATCTTCAAATTTTTCATCTATCTGATTCAGACTTAGCAGCACAGCTTCTGAAATACGCATGTCCTGACCTTCCTGAGACAGATCGCTCTTCCTACAAACTTGTTCACCTGCACTCAAATGATAGAGGCCGAGATAAACTGCAACCAACAGCTTAGGTTAAGATTAATTCAGGATTCGTCGAATGAGCCAGCCTTAGCAGCCCTTCTGCCCCCCCCACTCCATGGTCAAAGTCGCTGTAATCACTCCCTATGCAAATGAAGAACTAACAATTATCAAGCAATGTCACGCTAGTGTGGCCAGCCAAAACCATGAATGCCTACATGTTCTTGTTGGCGATGGGAATTCACGAGCAGAAATTAACAACTGGGATGCTCACCACATTATTCTTCCAGAAAGCCATAACGACATCGGATCAACCCCGAGACTGATCGGCTCTTACCATGCCATTGGATTAGGATTTGACACCATAGCTTATCTTGATGCGGACAACTGGTACAGACAGGATCATATTAAAAATATTGTGGAAGTTATCGAAAGAGAACAGCCAGGATTTATATCAACAGGGAGGATGCTCTGCAGGCTCGATGGCTCACCGATGAGAGCATGCCCCTTTACAAAACCCAATTCATTTGTTGATACCAATTGCATGGTATTCACGCGAACAGCATTCCACCTTCTTCATCATTGGGCATTGATGCCTGACTATGGCCATTTGATAGGCGATCGAATTATGCTTCACCATATCAAACGCTCACATGTAACCCGTAGCCATATCCCCTTACCCACAGTAAACTATCGCTGCAAAAGAGATGGTATTTATCAACGGCTTGGGGAACCTGTGCCGCCGGGAGTTACACCTGCGCCAAACTATAAAATTGCTTCTCTGAAATGGATTGAAGATGGCAGACCTTAAGACTGATGATAGTTAAAGCTCTTTAGAGCTCGCCTAATTTTTCGTGAGTATTGAAATCCTGCTGCAATTCCAAGGACACCAAGGGGGCCGGGTACCTCAGCAACCTCAAAATTGTTGATCCTGAATACACCATCATCATGAGGAGAAGTTGGCATTCCAGAGGAGGAGACAGATATCTGGGTTCCGGCAGTCACGAAAAAATTACTCTTGAAGTTTAACTTCGAGCCTTCGGTGAAATTTTCAAAACTCTTGTTTAACATTCCGGAACTAAATTCGACCGTGGGACTGCTTACAAATTTCAACCAGGGAACTTCAAATGATTTGAGTCTGACATCAGAGTCAAAGCTCATTCTAAACCCGCTGAATGTAGTTCCTTGAGGAAGCTCGCTAGTGAGATAATTGCAACGACCACCAGCGGTACCTACAACAGCGAAGGTACAAAAACCATTGGTGGAAGCATTGAGCCCACCTGCTGCCGGGAAGGCAGTTGCCACGGGATCGGAAATGGTCAGCTTTAAGCCGTCAACGGTTTTCTCGTAGGTGTTAAAATTTTGCTCTGTTTGTCGAAAATCAAAGATAACGGTCGCTTGAGCAGAAGGCGCGGACACGCCAAACGCCAACAATGAAAGCGCCGTGGCATTAAATGCAATGCAAACCGATTGGCTGCAGACTGCAAAAGTTTTCATTAAAACGCTCAACTATTTTCGTAAAACTACCATGTGCTGCGCTAAAGCTGCCAACGCGGCGGCGCAGTGTCACAAATCTTTACAAGCCTGAGAGTCGTTTCCGTGTCCGCGTATCAATCGTTACGCCTTGAGCCGTTTGTTGATGCGATGCGGTTGGTTTTGGCTAAGCGTTGATCAGCACGAGCCGGACTTGCCTGCGTTCTTGCCACTCCACTGCCTTCCTGCTCGTAGCAGGAACGATCCTGTAGCCAGTGCTGATGCAAGCGAGGCCCTTGCTGAATCACCGCTTTAGGACGGCGTCTAGGTCACCCAGCGTCCAGACAATTCCGCAGCAGGCCTTGGCAAACGATCTGTCACAAGCTCTGACCTGCGTTCGCATCGGCGCGACGATCCAAGGCCCACGATGGAGAGCGTCCCGGTACCTCAGCACCGGATGCTTTGCTTGGCCATGGCACCAGATCTTCTTACAGCAGGGCACTGGCGGGAAGCCCTGAGCAGCCAGCTCAAGGCCATTCCCCCCAGCCGCAGACGCAGCCTGCGCCCGCTGGAGCTGTCTGGGGCAGGCGCCGGCTTTCGATCGAAGTCACCCACCGGCCCATCGCAGCCCCTGTTGGATCTCGCCAGCAACGACTACCTGGGGCTCAGCCGCCATCCCGCCGTGGTGGCTGCCGCCCAGGCGGCAGCAGCCTGCGAGGGGGTGGGGGCCGGAGCCTCGCGGCTGGTGAGCGGCAGCAGGCTGGTGCACACGGAGCTTGAAGCAGCGTTAGCCCACTGGCTGGGGCGGGAACGGGTGTTGCTCTTCCCCAGTGGCTTTCAGGCCAACCTGGCCGCTGTGACGGCCCTCGCCGACCGGCACAGCCTGGTGCTGGCCGATCGGCTGATCCACCATTCGCTGCTGGTGGGCGTGCGTGCCAGCGGAGCCCGGCTGCAGCGCTTTGCGCACAACGACCTCGACGACCTGGAGGCCCGCCTTCGGATCGCCCGGCTAGCAGCGCCCCAGCAGCGGCTGCTGGTGCTGAGCGAGAGCCTGTTCTCGATGGAGGGCACCAGCCCCCATGTGCGTGCCCTGGCCGAGATCTGCAGCCGCCATGGCGCCGCCCTGCTGCTGGATGAGGCCCATGCCCTCGGGGTACTGGGACAGGGCGGCCGCGGCCTGGGCTATGGCGTGCCGGAGATCGCTCTGATCTGCGGCACCTTCGGCAAGGCCTTCGGCAGCGGCGGCGCATTCCTGGCCGGCGACATGCTGGTGGGGGAGTGGCTGCTGCAGAGCAGCGGCGCCTTCCGGTACACAACCGCCCTGGCACCGCCGCTGGCAGCTGCAGCCCTGGCCTCCCTGCGGCTGCTGAGCGCAGCAGGCAGCGAACGGGCGAGCCACCCCAGCGAAGCGCTGCTGGCGCGGGCAGAGCGCTGGCGCGAGGCCCTCGCCGCCGCCGGCTGGCCTCGGCCGGCGGGAGAAGGGCCGGTGCTTCCGCTGCTGATCGGCGACGACCAGCGGGCCCTGCAGCTCCAGCAGCACCTGGAAGCGGCTGGGCTGCTGGCGGTGGCGATTCGGCCACCCACGGTGCCACCTGGCACGGCGCGACTGCGCCTGGTGCTGCACCACAACCTGCCAGGCGGCACATTGGAGCGCCTACTGCATGCCCTGGGCCCAGCCCTTCGATGACGACCCTTCTTGCCATGCACGGCTGGGCCGGCGACAGCCGCAGCTGGACCGCGTTCGCAGCGGCAGCAGCCGAACGGAGCTGGCCTTGCAGGGCCGGCGAGCGCGGTTACGGCGGCCAACCACCACGCGAGCCGGCCTGGCAGGGAGATGATCAACAGCGTGTGCTGATTGCCCACTCACTGGGCATGCATCTGCTGCCAGCGAAGGTTCTGGCGGCAGCCGAAGCGGTGGTTCTGCTTGCAAGTTTCGGGCGCTTCATCCCTGAGGGGGCCAGTGGCCGGCGACTGCGCACCGCCCTCGCAGGCATGCGCGCGGCTCTCACGGATTCCAGCGAGCAGGCCCGCACCATGCTGGGCAGCTTCCTGGCAGAAGCCACCGCACCCGTGCCCCTCGACATGCTTCCGTGCACAATTCTTGATGAGCCGCTGCAGGCTGTTGGCGTAGCCAGATTGATCGGCGACCTGGAGCTGCTGGAGGCCACCACCGGCCTGCCCGAAGCCTTCCCCCGTGATGCTCCATGCCTGATCGTGGAGGCAGGAGCCGATCGGATTGTGGCGCCTGAGGCCAGCCACGCTCTGCGCGGGTCCTTACCTCATGCCGACCGGCTGGTGCTCCAGGGCGCTGGTCACGCGCTGCTGGCAACGCCGGTGGTGCCCATGGTGATGGGCTGGATTGGCTGCATTGGAGGCCAGAGCGCTGATGAAATCGTTGAACGGAACCTATGCCGGGGGACAGGCCGGCAATGAACAACAGCGCCTTCCACACGCAGGGAGCCGGGTTCAGCCAAAACATCCTGCAGCGCTTCAGCCGTCGTGCCGCCTGCTACGACCGGCAAGCCCTGCTGCAACGGGCCATCGCCTGGCGGCTGGCCCACTGGGTCCAACGCCTGGAACTGCCACCCGGTCCCTGCGCCGACCTGGGGGCAGGGACCGGGCTGCTGGGCCAGGCCCTGCAGGAGCAGCCTGCGCACTCCATTGTCAGCGCCGAGGCACTGCTGCAATTGGATTTCTGTCCTGAGCTGCTGGCCCACAACCCCCTGCCCCGCCAGCACACCTGGAACCTGGAATCAGGCCTGCCACCCGAGCTGGAGGGAGCAGCCCTGCTGACTTCGAGTTTTGCGCTGCAGTGGCTGTCAGAACCAGCCGGACGCCTGAAGTACTGGTGTACTGCACTGCGGCCGGCTGGCTGGCTGGTGCTGGCGGTGCCCACGGCAGCCAGCTTCCCCCAATGGCGGCAGGCAGCTGCCAGAGCCGGGGTTCCCTGCACAGCTCTGGCTCTTCCCAGTGCCAGCGAGCTAATCAACGCCAGTGCCCCGCTCCTTAGCCTGCTGCAGGTGAAGCGCCTGCACTTTCACCGCCGCTATGGCGATGGGCTCCACTTCCTCAGCCAGCTCAGCCGCCTGGGCGCAGGAGCCAGCCCCAGCGGGCCGCTCAGGCCCGGCGAGCTGCGGAAGCTTCTGGCGGCCTGGCCCACCGATGGTGTGGTGAGCTGGGAGGTGCTGATGCTTGTGGGCCAGCGTCGGGGCGCCAGCCCTGCCTGCAGCGCCCATGTCAGCAATCCATGAAGACCATCGGAAATGCAACTGGCCGTGCAAAGCGTGAGCAGATGAGCGAGATGAGCACCGATGTCCAAACACCGTGGCCCCGGGCACGCCTGGTTGTGTGTGGAACCGACACGGATGTGGGCAAAACGGTGGTGAGCGCCCTGCTGGTGCAGGGGCTCGAAGCCCACTACTGGAAGCCTGTGCAGAGCGGCCTGGAGGGGGGCGGTGACAGCGGCCGGGTGCAGGCTCTGCTGCAGCTGCCAGCGGAGCGGGTGCTGCCGGAGGTGTACCGGCTGCAAACGCCGGCATCGCCCCACTGGGCCGCGGAGCTCGAGGGCCGCAAGCTGGATCCGGCCCAGCTGACGGTGCCGGAATCCGCCGATGCCCTGGTGATCGAAACCGCCGGCGGCTTGCTGGTGCCGATCACACGACAGTGGCTCCAGATCGACCAGCTGCAGCGTTGGGGACTGCCGGTGCTGCTGGTGGCCCGCAGCGGTCTGGGCACGCTCAACCACACCCTGCTATCCCTTGAGGCGCTGCGGAGCCGCGGGATTGCGGTGCTCGGCCTGGTGCTCAACGGCGAGCCCCACCCCGACAATCCCCGCACGCTGAGCGAGCTGGGCGGGGTGCCGGTGCTTGCCGAGCTGCCACCGCTCGCCACTCTCGATGCAGCCGCCCTGGCGACGCAATGGCAGGGCACGGGCCTCGCCCATACATTGGCAGCAGCACTCCAGGCGCTGCCTTGACCCAGAAGAACTGGCTGATCAGCGGAGCCCTGGTGCTGGTCTGCGGCGGCATCCTGGTGCTGTTCACCGACGTGGAAGTGAAGTTGGTGCGCTGGATCAACTGCGGTCCCCTCAGCACCGAAAGCGAGCGCAACACCAGGATCTGCCGCTGATCCCGCCAGGAAGGCGGCCCCGCCCCTAGGTCTGCAGTGCACCATGCAAGGGGCAACGGCCCGAGAGCACGGCCACGTTCTGTTTGGCATGGGCCAGGGGCCAGCCCTGACGCAGCTGGTCGTGCAGCATCTCGATCTGGGAGTGACTCCACCCCTCCAGCTCAAGCTGCACCCGGATCACCCGCCACTGGCCCTCGGCGAACAGCTCAGTGGGGCCCCTGGAGTGGCCAGCCTCCAGGCGCCGACTGCCGCGCGCTGCCAGCTCATCCGGCCGCAGAAAGCGGTTGGAACGTGGCGCGTTGGAGTGTGCTCCGGAGTCGTGGGAGTCCATAGCTCTCCAATCATGGCAAGGACCACCGAAAAGCAGCCCTGAAACCAGTCGTGCGAAGAGGCGCGTATCAAGGCCCCGCCAGGATGGCTGCCTCGGCATCGGCTCGGCTTAGGCCGTAGGGGAAATGGCGAGCCACCGCACGCCCCTCCTGGTGCCAGCTCACCCGCAGCTCCTCCACCTCCAGCTCGATCTCGGCACTCCACTGAGGCCGATGCAGATCCCAGATACAGAGGTTGCCGGTCTGCTGCACGGCGCCAAGGCTGCGCAACCACTCTTCCAGGGCAGGCAGCGGATGGTGATACAGGGGGGTGCGGGCGCTGGGGAGCTCGCTCATCGGGTCAGGTAGACCCTTCCAGCCTGCCAGCCCGCCCTCTCGATGGCTGGTGGGCGGTGAGCCTCAGCTGGGCGGCCACCAGCTGGGCCACTTCATCAGCTCGGCCCCGCGCATCCAGGCCAGCCCGAGCCCCAGCACGAGCGACAGCACCAGGGCCCCCCCCAGCAGCAACAGCGCCAGCCATTCGCCGCCCGAAAGGGCCCGCCGCACCCCCTCCGGACTGGGCACGGCCATCGGCGGCCGCACCGCTGGGGCCGTGGTGTCTAGCGGAGCTGGCAGCGCCAGAAGGGCGTCGTAACGGCGGCGGCGCTCGGGGTCGCTGAGCACGGCGTAGGCCTCGCGCAGGCGCTGGAAAGCCTGCTCCGCTTCCGCGGCAGGCAGGGTGGTGGTGTCGGGGTGGAAGCGCTTACTGAGCTGGCGGAAGACCTGGCGCAGCTCCTGCTCGCTGGCGCCGGGCTGAAGCTCCAGCAGGGCGTAGTAGCTGGACGGGGCGGAACCACTGGCCGCGGAACCACTGGCCTGGGAGCGGGGCGAGGGGGCGCCGGGCTGGGGGCTGGCCAAGCACAGGGAACCGGAGTGAGGGATCCTAGGAATCTCCTCGCCTGCTCCCGCCGGGATGGCCAGCGCGCTCGCCCTCGATACCCTCTGGGCCACCCTCGGCTGGACGCCCAGCGCCACCCAGCTTGAGCAGCTGGAGGCCCTGCAGGACGAGCTGCGCAGCTGGAACCAGCGGGTGAACCTCACCCGGCTGGTGGAGGGCGACGAGTACTGGATCGCCCAGGTGTTCGACAGCCTCTGGCCGCTGGCGCCCTGGCTGGGTAGCGGCGAGGCCCTGCGCGTGATCGACATCGGCACCGGTGGCGGCTTTCCCGGCCTGGCGGCAGCGATCGCTCTGCCCGGCGCCCAGCTCACCCTGGTGGATTCGGTGGGGCGCAAGCTTGAGGCGGTGCGGGCGATGGCGGTCGCGATCGGACTGGCGGATCGGATCGATCTGCGCTGTGAGAGGGCCGAGCGCAGCGGCCACCAGCGCGGCCAGCGCGGCTCTTACCAGCTGGCGCTGGCCCGGGCGGTGGCTGCCGCACCGGTGGTGGCCGAGTATCTGGTGCCGCTGCTGGCCGCGGATGGCCGTGCGCTGCTCTACCGCGGCCAGTGGAGCCCGGAGGATCAGGGGGCCCTTGAGCGGGCCATCGGTCCTCTGAAGGCCACGATCAACCGCCAGGAACAGCGTGAGCTGCCCGCAGGCCGCGGCCTGCGCACCCTGATCGAGCTAGCCCCCAGCGGCACCTGTCCGCGCACGTACCCCCGCGCCGTGGGCATCCCGGCCAAACAGCCCCTCGGTTGAGCACGCTCAGGTGTTGCTGAGTCGTTGCACCATGGTGCCGCCCAAGCGGGTCTTGAGCTGGCGCAGGATCGCCGGAATCCGCTCGGCCCAGGGGCTGTCAGCCAGCACCACCCGCAGCTGGGCCTCGCTCACCGCCCCCGCCAGGCCATCGGCCTCGAAGACATCGGCGTTGGCGCCGGGGAACCAGTGGCCGCCGTTGCCCAGCAGGCCGTAGCGGGCCTTGGCGAAGCTCTCCAGATCCCAGGCGGCCAGCAGGTTGTGCAGCCACAGCAGCACCGGCAGGTTGATCTGGCCCGGGGTGTCCTGCCAATCCGGCAGTCCCTGGCTCCAGCTGCAGAGCCAGCGCTCACCCAAAGCCGCGCCGCGGGCCGCCTCCAGCCGCTGCATGATCGGTGGCAGCAGCTGCGGTGCCTGATCCAGCAGCGCCACCGCCTCCAGGTGCAGGGCCAGATCCTGGGGCCGCGCCGCCCCCAGGCTGAGCGTGTGCACCGCCGGCCTGGCATCCAGGCTGGCGTTCAGACAGAACAGATCGTTGAACACGATTGGATGCAGCGGATCGCACAGCTCACTCAGGCGTTGGGAGGGACTGTGCAGGTGGCCGCCCTTGTCGGTGGGGCTGATCACGAACACACCCATGTCGTGCTCGTGGGCCAGCTCAATCGCCGCCCAGTTGTCCTGCCGGATGAAATACCAGTGCAGGTTCACGTAGTCGAAGGCGTCGCTGGCGATCGCGGCACGGATCAGCGGCAGCGGCGCGTGGGTGGAGAAGCCGATATGGCCGATGCGGCCACCGGCCTGCCAGCGGCGGGCCACCTCCAGGCAGCCACCGGGCCGCAGCGTGTGCTCCAGGTGCTCGGGCAGGTTGAGACCATGGATCGCCAGGAGATCGACCCGCTCCACCGCCAGCCGCTCGAGGCTGGTGGACAGCTCGGCCTCAAAGGCGTCAGCATCGGCCTGGGGCGGCACCTTGGTCTGGAGGATGCGCGCGGGATCGGGCACCTCGTCCAGAAGCCAGCCCAGCTGCCGCTCGCTGGTGCCGTAGTGGCGCGCCGTTTCGATGTGGTGCAGCCCGGCCGCCACCGCCGCCTCGAGGGTGGCGCGCAGGTTGGCCTGGCTCTCGCCTGTGATCTGGTCGGCGGGCAGGTCGCTCCAGCTCTGCTGGAAGCGCATCCCCCCCAGCGACAGCACCGGCATGGCCAGCTCGGTGCGGCCGAAGCGCCGTGTCGGGATCGCCATCAGCGACCCGTCCCCTGGGAATCGCGGCGGGGCAGGGTGCGCCTCAGGCGCGCCGGGCTGGGCAGGCCCAGGGGTTGGATGTCCTGGGCCGCCAGCTGCTCGCTCAGGGCCGGCAACTGTTCGTAGTCCACCCAGTGGATGCAGTCCACCGGGCAGGTGTCGATTGCCTCCTGAATCCGTTCGGTGCTGTCGCCGTCCTGGCGGATGGCCCGCGAACGGCCCCACTCCTGCTCCACCACGAAGGTGTTGGTGGCCACGTGGGCGCAGTAGCGGCAGCCGATGCACACCGCCTCATCCACCCACACGGCCTTCTGGCGAAGGGCACCGCCGAGCACTGGCTCCAAACCTGTGGGCTGCACACCCAGCGGCGCTGGAGCCGCCGTGAAGGCGACTGTGGGATCCATGCTCAGGCCCAGCGGGTCACCACCAGCTCGATGCTGCCGTCGAGATGGTTGGTCTGCTCGCTCACCTGGAAGCCCTCCTCGGCGGTGGCGGCCAGGATGCTGCGCAGGGCGTAGCGCTGGCTCAGCTGGGCCAGAAAGCGCTCCACCGGCACCGGTTGCTTCCAGAGCTCCAGGTCAGTCACCAGCTCGTAGCTGCCGCTGTCGGGGTTGAGGCGGAAGCCGATGTCAGCGCCGTTGGCCTGGCTCACCACCAGGTCGGCGGTCACGGTCTGGCCGCGGTAGCCGCGCACCTGTTGCGGGCCCTGGCTGGGGGCATGGCCCATGTCGCCGAGGGCCGCCACGAGGGCGTCACGATCGCGGAGCTCGGTCTTGACGGTGCTGAAGTGCGACATGGCAGTGCGACAGGCAGATCAGAACAGAGAGTCCAGGTCAGGGGGGAGCGCCAAGAGCGGAGGAGTGAGAGAGATGACAGAGGCTGTCAGGCCGGGCTGGTTGGCTGCACGGCAGCCTGCGCCTGGCACTGGGCCTGTGTCTGGTTCTGAAACGCCTCAGCCGTGCTGCGGCGCTGCTGCACCGCACCTAGACGGGCTTCGATGCGCTCAGTGAGCTGCTCGCAGCCCGACCCCAGAACGCCCTCCACCTGCTCTTCCACCCGGCCGTCGGGGCGAATCCGGAAGCGGATGGTTTGTTGGGCCATCCCAGACCTGAACAGGGTAAGGACGATGTTAGCCGGGTTGTCCGGGCACTGGGCCGTTGGCGCTCAGATCAGGCCACCCTGAGATCAGGCACGATTCATATCAAGCCCTCATCCACAAGGGCCTGCATACGCGCCAGGTCCTTCGGCTGGTCCAGCACCTCCGAGTGCTCCAGCTCCAGCAGACCTCCCTGGGACCCCCCATCAAAGGGCCCACCCAATCATGCCCTGGGGTCGTGGTCGGGAAAGCCGCTCACCGCTGGGGACCTGAGAGATCAGCCGATCTCCTGCTCAGCCTTCTCAAGCAACGCACAACTTTTGCAGAGATAAGCACGAGCACGCTGCTGCGAGCCGCGAAGCTCCTCTACACGCCACCAACGCATCAGTATTCGCCTCAGCGCATATCCATATGCACCAAGGCGCACATCTCGCAAAGGCTGGCAAACCGCTTCAGCATAAGCAGCCACGAGAGCATTAAAAAGCCGTTGATTAGATGCGTTACCCAGAGACCAAACAGCATAGTGATGAAGATCAGCCCCTAGAAAATTGCGATGCGCGATACCAAAGTCAATGAAACGAATGATGAGCTGATTGTCAGGCGCTCGCGAAACCGACATGTTGCCCGGGCCAATATCATTGTGACTTAGCAGCAACGGCAAGGCGGCAAGACGATCTCGCACTCGCCCGAGACGCTCCAGAAACCGTTCCGAATCAAAACCAGGCTCATCAGCACCTAAGATCAACTCCCTGGCGCGCCTCGAATTCAACAACAGAGACTGTCCCGGCAGAGAGAGCTCACAGCAAGCTTCCGCCCAGGCCAGATAAGCCTGAAGATCAGCAATACTTCGACCCAGAATCACCGCATCCTCTTTGCTCGACAAGCACCATTTGCCCGTGGAAGGGAGATCCTCCAGATAGGCGGTACAGGAAACAGGCTCAGGATGTACACCCAACACCCGCGGCACCGGCGGGATTGAGCCGGGCGGGTGAACAGACTGATATCTGTAGAGAGCTCTCAGCATCGCGGCTTCATACGGGCCAGCAAACACCTTTCGGACAAACGACAAGGTGCGAAAACTTCTGCGGGCACTCGCTACAAGCCGAGAACGCCATGGACCAGGGAGCCACTTTGGCAAGGCTGCCTGATAAAACGAAACTTCAATATGGGTAATTCCATTCAGACGATTTGAGGCATCCTCCTGGCTGGCAAACGCTAGAGGCCCCAAGATCTTCCGAGCTGCAGCCTGAACCGATTGGGCACCGAGAGCAACCCCCAAACGATGGTTGGGGGCGCCGAAAGGCAGCCGGAGCGTTGGAGGAAGCAACGGATGCAACAAGAAAGCGAACAGGACAGATATCGCAATCACGCCGAGCAGGAGGGCAACGGCAATCAAAAACATCCGGCCCACCGAGCGAAACCTGTCATAGGCCTTCCCCCAGACCCTGAGATTGGAGCAGATGCTCCAACAAGCTCTTGCAACGTATCACTCGACACCCCTAAGCGCCCACCATTCAGCGGATCCCCCCCCTCTCTCCTGTGAGGGTGTTGCCGACAGACCGGCGTTCCAGCCGATCACAGACGACCCAAATCCTGGAATTTACAGGTTCGAGATCAGGTCTTGCTCCGATCAGGCCCAGCTCAGATCAGCCCCTCATCCACCAGGGTCTGCAGACGCTCCAGCACCTCCGGCTGCTCCAGCTGCTCCAGCGCCAGCCGGGCCTCCTCGCGCACGCCCGATTCGGCGTCGTGCAACATGGTGTGCACCAAGGTTTCCACCACCTCCTGCTGGCGGGGTTCCACTAGATCGGCATAGAGCCGGCCCAGTCCCCAGGCACTGTTGCTGCGCACCGCTGGCTCACTGTCGATCCGCAGGCTGAGCAACAGCTGGGCCGCCGCCGGGTCGGCCTTGGCAGGCCCGGTGCTACCGGCATCAGCCAATGAGCTGGCCGCCCACAATCGCACTGCGGCGATGTCGACCTGCAGGGCGCGGATCAGCGGGTTGAGCACCGGGGCGTCCGGGTAATTCCCCAGGCTCCAGGCCACGGCCTTTCGTACATAGCCGTTGTCGTCGCCGACCAACAGGCCCAGCAACGGCTCCACCGCCTGGGGGCTGGGGTTGCGGCCCAGGGCATACACCGCGCTCATGCGCAGGATCGGACAGCTGGCCGTGAGCAGCGGCAGCAGCAGGGGCACAACGCGCGGGTCGCGGTGTTCACAGAAGATGCGCAACCCCTGCATGCGCTGCTCGCGCCCTCCGGGATGCTCGCCCTCCCGCAGCAGGCTGAGCCCCAGGTCGCACTCAGCGGCCACAGCGGCGGGCTCGGGGTCACTGCTGTCGAGCTCATCAAGCGGATCGCCGAGCAACTCCTCGGCCAGTTCCTGGGCGAGCACCTCCGGGTCCAGGTAGAGCTCCTGGGGACTCTCATCAAAGGGCCCACCCAATCGTGCGCTGGGCTCGTGGTCGGGAAAGCCGCTCACCGCTTGTTACTGCCTACCTGATTACTGCCTAGCTGGTTGCTGCGCCGATCCATGCTCCCGATCCCCCTCAGTTGATCGGGGCCGGGGCTGCCATGTCGCCCGGGAGCCAGATGCGGGCGCTCACGGCAAACAGTGCAAGCCCGAACAACAACACAATCGCCGCGGGCAACAGGGTGGAGCGGAAAAATTGCACGGGGCCCGAGCGTCCATACCCCATTCTGCCGGCTCAGCCGCTCCCGCCCACGCTCTGGCACCGAGCTCCCTACCACCAGGACAGCGCGATCAGCTGCCGCTGCTGTACGCCACCTGGCAGGCGGCATTGAGCAGCTGGGCGGTCTGGCCCTGGGCAGGAGCACCATTGAGCTGGCCGCTGCGGCAGTCGCCGCTGGCGCTGACACTGACGCCGTCGACCTGATAGGCGAACTGCACGCCACTGGTGCCCTCCGCCCGCACCGAGGCGTAATTGAGCTGCAGGCCGGTCTGGGGCACCACAATCCACACCGTCTGCTTGGCGGCCGCCGCATTGACCGCTGCGCTCATCGTGGCCGTGCTGGCGACCGCCGCCGCCCCCCACCAGGCCAGCGGCTGGGCGCCATACCAGCCGTAGGGCCACGGGCGGGCCGCCCAATAGCCACCGCCGGCCCAGCCCGGGTGATAAACAGCTCCGCCATAGGCAGCCCCAGGCGCCCGGGTCAGCCCCGAACCGGGTGCACCCCAGCCCGCACCCGGACGCACACCAGCGCCGGAGGCCGGCCCGCCGAAGCCACCACCGCCCAGCCCCGGAGCGGGCGACACCCCCGCACCGGGTGCACCCCAGCCCGCACCCGGACGCACGCCAGCGCCGGAAGCCGGCCCGCCGAAGCCGCCACCGGCCCGCCCTGGGCGTGCCTCAGCCCCAGGGGTGATCACCAGCGGCAGCAGCGCGGCGAAAGCAACCAGGGCCGTGAGGAAGCGGGGAATGAGTGGCAGACGCAGGGTGCGGGCCATGGGCACTGGGCAACGATCTACCGGCACTGTGGCAACGACTGGCCAATCGGGCTGCCCCACCTAGCCTGCCGCCAACCGACCCCTCACGATGGCCGCCCAGGAACTGGCTGCCCAGGAGCACCGTCCCAGGGGGACTGCCCGCCGTCTGGCGGTGGTGACCGCTGAGGGGGTCGCCAGCGGCACGCCCCTGATGGTGGGAAGCAAGCTGCTGCAGGGCTGGCTGACCGCCAGTGGGGTGCCCCTGGCCCTGATCGGACTGATCCCGCTGGCGGAGCTGCCCTACACACTCAAGTTGTTCTGGGCGCCCCTGCTCGACCGCTGGCCAATCGCCTGGCCGGATCGACGCCGCGGGTGGATCCTGGTGATGCAGCTGCTGTTGGTGGCCGTGATCGCCGCCATGGCGCTGCTGCGGCCCAGCACCGATCCCGCCAGCCTCACCGCCATCGGCGTGGCCGCCCTGGTGCTGGCGGTGTGCAGCGCCACCCAGGACATCGTGATCGATGCCTACCGCACCGACCTGCTGCCGGAGGCGGAGCGCGGTGCCGGTGCGGCTGCCACCACCCTCGGCTACCGGGCGGCGATGCTGGCCGTGGGGGCGGGCGGCTTCCTGCTGGCTGGTCGCTACGGCTGGCCGGTGGCGTTTCTGAGCGCGGCGGCCCTGGTGGCGGCGGTGATTCCTTTCACCCTCACCGGGCCGCGGTTGCGACCGGTGCAGCATCAGGTGTCGAGCCTGCGGCAGGCGGTGCTGGGGCCGGCACGGGAATTTCTGCACCGGGCCGGCCCCAGCCGCAGTTGGCAGCTACTGCTGCTTGTGCTGCTCTACCGCTGGCCCGATGGCCTGCTCTCGGCGATGGCGATCCCGTTCCTGCAGCTGCGGGGCTTCAGTGAGGCCGACATCGGCCTGGTGCAAGGGGGCTGGGCAATCGGCGCCACCATGGTGGGCACGGTGCTGGGCGGCAGCCTGTTTGCCTGGCTGGGCATGAACCGCTCCCTCTGGCTGTTTGCCCTACTGGGAGCGGCCGGCAACCTCAGCTACTGGGCCCTGGCCCAGTTCGGCGGTGGTTTCAGCGGACTGATCATCGCCGTGAGCCTGGAAAACGTGAGCGGCGGCATGGTGGGGGCGGTGTTTGTGGCGCTGCTGATGAGCCTCTGCAACCCGCGCTTCTCAGCCACCCAATACGCCTTGCTCTCGGGGGTGTACGCGATGAGCCGATCGATCCTGTCGGCTCCGGCGGGGGTGTTGGCCGAGCGGGTGGGCTGGTCTGGTTTCTTTCTCGCCACGGCGGCGGCAGCGATCCCGGCCTTCCTCCTGCTGGCCCGGCTGGCTCCCTGGCACGAACAGGAGGCTCACGGTACCTTTGATCCCAGCCGGGATGCCACCTGAACCTGGCGATCTGGTGGCCGGTCAGCGGCCGGCCAGGGCAGGCTCCAGGCTGCCTGCCAGGCGTCGGCGCAGCTGACCGCAGGCCGCGTCGGCATCGAGACCACGGCTGGCCCGCACGCTCACGGCGATATGGCGCTGCTCAAGCGCCCGGCGGAACGCCGCCACGGCCTGGGGCGTGGGCCGCTGAAACTCCTCCTCGGCGATCGGGTTGTAGGGGATCAGGTTCACATGGCTCTGGAAACCGCGGATCAGCCGCGCCAGTCCGTCGGCGTGATGGGGCTGGTCGTTGAGTCCTCCCAGCAGGATGTATTCGAAGCTCACCCGCCGGCCGGTGATCGCCACGTAGCGCCGGCAGTCGTCGAGCAGGGCCTCGATCGGGTAGGCGTGAGCCGTTGGGATCAACTGCTCGCGCAGCCGCTGATCAGGGGCGTGCAGGCTCACCGCCAAGGTGAACTGGGCCCGGCCCAGGCGCGCCAGGGCCTGCTCCGCCAGGGTGGGCAGGGTTTTCGCCACGCCCACGGTGCTCACCGTGATCTGCCGCTGGGCCATGCCCAGATCCGTGCAGAGGCAGTTGATGGCATCCAGCACCACCTCGCTGTTGAGCAGAGGTTCGCCCATGCCCATGAACACCACGTGGCTGGGCCGCTCTGCCATGGCCTCCCGCACGCTGAGCACCTGGTCCACGATCTCGTGCACCGCCAGCGAGCGCTGCAGGCCGCCCTTGCCGGTGGCGCAGAAACGGCAGGCCATCGGGCAGCCCACCTGGCTGCTCACGCAGACCGTGAGCCGACCCTCGGCGGGGATGCCCACGGTTTCAATCGTGTGCCCGTCGGCGGTGGCGAGCAACAGCTTGGTGGTGCCGTCGCGGGCCACGCTGCGGTGCACCTCACGGGAGCGGCCGATCCAGTCGTGGGCGCCGGGAGGTGGCGATGCGGTGAGCTGCTGGCGCCAGGCCTTGGGCAGCACACTGATGTCTTCAACACTGCGGGCTCCCCTGGCGTAGAGCCAGTCGTGCAGCTGGCGGCCACGGAATGCCGACTGCCCCTGCTGCTCGGCCCAGGCCTCCAAGGCAACGCGGCCCAGCCCCAACAGGGGCCGGGCCGCCGGATCGAGAGCGGGGGCAGCCGCGCTCAAGACCAGATCAGGATTCCGTGGCCGAGCTTCCACTCCACCGCCACCAGGGCGATGAACCCCAACATGGCCAGGCGTCCATTGAGCCGCTCGGTGTGGATGTGAAAGCCGAAGCGAGGAAGCCGCCGCTGGGGGATGGGGGTCCCCAGGGCGGTGAGGGTGGCACTGCTCATCACTGCATCATGGCGGTCCGGATCAGTCGCCGGGGAGCCGATCAGTCATCGGTCAACAGCCCCTCCTCCTGCAGACCCTCGAGAGCAGCAGGATCGGCGATCAGCTCCTCCTCCAGGCCTTCCTCCACGGTGGGGCGAGTGAAGGCGGCAAGGCTGCTGGCGCTGGCCTCGATGCCGTGGCGGCTGCGGGTGGCTTCCAGGTCCTCGTCGGAGGGGTCATCGAGCACCGCGGTGGAGGCCACGGGGGCTGGCATCTCCACGGTGTAGTCAGGCCGCAGGTTCTGCATGCGCCGGTAGCCCATGCCGTCCTCCTCCAGGATGTCGGGATGGGGGCCGGCCTCGGCGCGCAGCTCCTCCTCGAAGCCACTGAAGCCGGTACCGGCAGGGATCAGGCGACCGATGATCACGTTCTCCTTGAGACCGCGCAGCCAGTCGCTCTTGCCCTCGATCGCGGCTTCTGTAAGCACCCTGGTGGTCTCCTGGAAGGAGGCCGCCGAGATGAAGCTGTCGGTGTTGAGCGAGGCCTTGGTGATCCCCAGCAGCACGGGCGTGAACTCGGCGGGGGCTCCACCGGTGATCGCCATGGCGCCGTTCACCTGCTCCACCTGACGCAGCTCGATCAGCTCACCGGGCAGCAGGGTGGTGTCCCCTGCGTCCTCGATCCGCACCTTGCTGGTCATCTGGCGCACGATCACCTCGATGTGCTTGTCGTCGATCGACACGCCCTGGCTGCGGTACACGTTCTGCACCTCCTGCACCATGCGGAACTGCAGCTTGGAGATCGCCTCCTGGGCCGCCTCCATGGTGGGTTTGCGGTTGCGCAGATCCTCGAAATAGCACTCGAGCAGTTCGTGCGGGTTGATCGGGCCGTCGGTGAGCGATTCACCGGCGCTCACCTGCTGGCTGTCGCTCACCATCACGGTGCGCCCAAGCAGGATGGCGTACTCGGTGATGGTGTCATCACCCTCGATCAGGGACACGGTGAGGGTGTCGTCGTCGTCGCCCTGCTTGATCTGCACCACTCCGCTCTTGCGGCAGAGCACGGCCGAGTCGCGCGGGCGGCGGGCCTCGAGCAGCTCCTCGATGCGGGGCAGACCCTGCACGATGTCACCGGTCTTCTGGCGCTCGAACACCAGCAGAGCCAGGCCATCCCCGCGCTGCACCAGTTCGCCGTCGCGCACATGCAGCACGGAGTCGGGCGACACCATGTAGGGCCGGCCGAGGCGGATGGTCACGGTGTTGCCGTCGATCGTCTCCACCTGGCCGCAGCAGGGAGCCGGCGCGCCGGCGGCCAGCAGGTCGCCATCCACCACACGCTGGTTGAGCTCCACCACAGGCTTGGCGCTGCCAAGATCGATACGGCGGGTGTCGCCCTCGCGCTCCACGATCAGACGGCGGATCGGTTCGCCATCGGCCTGATCCGGCAGTTGCACCACACCGTCCTCCTTACAGAGGATCTGGGTGGTGGCCACCACATCACCCTTCTTCACGCTGTCGCCATCGGCAACCTGCAGGTCAGTGTGGGTGGAACCGTGGCTGGCATCCGAGAGGGTGTCGCGGCGCACCAGCAGAGTTTCCAGGATGGTGAGCTGCAGGCGCTCGATCGTCTTGGCGCGCTTGTCGGGCACGGCCTCCACGTCCACCGTCATCTGAGGCGTGGTGTCGTGGGTTTCCAGGATGAGCTGGGTCTTGAGCAGCTCCACTCCTTCCACACTCTTGATCAGCTCGCCATCCTTGAAGGCCAGGCGCTGGGTGGCCTTGAGGCTGAGGCTGGGGCCGCCGCTCTGCTTCACCGAGCCCAGATCGGGCAGGTGGGCTTCATCGGGGATGGCGTATTCCTCCACCGGGCGCAGCAGCAGGGCGCCACCCTCGGGGGTATCGACGGCCTCCACGAACACCATCGCCTCGGCCTTGAGGCCCTTGGCGATCTCCTCACCAGGCATCAGCATCTTGCCATCGCCGTATTTGGCGAGGGTCTTGCTGTCGCTCACCAGGTGCAGCTGACCGGAGCGCACGATGATTTCGCGCAGAATGTCGTTCTTCTGCGTCACCGTCACGATGCCGGCTGTCTGGCTGAAGATGTCCTTCACCACCTCGGTGCCGGCCTCGATCCACTGGCCGTCCTCGATCATCAACAGGGAGATGTCCTTGTTGATCTCGTGGGTTTCCTGCGGGATCCACAGCAGGGTGCCGCCCTTGCTCACCTCGTAGCCGTTCTTGGCACTGCGGGCCTTCTTGATCGACAGGCCTGGGGCATACTTCACCAGACCACCGGTCTGGGTGCGGAAGCGGTCGTCGGCCAGCTCGGCGATCACCTCGCCGTTTCCGATCTTGCTGCCCGGAGCCGTATGGAGGCGGTAGCGGATGCTGTCTTTGCCCTCCAGGTGCCAAATCTCACCGGAGTGGGTGGATTCACCCACCAGCTTGCAGTCCTTGAGGGTGAGGCTGGCGGTCACGATCTGCACTTCGCGCGAGTCGCCGGCGCTCTCACGCAGGCGCACGGCACCGCCGTACTCGCTCACCAGGCGGCTCTCGGCCAGAACTTCACCGGTGGTGACGGCCTTGTTGCCCTTCACCACAGGCAGGGCATTGGGCGGCAGGTTGTAGACGTCGCCAGCGAACACCCACATGCGGCCGAGGCGGGTGGCCTTGTGGGTGATGTTGCCCTGGCGGTCGGTCACCTCCTTGGGCTGGATGCCGTCCTCGTAGCGCACCTGGCCGGCCAGGTCACAGATCACGTCCTTGGTGGCCTTCTCCACGCTCTTCTTGACCGTGGCGCCCGAGGAGATCTGGGCGAGCATCGTGTCGGCGGGGTAGGCCTGGCCATCAGCCACAAACAGGATCGAGCCTGTGGTGATGTCGAGCTTCTGGATCTTGCCCTTGCCGCTTGGCTTCACGGTGAGGGTGAAGTCGGTCTCGGCGATCTGGGCGTCCACGCCGTGGGGGGTGCGGAAGGGGCGCACGCGCGCCTTGGCACCGAATTCGATCGTGCCTTCCTCCAGTGAGCGCACCACACCGGTTTCGGCAGTGGACACACCGCCGGTGTGGAACGTGCGCATGGTGAGCTGGGTGCCGGGCTCACCGATCGACTGGGCCGCCACGATGCCGACGGCCTCGCCCAGGTCGACCAGCTGGTTGTGGGCCAGGGCCCAGCCGTAGCACTTGCGGCACACCGAACGGTTGGCCTCGCAGGTGAGCGGCGAGCGCACCTTCACAGTTTTCACGCCGGCGGCCTCGATCCGGCGGGTGATCTCGGCGTCGATCTCGCCGTTGCGATCCACGATCACGGCGCCGTCGGCGTCAGCCACCGCCTCGGCAGCCAGGCGGCCTACCAGCTTGGCGGCGAAGCGGCCCTTCTCATCGGCGTCGATCGGAATGCTGCGGGTGGTGCCGCAGTCGTCCTCACGCACGATCACGTCCTGGGCCACGTCCACCAGTCGGCGGGTGAGATAACCCGAGTCGGCGGTGCGCAGGGCGGTGTCCACCAAGCCTTTGCGGGCGCCGTAGGAGGAGATCACGTATTCCGTGACCGTGAGGCCCTCGCGGAAGTTGGTGCGGATCGGCAGGTCGATGATCTCGCCCTGGGGGTTGGCCATCAGGCCACGCATGCCCACCAGCTGGCGCACCTGGGACATGTTGCCCCTGGCGCCCGAGTTGGCCATCATCCACACCGAGTTGAGCGGATCGTTCTCGTTGAAGTTGCGGCGCACCGCCGCCACGAGACGCTCATTGGTTTCGGTCCAGGTGTCGATCACCTTGGTGTGGCGCTCCACCTCGGTGATTTCGCCGAGCCGGTAGCGCTCCTCGGTTTCAGTGATCTGCTCCTCCGCTTCCGCCAGCAGGGCCGCCTTGTCGCCGGGGATGCGCAGATCGTCCACCGAGATCGACACAGCGGCCTGAGTGGCGTAGTGGAAACCCAGGTCTTTCAGTTCGTCGGCCATGGCAGCCGTGGCAGCGGTGCCATGGTGCTTGTAAGCCCAGGCCACCAGGTTGCGCAGGGCTTTCTTATCGATCACGCGGTTGCGGAACGGCGGCGCCTGGCGGCTGAGGGCACCGGCCACGGGGGCCTGCACCTCAGGGGTCACGTCGGCGGCCTTCTTGCTGCTCTTCTTGCTGGACTTCTTGGCGGGGGTGGCGGTCATGGCTGCGCGCGGTTGAAACGACGGGGAAAGGACTTGGCGTTCTGGTTGGTGTTCTGCCGGATCAGGCGGCAGCCACGGCGTCGATGATCGTGTGATTGATCACCACCCGGCCCACGGTGGTGAGCAGGTAGCGGCTGATCAGGGCGCCGTCTTCATCGAAGCGGTCGCGGCGGTACTTCCACTGCTCGATGCGGGTGCCATCACTGAGGGTCTCCTCCTTCACGGGTGCCCTGTCCTCGTCGTCGCACTCCACTTCGCCGTTGAAGCGCACCCACACCCAGTTGTGCAGGCCGATGTGCTTCTCCTCGAAGGCGTCGATCACGTCGTCGAGGCCGGCGAAGGTGCGGGCGCGATCGCCGAACTCCGGCTTGCTGCCACCGGGCTGCTCGGCGGTGAGGTAGTAGGCGCCGAGCACCATGTCCTGCGACGGCGTGATGATCGGCTCGCCGGTGGCGGGCGAGAGGATGTTGTTGCTGGCCAGCATCAGCATCCGCGCCTCGGTCTGGGCCTCGATCGCCAGCGGCACGTGCACGGCCATCTGGTCACCGTCGAAGTCGGCGTTGAAGGCCGGACACACCAGCGGGTGCAGCTGGATGGCGCGACCATCCACCAGCTTCGGCTCAAAGGCCTGAATACCAAGGCGGTGCAGGGTCGGAGCGCGGTTGAGCAGGATCGGGTGTCCTTCGATCACCTCCTGCAGCACCTGCATCACTTCATCGTCGGCGCGCTGGATCAGCTTCTTGGCGGCCTTGATGTTGTTGACGATGTTCTGGCGGATCAGGCGATGGATGACGAACGGCTGGAACAGCTCGATCGCCATCTCCTTGGGCAGACCGCACTGGTGCATCTTGAGTTTGGGGCCCACCACGATCACGGAACGACCGGAGTAGTCGACCCGCTTGCCCAGCAAGTTCTGACGGAAGCGACCCTGCTTGCCCTCAATGATGTCGCTGAGGGATTTGAGCGCCCGGTTGTTGGCCCCCACCACGGTGCGGCCCCGGCGGCCGTTGTCGATCAGGGCGTCGACTGCCTCCTGCAGCATGCGCTTTTCGTTGCGCACAATGATCTCGGGAGCCAGGATCTCCTGCAGCCGCGCCAGGCGGTTGTTGCGGTTGATCACCCGGCGGTAGAGGTCGTTGAGGTCGCTTGTGGCGAAGCGACCGCCATCGAGCTGCACCATCGGGCGCAGATCGGGCGGGATCACAGGGATCACATCCAGCACCATCCACTCTGGCCGGGCGCCGGTGGCGATGAAGTTGTCGATCACGCGCAGGCGCTTGATCAGTTTGGCCCGCTTCTGACCCTTGCTGGCGGCAATCTCCTCGCGCAGCTGCTCAGCGGTTTCGGTGAGGTCGAGGTCTTCGAGCAGTTGCTTGAGGGCCTCAGCGCCGATGCCCACCACCGGCTCGTTTTCGATGGTGGAGTCTTCGGCGTAGATCTCGTCTTCGATCTCCAGCCACTCATCTTCGGTGAGCAGCTGCTTGTAGGTGAGCGACTGGTGATCGCCCGGATCGAGCACCACGTAGCAGTTGAAGTACACGATCTGCTCCACATCCCGCAGGGGCATATCGAGCAGGATCGCCACGTAGCTGGGAATGCCCTTCAGATACCACACATGGCTCACCGGGGCCGCGAGCTTGATGAAGCCCATGCGGTGCCGGCGCACCCTGCTCTCGGTGACCTCCACGCCACAGCGCTCACACACGATGCCCCGGTGGCGCACCCGCTTGTATTTGCCGCAGTGGCACTCCCAGTCTTTCGACGGGCCGAAGATCTTCTCGCAGAACAGGCCGTCCATCTCCGGCTTGAGCGTGCGGTAGTTGATCGTTTCGGGCTTGGTGACCTCACCCACCACCTGACCGTTGGGCAGCGTGCGCTGGCCCCACTGCATGATCCGCTCGGGCGAAGCGAGCGTGATCTTCACGTAGTCGAAGTGGTTCTCGGTGCGGAGGTTGCTGTTGGACATGGAGAGAAGGGCGCGCGGAGATCGAGAGAGGAACGGAGTGCACGGCGACGCCCGCAGGGCGTGGCGCGATCAATCAGCGATCAGTCGTCGTCGTAGTCCGCGACGCCGAGGGATTCGTAGGTGGGCCGACTGGGGGTGCTGCGGCGGGGATTCACGTCTTGCATCAGATCCACTTCCTCGCCGGAGTCGGTGTACACCGCGATGTCGAGACCGAGCGACTGCAGCTCGCGCATCAGCACCTTGAACGACTCGGGGGTGCCGGGGCGGGGGATCGGCTTGCCCTTGACGATGGCGTTGAGCGCCTCGTTGCGGCCCTGCATGTCGTCGCTCTTCACGGTGAGCAGCTCCTGCAGGGTGTAGGCGGCGCCGTAGGCCTCCAGGGCCCACACCTCCATCTCACCCAGACGCTGGCCGCCCTGCTGGGCCTTGCCGCCCAGGGGCTGCTGGGTCACCAGCGAGTAGGGGCCGGTGGAACGGGCATGGATCTTGTCGTCGACCAGGTGCACCAGCTTGAGGATGTGGGCGTAGCCCACGGTGACCGGCTGGTCGAAGGGCTCGCCGCTGCGGCCATCGATCAGCTGGATCTTGCCGGGGTTTTCGGGGTCGTAGACCCAGTCTTTGCCGGGCTGGGCCTTGGCGGCCTCCAGGAACGCCTGCACGGTTTGCTTGCTCTTCTCGGGACCGTGCATCTCGTCGAACGGCACCACCTTCACCCGGCAATCCAGGTGGGAGGCGGCCCAGCCCATCAGGCACTCGAACACCTGACCCACGTTCATCCGGCTGGGCACACCCAGGGGGTTGAGCACGATGTCGATCGGGGTGCCATCGGGCAGGTAGGGCATGTCCTCCCGGGGAAGGATGCGGCTGATGATGCCCTTGTTGCCGTGGCGGCCGGCCATCTTGTCGCCCACCTGGATCTTGCGGCGCTGGGCCACATACACCCGCACCACCATGTTGGCGCCGGGCGGGAGCTCATCGCCCTGCTCGCGGGTGTAGATGCGCACATCCACCACGCGGCCGCGCTCGGTGCTGGGCACCCGCAGCGAGTTATCGCGCACATCGCGGGCCTTCTCACCGAAGATGGCGCGCAGCAGCTTCTCTTCCGGCGGCTGGTCGGATTCGCCCTTCGGCGTCACCTTGCCCACCAGGATGTCGCCGCTCTCCACATAGGCACCTATGCGGATGATGCCCATCTCATCGAGATTGCCCAGGCTCTCCTCGGCCACGTTGGGGATCTCTCGGGTGATCTCCTCGGGGCCAAGCTTGGTCTGGCGAGCTTCGATCTCGTACTTCTCGATGTGCACCGAGGTGTAGAGATCGTCGGTGACGAGGCGCTCACTCACCAGGATGGCGTCCTCATAGTTGTAGCCCTCCCAGGGCATGTAGGCGATCAGCACGTTCTGGCCCAGGGCGATCTCGCCGCCCTCACAGGCCGAGCCGTTGGCCAGCACCTGGCCGGCGATCACCCGGTCGCCCTGCTTCACGATCGGGCGCTGGTTCAGGCAGGTGTCCTGGTTGGAGCGCTGATACTTCTGCAGGTAGTGGGCGTGGTCCGTGCCCTCGTCGTCGCGGATCACGATCGCGGTGGCATCCACGAAGGTGACGGTGCCGTTGACGCGGGTGATCGGCACCATGCCGGAGTCGCGCGCCACCTGGGTTTCCAGGCCAGTGCCCACCAGGGGCCGCTCGGGACGCAGCAGCGGCACGGCCTGACGCTGCATGTTCGAGCCCATCAGGGCGCGGTTGGCGTCGTCGTGCTCGAGGAAGGGGATCAGCGAGGTGGCCACGGAGATCACCTGCACCGGAGAGAGCTGCACGTAGTCGACCTGCTCCGGTGGCACCTTCTCAAAGTCCTGGCGGTAGCGCACCGGCACCAGCTCGGCGGTGATGCGGCCGTCGGCATCGGTGGCCACGTCACCGGGGGCCACGCGGCACTCGTCTTCCAGGTCGGCGGAGAGATAGATCGGATCGCCCTGCTTGAGCACGATGCCGTTCTCCACCTTCCAGAACGGCGTTTCGATGAAGCCGTACTCGTTGACCCGGGCGTGGGTGGCGAGTGAGCCGATCAGACCAGCGTTCGGGCCTTCCGGCGTTTCGATCGGGCAGATGCGGCCGTAGTGGGAGGGGTGGATGTCGCGCACGGCGAAACCGGCCCGCTCGCGGGTGAGACCACCGGGGCCGAGGGCGCTGATGCGGCGCTTGTGGGTGAGCTCAGCCAGGGGGTTGGTCTGATCCATGAACTGGCTCAGCTGGCTGGAGCCGAAGAACTCCTTGATCGCCGCCACCAGGGGCTTGGGGTTCACCAGCTGGGCCGGGGTGAGCGATTCGGTCTCGCCCACGGTCATCCGTTCCTTGATGATCCGCTCAAGCCGGTTTAGGCCCACGCGCACCTGGTTCTGCAGGAGTTCACCGACCGAACGCACGCGGCGGTTGCCCAGGTGGTCGATGTCGTCGAGGCTGGCCCCGCCCACATCGAGCTCCAGGTTGATCAGGTAGTCGATGGTGCTGAGCACGTCCTCGGGGGTGAGGGTGCGCACCGCGTCGGGGATGGTGAGACGCAGTTTCTTATTAATCTTGTAGCGACCGACCCGACCCAGGTCGTAGCGCTTGGGGTCGAAGAAGCGGCTGTGCAGCAGGCTCTGGCCGCCGCTCACCGAGGGGGGCTCACCGGGCCGCAGCTTCTTGTAGAGCTCAAGCAGGGCCTGATCTTCCGAGGAGATGCCCTCGTCGTTGGCCGCCTCGATCGACTTCTGGTAATACTCGGGGTGGCGCAGCTTGTCGAGCACGTCGTTGTCCGACAGGCCGATCGCCCGCATCAACACGTGGGCGTTGATCTTGCGGGTCTTGTCGACCCGCACGTGCAGCAGATCGTTCTTGTCGGTCTCGAATTTCAGCCAGGCGCCGCGGTTGGGGATCAGGCTGGCGTTGAAGGTCTTGCGGCCGTTCTTGTCCTGCTCGTCCTTGAAGTAGACGCCGGGGGAACGCACGATCTGGTTCACGATCACGCGCTCGGCGCCGTTGATGATGAACGTGCCCCGCTCGGTCATCAGCGGCAGTTCGCCGATGAACACCTCCTGCTCCTTGATCTCGCCGGTCTCCTTGTTGACCAGGCGGCAGGTGACATACATCTGCGAGGCAAAGGTCGCATCCCGTCGCTTGGCCTCTTCCACATCGTGGCGGGGCCGCTTCAGGCGGTACTCACTGCCGATGAAGTGCAGCTCGAGCTTGCCGGTGTAGTCGGTGATCGGCGAGAAGCTCTCCAGCTCCTCGATCAGGCCTTTCTCCAGGAACCATTTGAAGCTCGCCCGCTGCACCTCCACCAGATCGGGCAGGTAAGTGACGGTCTTGGCGACCTGGATCGCGCTGCTCATGCGGTGAACCTGCAGGAACGGGTTGGAGGAGAACTGGCCGGTCAGTCCGGCAGCCGGGCCAGCCACGACAGCGGCCCACACAAACAGCCGTTCCCCAGAAGGGAACGGCTGCCCGCGGGGGCTCATCTAACGGGCTTGCTTCAGGGCTGCAGGCGTCGACAACAAGGAGCGGATCCGCTTCCAGGCCAATGAAACATCATACAGTGTGAACCGGCAGGCCAAACAGGGCCGCGGCGTTGCGACTGCTGGTATTGGCCACCTGCTCGAGGCTCTCGCCACGCAGCTCGGCCACCTTGGCGGCCACGGCAGCCACGAAAGCTGGCTCGTTGCGCTTGCCGCGGTGACCGGTGGGCGCCAGGAATGGGCAATCGGTTTCCACCAGGTAGCGATCGGCCGGCACCTGGCGGGCACAGGCATGGGTGGCCTCCGCTTTGAGGAAAGTGACCACACCGCTGAAGCTGATGAAGAAACCCAGCTCCAGAAAGCCGGCCATCTCCTCGGGGGTGCCGCCCCAGCAATGCATCACCCCCCGCGGACAGGCGCCCCGTTCAGCCCGCTCATGCAGCTCGGCCAGCATCGGCTCGGCCGCGTCGCGGCAGTGAATGATCACCGGCAGATCCAGCTCACAGGCCAGATCCAGCTGGGGCCGCAGCGCCGCCAGCTGCTCGTCGAGGTTGGTGTCACGAAACAGATCGAGACCAAGCTCACCGATCGCCACCACGCGGGGGTCGGCCTTTGCCGCCTCGCGCAGCACCTGCTGGGTATCCGGCGCCCAGTGCTCGGTATCGAGCGGGTGCACGCCTACCGAATAGCGCAGCTCAGGAAACCGATCGGCCAGGGCCTTGATCGCCGGAATTTCCGAGGGCTCCACGCAGGCGTGCACCAGGCTCGTCACCCCGGCATCACGCCAGCGTTGGGCCACTTCCTCGAGGTCCGCATCGAAATTGCGGAACACGATGTGGCAATGGGAATCAACCAGCGGAGCCGGATGGGAATCCAGCTGCTTGGCCGGGTCTGAGTGGATCGAGGGAGTCGCCACCATTGGGGACGCGGACGGCGGATGTGCAGCCTGCAGTGCCGCCATGGTGGCGGATGGAATCAGGCCTTGGCAGCGGCGGGCTCGATCGCCTTCTTCACCGCAGCACTGAGACGCGACTTCTGGTTGGCGCCGGTGTTGCGGTGCAGCACGCCGACCTTCACCGCCTTGTCGATCTTGCTGAAGGCAGCGCTCATCGACTTCTGGACGGCGTCCTTGGCGGAATCACCGGGCTCCTGGCTATAGGCGCTGCAAGCAGTGAGGCAGCGCTTCATCAGGGTGCGCAGCGCCGACTTGTAGGTGCGGTTGCGGAGCCGGTTGCGCTCAGCGATCAGGATGCGCTTCTTCGACGACTTGTTATTGGCCACAGGCGGTCAGACGCTCGACACGGCAAACGAAAACTCTACCCCGCCAACGGCCGGACTTTGAACGCTGGCGCTTTAGCTTGAATCCCCTCGACCCGTCGCGTCGTCCGCTGTGACCGCCTCTCCCGCAGCAGCCTCAGCAACTTCTCCGGCAGCCCCCCCAGCCGGCGCCCATCCCATCCCTGTGCTGGGCAACGCCAATCAGGCGGCAGCTCGGCTTGAGGCGATTGCCGCACGCACCGCCGGGGCCCAGATGGCCGAGGCTACGCAGCGCGTGGACGCGATCCTGGCCCAGGTGGCCGAGAGCGGCGATCGGGCCCTGCTCGACCTCACTGAACGCTTCGATGGGGTGCGCCCCGATCCGCTGCGCATTCCCACCGAGCGGCTGGAGGAAGCCTGGTCGAGCTGCGATCCGGTGCTGCGCGACGCGCTCGAGCTGGCCCACCGGCGAATCCTCGATTTTCACCGGCGCCAACAGCCGGCCGATCTGGCGGTGGAAGGGCCCCACGGTGAGCTGCTCGGCCGGCGCTGGCGGCCGGTGCAACGGGCAGGCCTCTATGTGCCGGGCGGACGCGCCGCCTACCCCAGCACCGTGCTGATGAATGCCGTTCCAGCCCGGGTGGCCGGGGTGGAACGGCTGGTGATGGTCACGCCCCCCGGACCAACCGGTGAGCCCAACCCCACGGTGCTGGCCGCAGCGCACCTGGCCGGCATCCGCGAGATCTACCGGGTGGGCGGCGCCCAGGCGGTCGCGGCCCTGGCCTACGGCACCGAGTCGATTCCACGGGTGGATGTGATCACGGGTCCAGGCAACCTCTACGTGACCCTGGCCAAGAAGGCGGTGTACGGCCGGGTGGCGATCGACTCGCTGGCAGGCCCCAGCGAGGTGCTGGTGATCGCCGACCATTCGGCCCAGGCCGATCAGGTGGCGGCCGACCTGCTCGCCCAGGCGGAGCACGATCCCCTCGCCGCCGCCATCCTCCTCACCACCAGCGCCGAGCTGGCCGCCGCCGTGCCGGCGGCGCTGGAGCAGCAGCTGGCCGGCCACCCACGCGCCGAGATCACCCGCGCCGCCCTGCGCGACTGGGGCCTGGTGGTGCTGTGCGAGAGCCTCGAGCAGGCCGCCAGCCTCAGCGACTGCTTCGCACCGGAGCACCTGGAACTGCTGGTAGAGAATCCCGAAGCCCTCGCCGATCGCATCCAGCACGCCGGCGCCATCTTCATGGGGCCTTACTCACCGGAGGCGGTGGGCGATTACCTCGCCGGCCCCAACCACACCCTGCCCACCAGCGGCACGGCCCGCTTCGCCGGGGCCCTGAGCGTGGAGACCTTCCTGCGCCACACCTCCCTGATCCGCTTCAACCGGGCAGCCCTCGAGGCCACCGGACCAGCCGTGATCACCCTGGCCAAGAGCGAGGGGCTGCACAGCCACGCCGAATCGGTGCGGCGGCGCCTGATCTAGCGCTTCACCAGATCCCGCACACCGGCCACACCATCCACGATCTCGCCCACCAGCACCTGGTCGGTGATGTTCACGAACAGGCCGTTCTCCAGCACCCCGGGCAGGTTGTTGATCTCCTTCTCCAGTCGCTCGGGATCGGTGATGCCGCCGGCGAATTGCACATCCAGCACCAGATTGCCCTGGTCGGTGACCACAGGGCCAGCCTTCTTCACGGCCATGCGCAGCTGGGCACCGCCGCCCATCTCCTTCAGCTGACCCTGCACCTGACGCCAGGCGCCAGGCAGCACCTCCACCGGCAGCAGGAAGCCCAGATTGAGCGTGTCCACGAGCTTGGTGGAATCCACCACCACCACGAAGCGCTCGGCTCGCACCGCCACCAGCTTTTCCTGCACGTGGCAGGCCCCGCCACCCTTGATCAGCTGAAAGGCAGGATCCACCTCATCGGCGCCATCGATCGCCAGGTCGATGCGGTCTACCGCGTTGAGACTCTGCAGGGGGATGCCCAGCTCCGCGGCGAGCACCTCGCCCTGGAAGGAGGTGGTCACACCCACGATGTCGGTGAGCTCGCCGCTGCGGAGCCTGGCACCAAGGGCCTGAATCATCAGCGCCGCCGTGGAACCGGAGCCGAGCCCCACCACCATGCCGCTCTGGATCTGCTTGGTGGCGGCGGCAGCCACCGCCTGCTTCATCTGATCCTGCAGATCCGCCATCGCCACACCCATCCGTCCTGGGCCGCGACCGTAGCTCAGGTGGCGGCGCTGGGCAGGGCCGCCGGACGAATCGACAGACTCAGCTCGCGCTTGCCACGCACCACGGTGAGGGGCAGGGGCTCGCCCACCTGGGACTGCTCCACCCGTTGCAGCAGGGAACCCGGATCACGCACTGGCTGCTCCCCGGCAGCCACCACCAGGTCGCCACGGCGCAGACCCGCCTGCTCGGCCGGACTATCGGGCAGGACCCGCTGCACCAGGGCGCCATCACGCTCTGGCAGCTGCAGCAGGGCATCGGGGTCGCGGTTGTTCTCGCGGGCGCGGCGGGCGGTGAGAGGCACCAGCTGCAGGCCCAGATAGGGGTGCACCACCTGACCGCCACCGGCCAGCTGCTCGGCCACCCGGCGGGCCAGGTTGATCGGGATGGCGAAGCCGAGGCCCGCCCCTGGACCGGAGCGCACCAGCGTATTGATGCCGATCACCTGACCGGCTGCATCGATCAGCGGTCCACCGGAGTTGCCGGGGTTGATGGCGGCGTCGGTCTGGATCAGATCCAGGCGCTTGTCCGCGAAACCCAGGCTGTTGATATCGCGGTGCAAGCTGCTCACGATTCCCAGGGTCACGGTGCGCTCCAGGCCGTAGGGGCTGCCCAGGGCAATGGCCCAGTCGCCCACTTCCAGAGCTTCGGAATCACCCAGGGGGGCGGCCTGCAGGTTGCGAGCACCGCGCAGACGCACCACGGCCAGGTCGGTCACCGGATCAATTCCCTCCACGGTGCCGTCGAGCTGGCGACCGTCGGCAAGGGTCACCTCCACGCTGTCGACCGAATCCACCACGTGGGCATTGGTGAGCACCAGGGCCTTGGCGGCATCGATCACCACCCCAGACCCCTGCCCCCGCTCGCGCATGGTGCCGGAGGGGTCGCCGAACAGATCGCGCAGGAAGGGATCCAGCAGGGCCGGATCGAAGGGCTGCCGCGCCACGGTGCGCTCGATGTCGATCCGCACCACCGCCGGCGCCACCTCGCGCACCGCCTCGGCCACGAAACTGTGGGGCTGATCAACAGCCAGGGCTGACAGGGGCTGGCCGGTCAGCAGCAGCGCCACCAGAACAAGGACCGGGACGGCACGAACCAGAGCACGCAGCAGACCATTCATGCAGCGAGGCTAGGTCGGCCGTTCAGAAGGCGGCTGGCGGCCAGCGCAGCAGCCGCTGGCGCAGGGGCTGGCCCGGCCGCAGCTCCAGCAGCCGCCCGCCGGGATCGTCGGGGCGACCCAGGGGGCAGGGCTGCACCGGACCGAAACCGCACAACGTGGAGGGGCAACCCAGCACCAGCGCCGGCGGCAACTCGGCCGGCCTGCCGGGGAGCGGCGCCTGCCAGTGCTGGTGCACATGGCCGAACAGCACCGCCTGCAGGCCCGGCACGGGCCTCAGCAGCTCCACCAGGGCTTCACCGTCGTGCAGGGCGATGGCATCGAAGCCTGGGTCGCCGATCGCCAGCGGCGGATGGTGCACAGCCACCAGCAGCGGCCGATCACCCCGGTCTAGGAGCTGTCGAGCGATCCAGGCGAGCTGCCGCTCCCCAAGCCAGCCGCCCACGCAGCCGGGGCGATGGCTGTCGAGCAGCAGCAGGTTCACACCACAGAACTCCAGCAGCCGCGGGGCCAGCCAGGCCGCTCGCCCCAGGGCAGCCCGCAGCAGCTGGGGGTGGTCATGGTTGCCAGGCAGCAGCGCCACGGGCCAGTGGAGGGGCGCCAACAACTCGCGCAGGCGCACGTAGCCGCCCCAGCTCTCGTCGTGGCAGAGATCGCCGCTGATCAGCAGCAGATCCGGGGGGGCTCCCAGCTCGGCCAGGGCGGCATCGATCCCCTGCCTCAACTGGGCGAGGGCTGGACGTTGCCGCACCAGACCATCAGACGCGGCCAGCAGGTGGGGATCGCTGAGCTGGAGCAGGCGCATGGGGAAGCAATTACATGGTGAGAGGGGCCACCCGCCCTAAGTTGCCTGCAGAGCTGATTGGCCGCCATGACAGCGATTCCCCCCGGCACCCGCCAGCGCTGCAGCGTGTGCGGCGTGGAGATTCAGGGCATGGCCGGCGGAAAAGACCTGGTGCACTTCAGCCATGGCACCCCCGGCACCCGGGCCAAGCTCTGGGCCCGGGTGTGCCAGTACCTGCGCGACGACGACAAGCAGCGCCAGTGCCTCAACCAGAACCCGGCGGACCGGGGCACGGTGCAGAGCAGCGACTATTTCGCCGAGGCTCCGGTGATTGACCTGGGCCTGGGCCAGACGCGCACGCGGCCCGAGCCGGGCGAGCAGGCCTGATGGCCCACCCCCGGATTCCCGAGCTCGAAGCGCTGGCTCGCGAGCACCTCGAGGCGGCAGGCTTTGCACTCAAGGGCCTGCAACTGTTCACCCACCGCATCCCGATGACGCTGCAGGTGCTGGTGCAGCGGGGCGACGGCAGCGACATCAGCCTCGACGACTGCGCCAGCGTCAGCGCCCCGCTGGGGGAGGCGATCGAAGCCGCCGGCCTGCTGGCCGGGGACTATGTTCTGGAAGTGAGCAGCCCGGGCGTGAGCGAGGTGCTGCACGACGATCGGGATTTCCGCAGCTTCCGCGGATTTCCGGTGGAAGTGCACAGCCGCGACACCGCCGGCAAAGACCAGCGACGCGAAGGCCTGCTGCTTGAGCGAACCGCTGAAGCCGTTCTGCTCAACATGCGTGGCCGCACCGCCCGGATTCCCCGCGAATCCGTGATCACGGTTCGGCTGATCACGCCCGCCGCTGAGAGCTGAGTTTTCCAACAGCGGAGTTCACAGCGGCCTCGCTCCGACAACTGAATCACCCCAAAACCGAAGAACCGTCATGGCCCTGGTCCTGCTTCCCGGTCTCAACAACCTGATCGAGGACATCAGCGAAGAGAAGAAACTTCCCCCCGCCGTGGTGGAAGCCGCCCTGCGGGAAGCCCTGCTGAAGGGCTACGAGCGCTACCGCCGCACCCTCTATCTGGGCATCAGCGAGGACCCCTTCGAGGAGGACTACTTCTCCAACTTCGACGTGCAGCTCGACCTCGAGGAGGAGGGCTACCGGGTGCTGGCCTCCAAGATCATCGTGGAGGAGGTGGAGAGCGACGACCACCAGATCGCCCTGGCCGAAGTGCAGCAGGTGGCCGATGACGCCCAGGTGGGCGACACGGTGGTGCTGGATGTGACCCCGGAGAAGGACGACTTCGGCCGGATGGCTGCCGCCACCACCAAGCAGGTGCTGGCCCAGAAGCTGCGCGACCAGCAGCGGCGCATGATCCAGGAGGAGTTCGCGGATCTGGAGGATCCGGTGCTCACCGCGCGGGTGATCCGCTTCGAGCGCCAGAGCGTGATCATGGCCGTGAGCAGCGGCCTGGGCCGCCCCGAGGTGGAGGCCGAGCTGCCCCGGCGCGACCAGCTCCCCAACGACAACTACCGGGCCAACGCCACCTTCAAGGTGTTCCTGAAGGAGGTGAGCGAGGTGCCGCGCCGCGGGCCCCAGCTGTTCGTGAGCCGCGCCAACGCCGGACTGGTGGTGTACCTGTTCGAGAACGAGGTGCCCGAGATCCAGGAAGGCTCGGTCCGGATCGTGGCCGTGGCCCGCGAGGCCAACCCGCCCAGCCGTTCAGTGGGCCCCCGCACCAAGGTGGCCGTGGATTCGGTGGAGCGCGAGGTGGATCCTGTGGGGGCCTGCATTGGCGCCCGCGGCTCCCGCATCCAGCAGGTGGTCAACGAGCTGCGCGGCGAGAAGATCGACGTGATCCGCTGGTCGCAGGACCCCGGGCAGTACATCGCCAACTCGCTCAGCCCAGCCCGGGTGGAGATGGTGCGGCTGGTGGATCCCGAGGGCCAGCACGCCCACGTGCTGGTGCCACCCGACCAGCTGAGCCTGGCCATCGGCCGGGAGGGTCAGAACGTGCGCCTCGCCGCGCGTCTCACCGGCTGGAAGATCGACATCAAGAACGCCTCCGAATACGACCAGACAGCCGAAGACGCGGTGGTGTCCGAGTTGATCTCCCAGCGCCAGGAGGAGGAGCAGCTCCAGGCTGAGGCGGAGGCCCGCCTGGCCGCCGAGCAGGCCGCCCGAGCAGAGGAAGACGCCCGCCTGCGCGAGCTCTATCCCCTGCCCGAAGACGAGGAGGACTACGGCGCCGATCAGGCCGACCAGCCGGAGTATGCCGATGAGGACACTGCTGGCGAAGAGGCCTTGGCCGACGCAGTGGCGGCAGACAAAGAAGCGGCAGACGCTGAGGCAGGGGACGAGGACGCTGATGACGAGGTCTCAGCCGAGGATGTCTCAGCTGACGAGGACTCAGCTGACGAGGCCCGGTGAGCGACCGGGCCGTGTTCCGGCGCTGTGTGGCCTGCCGGCAGCTGTTCGACCGCGAACAGCTCTGGCGGGTCATCCGGTTGTGCGGAGGGGGGATTGCCCTGGACCAGGGGATGGGCCGCTCGGCTTATCTCTGCCTCAGGCCAGCCTGCGTGGAGGAGGCCCGCCGCCGCAAGCGCCTGCAGCGTTCCCTACGCTGCCCGGTGCCCGACGCGATCCTCGAAGCTCTCGAACGGCGACTGAGCAGCGGCCAGGCAGGCCCCTCTGAGGCAAGATGACTGTTGGCCGCATTGCGCATGCGGCCAGGTACCTCTGGTCCCACCTGTGTGGCCAGCGGTCCCTGACCATTGGAGACCTGAATGACCAGCAGCGGCAAAGTCAGAATTTATGAGCTGTCCCGGGACCTGGGCCTGGAGAACAAGGACGTGCTCGACGCCGCCGAAAAGCTTGGACTCGCCGTGAAGAGCCACAGCAGCTCGATCAGCGACGACGAAGCCACTCGCATTCGCAGCCTGATTGAAAAGGGCAGCAACGGCGGCAAGGCGGCAGCCGCAGCTCCGGCCAAGGCGATCCTCTCGGTGAAGAAGACCGCCGCCCCGGCTGCCCCCGCCGCTGCACCCGCTTCTGCCCCCAAGGCAGCGGCACCTGCTGCCCCGGCCCGGCCAACGGCCCCCGGGGCCGCCGCTCCGGCACCGGCCAAGCCCGCAGCACCGGTTCGCCCTGCAAGTGCTGCGCCCGTGCCCGCGAAGCCCAGTGCAGACCCGGCACGCCCGCTGTCGCCCGCGGCAGCCAAGCCCGCCGCGCCGCCGGCCCGCCCGGCAGCCAGCCAGCCAGGTCCCAGCAAGCCGATGGCCGTCCCGGCCAAGCCCGCAGCCCCGGTGGCGAAGCCCGCTGCCGCCAAGCCGGCTGCACCGAGCGCCAAGCCGGCCGCTCCCAGCGCCAAGCCGACGCCACCACCGGCCAGGCCCCAGATGACCAGTCCGCGCCCGACCGGCGCGCCCGCCCGCCCTGCCGCTGCAGCCCCATCCGGCAAACCCAAGCCGGTGGTGATCGCAGCCAAACCGGCCCGTCCCACCCCCCCCGCACCTGGTGCACCCAGGTCTGCTGGTGGCGGGCGCCCCCAGCTGGTGGGCCGTCCGATCAGCGGCCAGAGCGCTGGCGCTCCTGCCGCCAACCGTCCCGCGCAGAGCCCGCGCCCAGCCATGCCCCAGCGGCCGGGAGCCCCTGCCCCCACACGGCCCGGTCGTCCGGCTGTCACCCCGCTGGAGCTGGTGGGCAAGCCGATCCGCCGCGACGCCGGCGGCACGGCAACCCCTGGTGGCAACCGACCGGGTGCACCCAGCCGCCCTGGCATGCCCCCCGGCATGCGCAAGCCGATGGCCCCGGGCGAGCTGATGCAGCTGCAGAAGCCCTCGGGCCGCACCCCGGCACCGCCGCCGCGCCGTCCTGGTGAGCGCCCTGAAGCGGCCAGCACCACTGCCCCCACCCCCGATCTGGTGCGGCCCAACGCCGCCCCACCCTCGGCTCCACGTCGCCCTGGCTTCCGCACACCCCAGGCCCCCACCCGCGCACGCCGGCCCGACTGGGACGACAGCGCCAAGCTGGAGGCCCTGCGCAGCCGCACCCCGCAGAAACAGCGGCCCAAGGTTCACATCATCGGTGAAAACGATGATGCGCTCACCGCCGAAACCAGTGGTTACGCCGGCGAACAGGAAGCGGTGGTGCTGCAGGCCTCCCTGGCCCGCCCCGCCAAGCCCCGCGCTGTGGCGGCGGCCCAGCCCAAGCCCACGGTGGTGTCGCGGAAGCGCAAGAAGGAAACCACCCGCCAGCGCCAGCGCCGCCGGGCCATGGAACTTCGCGCCGCCCGCGAGGCCAAGGCCCAGCGGCCCGAGATGCTGATCGTGCCCGAGGGCAACCTCACGGTGCAGGAACTGGCCGAGAAGCTCGGCGTGGAGAGCTCCGAGATCATCAAGAGCCTCTTCTTCAAGGGGATCATCGCCACGGTCACCCAGAGCCTCGATCTCTCCACGATCGAAGCGGTGTCTGAGGAGTTCGGCGTGCCGGTGCTCGAGGACGACGTGCAGGCCGCCGCCGCCAAGACGGTGGAGATGATCGAGGAGAGCGATCTGGCCCACCTGATCCGGCGTCCGCCTGTGGTCACCGTGATGGGCCACGTGGACCACGGCAAGACGAGCCTGCTCGACGCGATCCGCAAGACCCGCGTGGCGGCCGGCGAAGCCGGCGGCATCACCCAGCACATCGGCGCTTACCAGGTGGAGGTGACCCACGCCGACGAGCAGCGCAAGATCACCTTCCTCGACACGCCGGGCCACGAGGCCTTCACCGCCATGCGGGCCCGCGGCACCAAGGTGACCGACGTGGCCGTGCTGGTGGTGGCAGCCGACGATGGCGTGCGGCCCCAGACCCTTGAGGCGATCAGCCACGCCCGGGCCGCCGAGGTGCCGATCGTGGTGGCGATCAACAAGATCGACAAAGAGGGCGCTTCGCCCGATCGGGTGAAACAGGAGCTCTCTGCACTCGAGCTGGTGGCAGAGGACTGGGGCGGCACCACGGTGATGGTGCCGGTGAGCGCCATCAAGGGCGAGAACATCGACCAGCTGCTGGAGATGATCCTGTTGGTGAGTGAGGTCGAAGACCTCCAGGCCAACCCGGATCGGATGGCCAAGGGCACCGTGATCGAGGCCCACCTCGACAAGGCCAAGGGCCCGGTGGCCACCCTGCTGATTCAGAACGGCACCCTTCGCAACGGCGATGTGCTGGCGGCCGGCCCGGTGCTGGGCAAGGTGCGCGCCATGGTCGACGACACCGGCAAACGGGTGAAGGAAGCCGGCCCCTCCTATGCGGTGGAAGCCCTTGGCTTCAGCGAGGTGCCCACCGCCGGTGATGAATTCGAGGTTTATCCGGACGAGAAGACGGCCCGTGCCGTGGTCGGCGACCGCGCCACCGAGGCGCGGGCCACCCGTCTGGCCCAGCAGATGGCATCGCGCCGGGTGTCGCTCGCCTCGATGTCGGGCCAGGCCAGCGAGGGCGAGCTCAAGGAGCTCAACCTGATCCTCAAGGCCGACGTGCAGGGCTCGGTGGAGGCGATCCTCGGCTCCCTAGAGCAGCTGCCCCAGGGCGAGGTGCAGGTGCGGGTGCTGCTCTCGGCCCCGGGCGAGATCACAGAGACCGACGTGGACCTGGCCGCCGCCTCCGGCGCCGTGATCGTGGGCTTCAACACCTCGATGGCCCCTGGTGCCAAGCGGGCAGCCGACGCCACCGGCGTCGATGTGCGCGACTACGACGTGATCTACAAGCTGCTGGAAGACATCCAGATGGCCATGGAGGGCCTTCTGGAGCCGGAGCTGGTGGAGGAGAGCCTCGGCGAAGCCGAGGTGCGCGCCGTGTTCACAATCGGCAAGAGCGCCGTGGCGGGCTGCTACGTCACCAACGGCAAGTTGCAGCGCAACTGCAAGGTTCGCGTGTGGCGCGGCAAGGAGAAGGTGTACGAGGGCGACCTCGATTCCCTGCGCCGTGCCAAGGACGACGTGAAGGAAGTGGCCACCGGCTTCGAGTGCGGCATCGGCTGCGATCGCTTCACCGGCTGGCAGGACGGCGATCGGGTGGAGGCCTTCAAGCTGGTCACCCAGCGGCGCACCCTCTCCACCTGATCACCCCGTGACAGCTGCGCAGGTTCTCCATCCCCGCAGCGAGCCCCTCCTCTGGCTCCAGCTGATCGCCTTCGGGGCCATGCCCCTGGAGGCGTTGCTGCTGCTGCTGCTGCTGGCAGGAACCGACCCCGGTCCGGTACCTGGCCTTGAGCGCCTGCTGGTGTGGGGGCTCGGGGTGCTGGCTCCCACCCTGCTGCTCTGGCAGCGCCCTGCAGACTTCTGCTCGCTTTTGATGGCCCAGGTGCCCATCAAGGCTCGCAGCGACCAACAACGGCGTCTCGCCAGCCTGCAGGATGCGCTGGCGCCCCGGCTGCTGCTGGCTCTAGGGGCCGTGTTTCTGCTACCTGCTTTCTGGTGGCTCGATGGGGCCGCCGCCATGGCTGGCAACAGCTCGCCCCTGGTGTCAGGCAACCGCCTGGTGGTTCTGCTGCTGGCCATCCCGCTGCTGACGCTGCTGCTGTGGCAATGGCATCAGCTCAGCCAGAGCCTCTGGCTGCTGAGCAGACCCTCCAAAGACCTGGCAGACGCAGCCCCGCTGAGCACCACCAGCCTGGAAAACCAGCGGCTGTGCCTGGGGATTCCGCTGCTGCTACTGGGCCCCCTGGAGATCTCAGCCGTCCGGCAGCCGGTTGCGGTCGAACCACAACAGACCGCCGAAGATGAGCAGGGCGGCGACCTGGATCAGCAGGTCTTCTGAAGCCAGCTCGCCCCCAGAGGCTGAGCGCATGGCCATGGTGGCCAATCCAACCGCCCCTGAGGCGGTGAGAGCCAGCCACAGGGCGCGGCGCAGGCCACGCCATGGTGTGCGAGCCTCCTGCAACAGCCGTTGCCTCAGGGCTGGGTCCAAGGCGCGCTGCGCATCATGCAGGTCATCTCGCGGTTTCCCGCCGCCACGGCCAGGCTCGGATCCCTTCTCCATCCTGGACTCCTTCCTGGGCAGGTCCCACCTTCGAATGGTAGTTTCAAGCGGCCGCCGGTGTAGCTCAGCGGTAGAGCAACTGATTCGTAATCAGTAGGTCGCAGGTTCAAATCCAGTCACCGGCTTTCTCAGCAGCATCCCGTCAGGCCTCCTGGCCTCGCATCTGCTTCCAGCTTCATAGCCTGATGCCCGCTTAGCGCTGGCATCAGGCTTTTTGCTGCTGCATAGAACCTTGGTTTGCCCTGGAGACTGCCTGCCTCGGAGCGCGCATGGGTTGGGGAAGACGTGCGCCCTGGGCACCGCCAAGTCACACATTATTCAGCCAACCCCAATCCAACACGAGCGGCGCAACAAGCGCAGCCCAACAAGCCTCCACAACAAAAAGCCCTCGCCGTGTGGCGAGGGCTTCAGGGATTCCGTTTGGTACTGGGTTGGTTGAACCC
>JBIIIC010000031.1:0-20570 GCA_044235095.1 Prochlorococcaceae cyanobacterium | reverse complement strand
AGCCCAGGGCCGGAACCCCGGAAGACCGGTTAAGTAGGGCGGGCGCCAGAGGGCCGGAAGCCTGCCGACGGAATCCCGTCGCGTCGAACTGTAACGGAAGATTGCGCCGTTTGTGAAGAAGCTGGGCTCAAGCCTGGGTCGCCAGCCGGGCTGCTGGCTGAAACCCCTTGCCGCTGCTAGGAGTTCGGTCGCAGGCACGACCGCAAGGCCCACTCCGGCATGGCTTCCTCTTCCCCACTGTTCCGCCTTCCGGCAGCGGCCCTGGCGCTGAGCGCCGCTGCGGCCGCAGGCCTGGCGCTCAGCGCCTGTCAGCCCAAGCCCACCAACGAGCTGTTGCAACTGCAGCAGCGCCAGGAGCAGCTGGAGCTGAAGCTCCAACAGCTCGAGCAGAAGCTCAATGCCGCCACGCCACGCGACGCCGCCGACCGCAGCGGCAAGCCTCCAGCAGGGCCGGTGAAGTCGCTCACCTACCGCAGCGGCACCAGCGACGACCGACTGCGCATCTACTGGGCCGACGGCAGCTCCAGCGACCTGCCCTGCACGAAGGAACAGAACACGCTGGTGTGCGGCTGAGCGGTGTGCGGCCGACACGCCTTGACACCGCCTGGCAGAGGGGGCTGATGTAGGCCTCATCCGAGCTTCGACCCATGCGTTTCGCTCCGGCCCTGCTCACTGGCTTGCTCGCGGCGACAACTCCATTGCACGCCGGGTCCGCGCGCGCCCAGGACAGCGCGGTTCCCTTCAGCGCCGTGCGCGCGGTCAACCTGGCGCGGGGCACCGCCATCGCCCAGAACGGGGGCCTGGGCGTGTACCGACCAGCCCAGTGCATGTACGAGACCGCCAGCGGTGGCAACCAGTGCCTGATCAGCAACGACGCCGAGGGCTACCTGTTCCGGTTTCTCGGCGGTGCTCCGGGCTGGCAGCAGCTGGGGCTGCCCGCCACCACTGAGACCGAGATCCGCATTGCCCCAGATGGCCGCTCCGTGGTGGGCGTGATCTACAACGGCGCTCCACGCTGAACAGGGACCCAGCCTGCTGATTCAGCCGCCCATCAGCGCCTGCAGGGCCTCACCCCAGCCGTGCTGCACGGGCCACAGCTCACGGTGGGTGAGGCTGAGGGCAATGCCCTTCTCGCCGTAGGCCGCCTCATTCACAAACACGGGCCAAACCGGCCCATGGGCCCTCTCGGGCGGGGGCGTGTAGGGCAAGACCTCACCATCGGCGCGGCAGAACAGAGGATCGCCCGACCGCAGGGGCCACCAGTCGCGGTGCTGGCGTCGGCCATCGAGGCAGGCCAGGGGGGTGCCATCGGCGCAGCGGGGCAGATCCAGGCTGCCCAGGTGGCGATGCACCACCAGCCGGGGCGGCAGCCGCAGCACACCCTGGGCAGCCTGGGCCAGCACGGCCAGGGCCGCCTCCAGCGCCAGCTGGGTCTGACGGCAGATCCGCTGCTGGATCACCCCCTGGGGCACCGGCCCCACCTCGACCACCAGGCCACAGGGCCAGCGCTCCACCAAAAAACCGGTCTGGGCCTGGTCAGCCTCGTGGAGATACACCGGTAAGCCCAGTCGGCACTGGATGCCCGCCGCCAGGGCCAGATCCTCCGGCCGGCGGCCGTACACCACCAGGGAATTGCCCATGGCGCTGGTGGTGCTGTGCAGATCGAGCACCGCAACGCAGGGCTGCTGGCCCTCGGGGCCATGGGCAGCCAGCAACTGCCGGGCCCGCACCACCTCCCGTTCACAGCGGCTGGTGTCGGCAAGCAGGGTGGGATCGAAGCTGCGATTGAGGTCACGGTCAAGGTAGCGCCGGTTGCGGCTGTGGGCCTCGGGGTTGCCGATCACCAGGGCCAGATCCAGACCGGCCGTGGCCAGGCTGCCGGGATGGGCCCGCCAGTGCTCCAGCAGCCATGGCCCATTGCGCTCATTGCCATGGGTGCCCGCCACCACCAACACCCGTGCCCGCTGCTCGCCCACTGCTCTGGCCGCTGGATTTTGGGGTCAGCCTGGCGCAGAGTCGGGCCGGTGCTGCTGCTCCCCCATGGCTCCTCCTCCCTTCGTGGTGCAAGCGGCCAGGGGGCTGTGGCACTGGCAGTGGCTCCAGTTGATGGGTGGCCTGGGCCCGGCTGATCCGGAGGGCAACTACCGCCGGCCCGCCGCCGCCTTCGCCAGCACGCCGCCGCTGCCGGCCAACGCGGCGGCAGCCGACGCCCATGTGTTGATCGTGGGTCGCAGCTGCCCCTGGGCGCATCGGGCCTGGCTGGTGTGGTGCCTGCGGCAGCTGGCGGGCAGCATCACGCTGATGGTGGTGGAGCCCGACCCGACGGCGGGGCGCTGGCGGTTCAGCGAACCGTTTGAGGGCTGCCTCACCCTGGCGGAGCTCTATAGGCGCTCAGGGGCCCGCAACCCCGAGGGCGGCCCCCTGCGGGCCACGGTGCCGGCGCTCTACTCGCGCAGCCAGGGGCGCATCCTCGTGAACGAGAGCGCCCGGGTGATCGAGCTGCTCAACCAGTGGCCCGCCCCCCAGGGCGCACCCGACCTGGATCCCGCGCCCCAGCGGCAGTCCACGCGACTGTGGCGCGAGCGGCTGCAGCACGACGTCAACGACGGCGTGTATCGCTGCGGCTTCGCCCGCAGCCAGGCCGCCTACGACCGCGCCGAGGCGGCACTGTTTCAAGTCCTGGAGATGGCCGAGGCAGCCCTGGGCGCAGCCGAGCCTGACCGTGCCACCACCGGTCCCGGTGCGAAGGGGAGCGGCACAGGCCCCTGGCTGGCTGGCCCTGAGCTCAGCCTGGCCGACGTGCAGCTGTTCCCCACCCTGATCCGGCTGGAGCTGGTCTATGCGCCCCTGTTCGGCGTGAGCCGCCGGCCGCTGTGGCAGCTGCCGGCCCTGTGGCGCTGGCGCCAGCGCCTCCACAGACAGCCTGGGGTGGCAGACACCTGCTGGCCCGAGGCCTGGCGGCGCGACTACTTCGGCGCCCTGTTTCCACTGCACCCTTCGGGCATCATTCCGGCCGGCCCGGAGCTGGCCACACTGGTGGGCGAGCCGCCGGCCCTGCCATGAGCAATCCCGATTCCCCAAGCGGGCCAGCGCCGAATCCGGTGCTCGATCAGGTGTTCGAGGGGGTCTACGGACCGTTCACGATCACGGGGCGCGACCGCCGCGAGGTGCTGGGCTACCGCCTCGCCCTGCTCACCGCCGCCATTGCCCAGGCGGCACTGCTGGCCCAGTGGCACTGGCTGGGCGGCAGCTTGATCTGGCCGTGGCTGCTGCCGCTCGCGGCCGGGCTGGGCCTGGCCCTGCGCTGGATTCACATCTATCTGCGCCCCCTGCACCGGGCCCTGCAACTGTTCTGGCTGGTGGGGTGCACGGGGCTGATGGCCCTGGCGGTGACCGCCGGACCCGGCGGCATGGCAGCAGCCCTGCGCAGCGATCCTCGCTGGATCTGGGCGATCGGCCCCCTGTTCGCCGCCCTGGCCGGAATCGGTTTCAAGGAATTCTTCTGCTTCCGCCGGCCCGAGGCGATCGGTGTGACCCTGCTGTTGCCGCTGGCCCTGCTGGGGCGGCTCACGGGGCTGCTCAGCCAGGGCGCGAGTGGCGCGTTACTGGCGATTGAAGCGGCCCTGTTGCTGGTGCTCTGCCTGCGGAAATTCCCCATGCCGGCTGCAGCGGATGTGGGCGACAAGAGCGTGTTTGCTTATCTGGAAGAGCAGCGCCGAACCGCCAACGCGTGAGCCTGATCAGCCTGGTGGGAGTGCGCAAGGACTTCGGAGTGCGCACGCTCTTTGACAATCTCGATCTACACGTGGGCGAGGGCGACCGGCTCGGGCTGATCGGCCCCAACGGCGCTGGCAAGAGCACGTTGCTGAAGGTGCTTGCTGGCACGGAGCCGCCGGGAACGGGCCAGCGGCGGGTGGCTCCCCAGGCGCGCATCGTGCTGGTGGATCAGGACCCCCAGCTCGACCCCGAGCTCACGGTGCTGGATGCGGTGTTTGCAGGCAGCGGCGAAAAGATGGAGCTGCTGCGCCGCTACACCGCGGTGAGCGAGGCCCTCGCCGCGGCCCATCGCGAGGGGACAGACGACCGGCCCCTGCTGGCCGAGCTCGACAGCCTCAACAGCCGCATGGACCAGAGCCAGGCCTGGGGCCTGGAACAGCAGATCCGCGAGGTGCTGGAGCGGCTGGGCGTGCGCGATCTGGGCCGACGGGTGGGCGATCTCTCCGGGGGCTACCGGCGCCGGCTGGCCCTGGCGGCAGCTCTGGTGGCCGAGCCGGACGTGCTGCTGCTCGATGAACCCACCAACCACCTCGATGCCGACTGCATCCAGTGGCTGCAGGGCTACCTGGGGCGCTTCCCCGGCGCGGTGGTCCTGGTGACCCACGACCGCTACGTGCTCGACCAGGTGACGCGGCGGATCGTGGCGGTGGACCGGGGCGAGGCCCGTCCCTACGCCGGCAACTACGCCTACTACCTGGAACGTCAGGCCGACGAGGAGGCCGCCGCCGCCGCCAGCGAGGCCAAACTGCGGGGGGTGCTCCGACGGGAGCTGGCCTGGCTGCAGCGCGGCCCCAAGGCCCGAAGCACCAAACAGAAGGCCCGCATCCAGCGCATCGAGGCGATGCAGGAGCTACCGGTGCGGCAGGGCCGCGGCCAGCTGAGCCTGAGCACCAACCAGCGGCGGCTGGGCAAGCGGGCGATCGAGGTGGACAACCTCTGCCTCTGGGTGAACAGCGTGAGCCGAAACGCCGGGGATCCGCCGCTGCTTGAGGGCTTCTCCTACAGCTTCAACCCGGAAGACCGGGTGGGGATCATCGGCCCGAACGGCTCTGGCAAGAGCACCCTGCTGAATGCGATCGCCGCCCTGGCCGGTGGCGGCCGTTCAGGCAGCACCGCAGCCGGAGCGGCAGGGGTTGAAGCAGCAGCCAGGCACGTCCCCGACTGCGCAGGCAGCCTTGAGCTCGGCTCCACGGTGAAGCTCGCCTATTTCGACCAGCACAGCCACGTGTTGCTGGCCGAGCGGGATGCCGCCGGTCGGGAACGCAAGCTGATCGACGTGGTGAAGGAAGCCGCCAGCAGCATCGAGCTCGACGGTTCGACCCTCAGTGCCTCCCAGCTGCTCGAGCGCTTCTTGTTTCCACCGGCCCAGCAGCACCAGCCGGTGAGCAGGCTCTCCGGCGGCGAGCGGCGGCGGCTGCACCTCTGCCGACTGCTGATCGAGGCGCCCAATGTGCTGCTGCTCGATGAGCCCACCAACGACCTCGACGTGCACACCCTCACCGTGCTCGAGGACTTCCTGGAGGACTTCCGGGGCTGTGTGGTGGTGGTGTCGCACGACCGCTGGTTTCTGGATCGCACCGTGGACCGGCTGTTTGCCTTCGAAAACCGCCAGCTGCAGCGCTTCGAGGGCAACTACAGCGCCTACCTGGAGCGCCGCCAGCAGCTGCGCGCCGCCGAGCGCGACCGCAACGGCCCGCGGGATCCGGGCGGCAGCCCCCCAGCTTCAACGCCCCAGGCCGCCGCAACGCCAGCAACCAAGCGGCGCCGCAGCTTCAAGGAGAACCGCGAGCTGGCCCAGCTCGATGCCGAGCTGCCCCAGTGGGAGGAGCAGCGGCGACAGCTGGAGCAGAGCCTCAGCGCCGCCGGCAGCGACTACGCCCGGCTGGAGACCCTCACCGCCGAGCTGGCCGCCCTGAGCGACCGCATCGAGGCGGGGGAAGAACGCTGGCTAGAGCTCAGTGAGCTGGGGGGCTGAGCGGCGCCGCCGCCGCGGATGGGGCATCTCCATCCCCCCGACCTGGGCAGGCCCGCGCCGCGGTGGCAGCCCACACACAGGGCCGGCGGGATCCGGCAACAGCCAGGGCTGGTGACGGCGGCGCGCACCGGTCGCCTCGGCCCGTTTCATCGCCGTGGGCTTGTAGTCGTCGAGGCTGCGCTGCGCCGCCATCTGGTCACCCATGCGGCGCAGATACACATCCTGAAACCACTGCACCTGGGCGTGCTCGAAGGCCTCACAGGCCGCCCTCACGGAAGGGAAGCGCTGCGAGACCAATCCGAGCGGCGCACATTGTTTCCAATCCAACACATCGTCGAAGCTGAGGCCGCGGCGCCAGAGCCGCTGCTCGGAGAGGTAGCAGTTGGTCTCCGGACCGTTGATCCAGTAGAGACGCCCCTGCTGATCCATGAAGTGGCGGCCCTGTCGCTGCACGATGCGCGTCATCCCGGAAGCCTCCGCTGGTGCCTACCCCGCTCTTAGCCACGGATCACAGAAATTCGCAGCTGATCACACGCCCGCCCAGCCGCATCCAGCGCCCGTATGGTGGGCCCGATGAGCTCCGGTCTTCGCAAGCCGGCACCCGCATGAACTCCATCGACGAGCACATCCAGAAGGACAAGGCCGAGATCGAAGCCGCCCGCGCTGCCGGCGACCAGGGCAAGCTGCGCCATCTGGAAGAAGAGCTCAAGGGCCTGGAGGCCTACAAGGCCCAGCACCCCGAAGACAACCACGATCCCAGCCCACTCGAAGTGTTCTGCGACATGAACCCCGAGGCCCCCGAGTGCCGCGTTTACGACGACTGAGCCCCTGCAGCGGAAGCCCTTCAGAAGCTTTCAGTCGACGTTGATTCCCAGTTCCTGCCAGACAGCGGCCAGCAAGCGATCGAGATGACGATTGCTGGCTGCTGAAATGGTCAGGACCCCACGTCCATCGCTGCTGAGATGCTGTTCGAGCTGCTGGAGGCGATCCGCAAGCTCAACCTCGTCGAGTAGTTCGATCTTGTTGAGCGCCACCAGGCGCGGCCGCTCCCTGAGCCCTTGGCCATAGGCCTCCAGCTCACGGGTGACCACCTGGAAATCAGCCACCACGTCATCGGCGCCGGCATCGATCAGGTGGATCAGCAGCCTGGTGCGCTCGATATGACGCAGGAAGTCGTGGCCGAGCCCCGCGCCCTGGGCCGCGCCGGCGATCAGGCCAGGGATGTCGGCAAACACGGTGCCGTCGCCACTGGGGCGGCGCACCACGCCAAGATTCGGCACCAGAGTGGTGAAGGGGTAGTCGGCGATCTTGGGGCGCGCGGCTGAGAGCACGGAGATCAAGGTGCTCTTGCCGGCATTGGGGAGGCCGATGATGCCCACCTCGGCAAGCAGCTTCAGCTCCAGCTGCAGCTCCCATTCCTCCCCCTCCTTACCCTCGGTGCATTTCTCCGGGGCACGGTTGCGGTTGCTGAGGTAGTGGGCATTGCCGAGCCCGCCGCGTCCGCCCAGGGCCACCAGCAGCTCGTCGCCTGCGGCCGTGAGATCGCCCAGCAGGATGCCGGTGCGGGCATCGCGCACCTCGGTGCCACAGGGCACCTTGATCAGCAGCGGCTGACCGCTGGCGCCGGTGCAACGGTTGGGACCACCGCGCCGACCATCGTCGGCGGCAAAGATCCGCTTGTATTTGAAGTCGAGCAGCGTCTGCAGGTTGGCATCGGCCAGCAACAGCACATCGCCGCCCCGACCTCCATCCCCGCCGGAGGGACCGCCCGCCGGCACATACTTTTCGCGGCGGAAGGCAACGATCCCGTCGCCACCCCGGCCCGCCTTCACCGCAATGCGGGCTTGGTCGATGAACTGCATTGCCTTCAAACCTAGGATCACGCCGTCGAGGCAAGGGTTTGGCCGCTGTCCGTTTCCACCAGGTGAGCAAGAGCTACCCGCCACGGCGGGGGAGCGAACCCGTGCAGGTGCTGCGCCAGCTGGATCTGGCCATCCGCGACGGTGAATTCCTGGTGCTGGTGGGCCCCTCGGGCTGCGGCAAGAGCACCCTGCTGCGCCTGCTGGCCGGCCTCGAGCAGCCCAGCAGCGGTGAGATTTTCGTTGGTGATCGGCCGGTGAGCCGGCTGCGGCCCGCCCAGCGGGATGTGGCGATGGTGTTCCAGAGCTACGCCCTCTACCCGCACCTCACGGTGGCCGGCAACATCGGCTTCGGCCTGCGGCGCAGCCGCCCGCGCACCCCGCTGCAGCAGCTGCAGGACAGCCTGCATGGGCTCAGCCGCCGGCTGCCGGCACCGCTCCGGGTGCCCTCGGCGCGGGAGGCGCGGATCGAGGCGCGGATCGCCGAGGTGGCGGAGATGCTGGAGCTGGGCCCGTTGCTGGAGCGGCTGCCCAAGGAGCTGTCCGGCGGCCAGAAGCAAAGGGTGGCCCTGGGCCGGGCGATCGCCCGCCAGCCGGCGGTGTTTCTGATGGATGAGCCGCTCAGCAACCTCGACGCCAAGCTGCGAACGGGCACCCGCACCCAGATCGTGGAGCTGCAGCGGCGGCTGGGCACCACCACCCTCTATGTGACCCACGACCAGGTGGAGGCGATGACCATGGGTCACCGCATTGCCGTGATCCACGCTGGAGCGCTGCAACAGCTCGGCACGCCGATGGAGCTCTACCAGTGGCCGGCCAATCTCTTCGTGGCCCAGTTCATCGGCAGCCCGGGCATGAACCTGCTGCCGGTGGAGGTGGTGGGTGCCAGCCAGCTGCAACTGGGGCAACGGCGCTTCCCGGTGGAAGGGCCCCTGGCCGCAGCCCTTGCCAGCCGCATCGGCCACCAGCTCACCGGCGGCCTGCGGCCCGAGCATCTGCAGCTGGCTCCCGCCACCAACCGCAACCTGCGGGCCACGGTGAGCCACAGCGAGGCCCTGGGCAACGAGCAACTGCTCACCTGCCGACTCGACGACGGCGACCACCTGGTGCAGCTACGCACAGAGCCCCGCCGCCAGCTCACGCCCGGTGAAACCGTGCACCTCGATGTGGAGGCCAGCGGCTGGCGGCTGTTTGATGGCGACGGCAATGCCCTGCCCCTGCCCAGCTCTCCCGCCGCAGCTGGGGCAAAGGGCGAACCCCAGCTGCCCGCGCTGAGCTGAGGGTGATGGGGATGCGCGGGTTGCGTTCGGGGTGCAGCACGCCCTCGTTTATCGACAGCCAGCAGCTGCCACACCGGCACACCGGCAGCATGCCAACGCCATCCCGCAGATCCAGCCGATCAGCGTCGAACCAGTGCTGCCAAATCTGGGTTGATATGCCCTGGCTCAGCGCAGCAGGGCGACCGATTCCAGCTGGGCGAGCCGCTGCTGCAGATCGCGCAGATCCGTCGCCATCTCCTGCTGGCGTTGTTCGGCCAGCCTGAGCTGTTCCTGAAGTCGCTGGTTGAGCATCTGGCTGGCGGTCACGTCGGAGGCATTGCCACCACCACTGGAGCCGAAGCGATAAACCAGACCGATCCGGCCGGCCAGGTTCGACAACGTGCCGCCGCCATAGTTGGTGGTGCCGCCAAAGAGATAGGAACCGCCGGCGTTGAGCGACAACGCCGAACTCAGGCGAACCGCACAACCCGTCGCCAGCGCAAAGCTACCGCTGTAACCACCGGTGCCGACCCCGCAGGCGACAGGAGAGCCATGGGATTCCACAGGAAGGCTGCCCAGGGCAGCAGCAAGGGCCGTAGCCCCCGAAACACCAGACCCCAATCTGTTGAGGTTCTGATCGAGCACTGCAATTGCCTGCTTGGAGTGATCAACATCAGCAGCCAAGTTGTTGATGGCCAATGCATGCTGTTGCAGTGTGACCGAATGCTGTTTCAACGCGACTGAATGCTGCTGCAAAGCGCTGGCATGATTGATGGAAACCTGGCCAAGCCGACTCACAGCGATTCCCAGCCTCTCCGTGGCCTGCTCATTTCGCACCATGCCACCTGCAAGTTCACGGATGCTGCCGCCCTGGCTCTGCAGCTGCCCTTCCTGCCGGGAATCATTGGCTTGCAGTTGATAGAGACTTTGACCAACGGCCCGACCCTCAAGATAGAGATCACCATTGACGACCTGCAAATCTCCGTTGAATCGTGTATAGCCGCCATATTTCTGACCAGCCCTACGCACCTCAGGAACAAAAGTTGCATTTCCGATAGTAACCGGAACAGGCCTGCCGGTGAACACCTCATAGGCCGAGATTTCAAGACCTTTGCGTGGCCGCCCAAAAATATCGATCATGGGCAGATAGGGAGGTTGAGCCCTATAAGGCAATGGGAGCGGTTCAGCCCACGCTGCAGTCATCAGCAACGGAACACTGACGCCCCAAAGGCAGGCCCTTTTCAATAGACCTTCGTTGATAGCGAAGCGGTTGCAGGCCATCGACGGGATACGTGGTATGCGACATAGAATGCAGCGCTACGCAGGCATCAAGCGCAAAATGCGCTCAAGCACAGCAACATGACTGCAAAACTGCATCCAACAGCAGCAGGACTGCACGCGTCGTCCTTCAGCCAACAGCGAAGAACAGCCTTGTGCTGAAGAACAGCCCTGTGCTCTTTGCCGGGCGCTTCGCTACCTCGGATAGACCACAGTGCATCCCGGGCCGCCGTCGCCCTGGGCCGCATCGCTCACCCGCTCCACGTAGGGCACTGTGGCCAGCCAGCTGCGCAGACCGCGCCTGAGCTTGCCGGTGCCGATGCCGTGGATCACCCACACCGGCCCGTTGGCACCGCGCAGGCGCTCCTCCACTGCCGCCTCGGCCTCATGCACGCGCAAGCCGCGCACATCCACGGTGTTGCGCTCGGTGCGCACGTCGGGACCGCGGCCGCCCATGCCCCGCTGGCCCTTCACCTGCACCTTCACCTCCGGCGGGCTGGGCTTCTCGCCATGGAGCCCCTCGATGCCTTCCAGCGGCACGTTGAGCCGCAGCACGCCACAGCGCACCGTGAGCTCGCGGCCGCCGTCGGCCAGGGCCAGCACCTCGGCCGCCTTACCCAGCGAGAGCAGCCGCACCCGATCACCCACCGCCGGCATCCAGCCCCGGTGTTCACGGCGCTCAGGGGTGGGCCGGTGCTGCTGCTCCAGGCGCTTGAGCCGCTGGCCGGCCTGGCGGGCGGTTTCACCCAGCTCGCTGCTGGAGCCGGGGCGGCCACCGGAGCGGCCCGCCTGGCGCAGGCGCCGGATCAGGCGCCGCACCTCCTGCTGGCCCTCGCGGATCGAGCGCTCCAGCTGCTGGCGCCGCTGCTCCTGCAGCTCGGCGCTCTGCTGCTTCTGCTGCTCCCACCTCAGCAGCAATTCCTCGTGCAGCAGTTCCGTGCGGGCCAGCAGGGCCGCGGCCTCTTCAGCCGCCTCCTGCTGGCGCTGGCGCTGGTCTTCCAGGCCGGCGATCACCTGGTTCACCTCGCCGCTGCCCTGGGGCTCCAGCAGCGCCGCCGCCCGCTCCAGCACCGGCTCCTCCAGCCCCAGCCGGCGGGCGATCGCCAGAGCGTTGCTGCGGCCGGGGATACCCCACTGCAGCCGGTAGGTGGGTGAGAGCGTCTCCACGTCGAACGCCACCGAGGCGTTCTCGAAGCGGGAGTCGCTGTATTTAAGGGCCTTGAGCTCGCCGAAGTGGGTGGTGGCGATCGTGAGCCGGGCCCGATCGGCCAGCTGCTGGAGCAGGGCTGTGGCCAGGGCTGCCCCCTCGGCCGGATCGGTGCCGGCGCCCACCTCATCGAGCAGCACCAGCGAGGCGCCGGCGGTGCCGCCCCCAGCGGCCTCGGCCCCGCCACCCCCCCCGGGCAGCGCCGCCAGGATGCGGGCGATGCGGCGGATGTGACCGCTGAAGGTGGAGAGGTTCTGCTGCAGCGACTGCTCATCGCCGATGTCAGCCAGCACCTGGGCGCACCAAGGCAGTCGTGGCGTGCCGCTGCAGGGCAGAAACAGCCCTGCCCGGGCCATCAGCGCCGCCAGCCCCAGGCTCTTGAGGGTCACGGTCTTGCCACCGGTGTTGGGGCCGGTGATCGCCACCACCCGCAGCTGCGGCCCCACCTGGATGCTCACCGGCACCACCGGCTGGCCGCCCTGGCGCTTCTGCTGCCAGAGCAACAGGGGATGGCGCAGGTCGCGCAACGCAAACGGCGCCTCCGGCTCGCCGCAGAGCTCGGGCCGCACGGCCCCCAGCCAGGCCCCGTAGCGGGCCCGGGCCAGGGCGACATCGAGGCGCACCAGCACCCGCTGCAGCTCAGTAAGCGCCTCCGCTTCCGCGCCCACCAGGCCGCTGAGCTCCTGCAGCACCGCCTGCTCCAGCTCGCGCTCCTGGCCCTCCAGTTCGCGGATGCGGTTGCCCAGGGGGATCACAGCCTGAGGCTCCACAAACACCGTGCTGCCTGAGGCCGAGCTGTCGTGCACCAGGCCGCTCACCTGGGCCGCGGCACCGGCCTTCACCGCCAGCACGGGCCGGCCGTTGCGCTCAGCGATCACGGTGTCCTGGAGCAGGGGCGCCAGACGACGCATCAGCTCCGCGAGACGCTCGCGCCGCTCGGAGCGCACCCCCTGCAACTGGCGCCGCAGCCCAGCCAGGGCTGGGTTGGCCCGGTCGGCCACGCGGCCACCCTCCTCCAGGCAGAAGTGCAATCGCTGCTCCAGCTCCGGCAGCGTGCGCAGCTCGGCCACTAGGGCCGTGGTGGCAGGCCGCAGCTGGGGATCATCGATCTGGCGGCGCAGGCGCCGGGCCGCCGCCAGGGTGCCGGCCAGCTCCAGCAGGGCCTCACCGCCAGCGGTGCCGCCCTTGGCGCAGAGCTGCACAAGGCCCTCGATGTCGGCGGCGCCCTCGAAGCTGAGGCCGCCCTCGATCAGGCCATCGAGGGCCAGCAGCTCGGTGGTTTCGGCCAGCAGCACCTGGCTGGCCTCAAGCGAGGCAGGCAGGGGCAGGGCGCGGCATTGGCGCGTGCCGGCAGTCGTGCTGGCGAAGCTGGCGAGATGGTCGGCCAGCCGGGGCCACTCGAGCAACTCAAGCGTCTCCTGGCCGATACCAGGGCCGATCGCGCCGGTCACGGGCGCTGGTCCATCAACCCTCGCGCAGCCAGGCGGCCGCGTCGCAGGCGTGATACGTGAGGATCAGATCGGCGCCGGCCCGCTTGAAACAGAGCAGGGTTTCCAGCACCACGGCCCGCTCGTCGATCCAGCCCTTCTCGGCGGCCGCCTTCACCATCGCGTATTCACCGCTCACGTTGTAGGCGGCGATTGGCTGCTCCGATTCACCGCGCAGGCGGTGAATGATGTCGAGGTAGGCCAGGCCGGGCTTCACCATCAGGATGTCGGCCCCTTCGCTCTCATCGAGCTGGGCCTCGAGGATGGCCTCGCGGCTGTTGGCCGGATCCATCTGATAGGTGCTCTTGTCTTTCGGGATCGGCTTGCCGGCGGCAGCCCGGGGTGCGGAATCAAGCGCCTCGCGGAAGGGGCCGTAGTAGGCGGAGGCGTATTTGGCCGTGTAGCTGATGATCCCCACATGCTCGAAACCCTCTTCGTCGAGGGCTTCACGGATCGCACCCACGCGCCCATCCATCATGTCGCTGGGGCCGATCAGATCGGCACCGGCGCGGGCCTGGGCCACCGCCTGGCGGCAGAGGAGCGCCACCGTTTCGTCGTTGAGCACCACACCCTCGTTGCTCACGATGCCGTCGTGGCCGTCGCAGGAGTAGGGATCCAGGGCCACATCCGTCATGATCGCCATCTGGGGATGGGCTTCCTTGAGCCGGCGGATGGCGCGGGGGATCAGCCCGTGCTCGTTGAAGCACTCGGCGCCGTCTTCGGTCTTGAGGCCGTCGGCCACCTTGGGAAACAACACCACGCAGCGGATACCCAGATCCCAGGCGCGGCCCACTTCCTGCACCAGCCCTTCCAGGCTCCAGCGGTAGCAGCCGGGCATGGCGCCGATCGGCTCGTTGGTGGCCCCCTCGTGCACAAACAGGGGATAGATGAAGTCGGCGGCGCTCAGCTGGTGCTCACGCACCATCGCCCGCAGGGCCGGGGTGCGGCGCAACCGGCGGGGTCGGTAGGTGAGCTCCATGGCGACGTCTTGGCTGGTGCGGATCCTACGGAGCGTGGGCCTTACAGCCGTGCCGCCTGCATCCAGCCGGCACGGGGGTCGGCGCTGCGGGCGGCGCGCAGCTGCTCCAACAACTGCTGCTCCTGCGGGCTGAGCTGGTCGGGCAGCTTGAGCACCGGCGTGAGCAGCAGGTCGCCACGACCGCCCTGCACGGGCCAGCCCTTGCCCTTGAGCCGCAGGCTGCGCCCGAGGGTCATGCCCGGGGGCACCTGCACGGTGGCTTCGCCATCGGGCGTAGCCACACGCACCTCACCGCCCAGGGCCAGCTCATCGAGGCTGAGCGGAAGCTCGGCGCGCAGCTGGTCTCCATCGAGCTTCCAAACAGGATGGCTCTGGAGCTGGAGATTGAGATAGAGGTCTCCCCGGCGGCCAGTGCCCGGCTGGAGGTTGCCCTTGCCCTTGAGCCGCAGACGGCTGCCGTTCTTCACACCGGGCGGAATGCGCACCTGCACCCGCTCGTCGTTGACGGCCAGGGTGCGCTCGCAACCGCGGAAGGCCTCAGCCAGGGTGAGATTGATGCTGGCTTCGGCATCCAGGTTGGGCGCCGTGGCACGGCCGCCAAAGCCACTGGCCGCGCCGAAGCCCCCAGGCCCGCCGAAACCGCCGCCCCCCGCGAAGCCGCCAGGAAAGCCGCTGCCAAAACCAAAGCCGCCCGGCGCCGAGCCCGCGCCTGGCCCAGCGAAGCGGCCGAGCAGGTCGTTGATGAAGTCGTCGAAGTTGCCGTAGCGGCCGAAATCCACATCGAAGCCACCCGTGGCGCCACCGCCGCCGGCCTGGCTCCAGTACTGACCGAACTGCTCGTAGCGCCGGCGTTTGTCGGGATCGGAGAGCACCTCGTAGGCCTCGCTGATCTCCTTGAATTTGGCCTCGGCCTCCTGATTGCCCGGGTTCACATCCGGGTGGTACTGCCGGGCCAGCTTGCGGAACGCCCGTTTGATCGCGTCCGCATCAGCGCTGCGGTCAACCCCCAGCACCTTGAAGTAGTCGCGGTAGCCGTTGGCGCTCATGGCACCAGTGTCTCAGTTGCCTGGGCGGGGTGGCTGGGCGGAAAGCCGGACCAGGGGAGTGGATCGGAGGGCGACGGGCCAGCCCGATGCCCAGGCCGATTCCCAGGCCGAACCAGCCTGTGGCGCCCCTGTGAAAACCGGTTACGGTCAGAACTTCTGTCATCGGTTATGGCCACCCCCAGCTCGCTGCGCTCCGTGCTGCTGGTGGCAGTGAGCACGGTGGCTGTCGGGATCGTGGCCACGGCCACCGTGGCGGCCCGCAGCACCGGCGAGGCCGCCTCACCGTCGTCCTCCCCCCATGTGGGCGAACCCCTGAAACCCTCCAACGCCGAGCAGAATGGCCTCAGCGAGCACCTGCGCCAGCGCGGCGCAGTGTTCTACGGGGCCTGGTGGTGCCCGGCCTGCTTCATGCAGAAAAATCTGTTCGGCAAGGAAGCGGGCAACCGCCTCCCTTACGTGGAGTGCGACAAGAGCGATGCGGGCCGGGCCCGCTGTGAGGCGGCCAGCATCCGCGCCTTCCCCAGCTGGGACCTGCCCGGCAAACCCCGCCTGGAAGGCGTGCAGAGCCTGGAAACGCTCAAGCAGTGGAGCGACTTCCGCCCAGGGACACGCACCGCCAACTAGGGCAGGCTCCAAAGCCCTGCAGGGGAAGGGGCCCGACAACAACGACTTGCATACATTGAGATCCGTTGCCTGAGTTCCCCTTGCCTGCCAAGCGCTGCAGCTCCAGCCGCGACGGCAAGCTGCTGCTCTCCTGCTGGATCACTCCCGAGCTGCGGATGGCGCTCGACGGGGTGTGGGCCGCCAAGGGATTGCGTCCCCACGGCCGCACCCAGAAAGGGATGGAGGAGATGATCGCCGCCTACCTGGCGGCCCACACTGAGCCCTGAGCCGTGGGAGGCATGCACGACGTCGATGGTGACGGGCATCAGGGCCATGACCATCGCCATGACGGAGCTGGTCGGGCCTTTCGCTGGAGCATCGCCCTCAATTCCGGTCTCACCGCCCTGCAGCTGGTGGTGGGCTTCAGCTTCGGCTCGCTGGCCCTGATCGGCGATGCCCTGCACAACCTCGGCGACGTGGTGGGCCTGGTGCTGGGCTGGGGTGCCGATCGGCTCAGCCGCCAGCCGGCCCGCGGCCGCTTCACCTACGGCTACGGGCGCAGCACCCAGATGGCCTCGTTGATCAATGGCCTGTTGATCTTCGGTGCGGGCTCGGTGGTCGTGGTGGAGGCGATCGAGCGGCTGTTCAACCCGGTGCCGCTGATCGCCGGCCCGGTGGCCTGGGCCGCCGCCGCCGGCATCGCCATCAACTTCGGCTCGGCCAGGCTGTTTGGCCACAACCACCAGCACGACCTCAACCAGCGGGCTGCGGTGCTCCACCTGCTCACCGATGCGGCGGTGTCGGTGGCTGTACTGCTGAGTGCCCTGCTGGTGGGCCTGACCGGCTGGCTGTGGCTGGATGCCGTGACGGCCATCGGCGTGGGCGGCGCCGTGATCTGGAGTGCCATGGGCCTGCTGCGCGAAGCCATCGCCCTCAACCTCGATGCGGCTCCCCGGGGTGTGGATCTGGGCGCGGTGGAGGCGTTGTTGCAGCAACTGCCCGGGGTGCTGGCCGTTGAGGAGTTGCACGTGTGGGGGGTGAGCACCTCCCGAACGGCCCTCACCGCCCACCTGCTGATCAATCCGGCCTCGCTGGCCGACCACCAGCTCAGCCGCGACGGGCTCCTACTCCTGGCACGCCGGCAGCTGGCGGCACTGGGCATCCGCAAGTGCACCCTGCAGCTGGAGGCTCAGGGGCCGCCATGACGTTGCTGGTGGTGGATCGGCGGCCGCATCAGCGAGCAGCTGCTCTGCCGCCTCAGCGGTGGCCTGAACGACAAACAGGCTGGACCAGCATCAACAACGATCAGCTCGCTGGGATCGCTCCTCCATCACCCATGGCCTTCGCATCCCCGCGCTCCACCATGCTGCTGTCGCTGGCAGCGGCGGTCGCGACGATCCTGCTCAAAACGCTGGCCTGGCACCTGACCGGCTCGGTTGGACTCCTCTCCGATGCGATGGAGTCGGGGGTCAACCTGATCGCCGCCCTTGGCGCTCTCTGGGCGCTCACCCTGGCGGCCAAACCTGCCGATCGCACCCACCACTACGGCCATTTCAAGGCTGAGTACTTCTCCAGCGGCCTGGAAAGTGTGCTGATCGTGGTGGCAGCACTCGCCATCATTCACGCCGCCATCGGGCGACTGATGCAGCCCCAGCCTCTGGAGCAACTGGGGATCGGCCTGGCCATTTCGCTGGCTGCAACCGCACTCAACGGTCTGGTGGCCTGGGTGCTGCTGAAGGCCGCGCGGCGGTTTGATTCGATCACGCTGCGGGCCGATGCCCACCATCTGCTCACCGATGTCTGGACCTCAGCCGGCGTGGTGGCTGGCATCGGCCTCGTGAAGCTGACCGGTCTTGCAATCCTTGACCCCCTGATCGCGATCGCCATGGCCGTGAACATCGCGTTCACAGGCTGGAAGCTGTTTCATGAAACCGCCTCCGGTCTGCTCGATCGCTCCTTGCCCGATCACGAACAACGGGTGCTTGACGATCTGCTGTCTTCCTACGAATCGGCTGAGATCCGCTTCCATGCGCTCCGCACCCGCGTGGCCGGTTCACGCCGCTTCGTTTCTGTTCATGTGCTCGTCCCTGGTCACTGGACTGTCCAGGCCGGCCATGACTTCTGCGAAGAGCTGGAGCACAAGGTGGCCGCCACGTTGACCCGCGCCCATGTGCTGACCCATCTGGAGCCGATCGAGGATCCCAAAGCCTGGAAAGACCAGGGCTTCCGCTGGGAGCAGGGCTGATCCCACCGACAGCTCGACCTGGCAGAACAACCCTCACCAAGTCCCGATTTCCTGATCACGTCATGGCCCGCCCCTACCAGCCCTCCCTGCTGCGCCTGCTGCATGGCGCCACGGCTCTGCTTGTGCCGCTGGCCTGGCTCACGGGGATGCTGGTGTACTCGACAGCCGACGGGCGTTGGGGCCGGCTGCCCATCACCCTCCCCGGCGAATGGATCGACATCCACGGCACGGTGGGCGTTGTGCTCTGGCCGATCGCACTGCTGTTCAGCTTCTACGCAATCAGCGCCGGCCGCACCCGGCTGCGGCAGCCCGCCAACGCCCTCGCTCTCTTGGCCCTGGCCCTGGCGGTGGGCAGCGGCAAGCTCATGGACGAGGGCTGGCTGCGCGACGGCCAGTTGCATCACCTCGTCTACAGCCTCCATCTCGTGGCCTGGCTGCTGATCGCCCTCGCCGTGATCCTGCATGTGTCGGCTGTGCTGCAGCGCGGTGGCTGGCCCCTGGCGCGCTCAATGGCGAGCGTTCAGCTGCGTTCTGGCGACCTGCCGGGCAACTGGTTCGATCAGATCCGCAGGTCCTTCAAGGCCAGACGCTGACCCTGAGTATCCCCCCGATAGACGAAGCTCGCGATTCGGGGCCAGCATCAGCTGCTGGCAACCGCAGGTTCAGCTGATCCCGGCAGCCTCGGCCTTGCGGAGCGATAGCAGCAACTGACCCCGCGCGGGCTTTCCCACACACCATCCAGCTGGGGGCACCGGCTCAGGGGTGAAGCTCAGCTGAGAGGTGTCGCAGGCTGCCAACGGCCAAGGCTGAGGCGTGCGTCGGTGTCCTGATAGAGAAGGGTGAAGGATCCGGCTCCGCAGCTGGCAGCTGTTTTCTCCACACTGCTGCTGGGCCCCAGCAGCAGGCCGGTGCGTGCACAGGCACGGCCAACAGCTTCATCACTGGCCTCACCAAAGGCCTTGCCTCGATTGAGGATCTCTGCCCGTCCGTGGGTATGCAGCTTGATCGAATACCAGGATTTCTCCACAACCTGGATGGGCTCATTCGCCGTTGCCACGGCTAGAGCCCGTTCAGCCATGAGCAGGCGAGGCCGCTGAACCTGCTGGTGATAGGCCCGTTGCAGCGCCGGAGCCTGAAACAGCAGAAAACAGAGGATGCAGCCCGCCCATAGCCCCGCCAAGGAGAGCTGGGGTTGCCTGACTCGCCAGGCGGCCCAGCCACCAGCACAAGCCAGAAGCACAACACCAGCAACAACGGAGCTGGACGCCAGCTGGCCCCGCAACGCCATGCTGAAACCTGGAGTGTTCCGGCTGACTGGGATCAGCAGGGCTGGCAGCCAGGCCAACAGCAGCGCGCCGATCAGCAACACCACAACGGTCGCCGCGAGGAGCATCTGGCCCAGCCGGCGAGATCGCACGGAGCGGGGCCCTACGGGCCAGAAGAAGTAGGCAGCGGCGATTGCCGTGGGGGGCACACTCGGCAGGATGTAGTGGGGAAGTTTGGTGGAAGAGAGCGACAACAACACCACCGTGACACCAATCCAGATCGTGCAAAACAGCAACAGAGGATCGCTCTGCACACGACGTCGCCAACGGCGAAGATTCAGACAATCGGCCTCGATCAGCGCTGCAGCAGCAGGCAACACCCAGGGAAGCGTGAGCACTGGATAGGCCAACACATAAAAGAACCAGGGCCCGGCATGGGAATCCAATTCCGTAGCGAATCGATTCACATGGGTTCGGATGAAATAGTTTTCCAGGAATATTCCTCCCTGTGCCTGCCAGGCCGCCAGGTGCCAGGGAGCCGCCACCAGCAGCAACGACAGGAGCAGCGCCATCCCAAAACGCCAGGTGAATGGGCGCCGGGCGGCAGGGCCGGCAACCATCAGATAAAGCGCTGCGATGGCCACTGTCAAAGCCAGACTCAACAGACCTTTGGCCAGAACGCCAATGCCAAGAGACAGACCAATCACGAAGCCAGCAACGATCTGCAATCGGGGCATGACGCGACTGGCACGACTGAGGAGAAAAACCACAGCAAGTGCTGTGGTTATGCTGGCCGTGAGATAAATATCGTGCAATCCAACACGCGCGAAAAGAAAATAACCAGGGCTGCTAGCAAGCATGATTGCAGTCATGACAGCCCTGGCATCCTTTCTCAATGAACTTTTATCTCCCGAACCAAATCGCACCAGGAGCACAGTGCCCATCACACCAACACAGCCACCGAGAGCTGCTCCAACCCGCGGCAGCCACAACCGATGCGGAGCCAACCGCAACATCAAGGCGCCAATCCAATAGGGCAAGGGAGGCTTATCAAAGTAGGGCAACCCATCGATGGCAGGGGTCACCCAATCTCCACCGGTCGCCATGGAATCAGCCAAGGCCAGCTGCAAAGCTTCGGTCTTATCGAGCGGATAGAGAGAATCAATCCCATTGAAGAAACAAACCCAGCACAGCAGCGCGACGATCGCAACGATGCCCACCGCATGTAATCCCGCAAACGACAAGCGGAAAGACGAGCCGCCCGAACACCCGCGACCCGAACCATTCACCATGGCCATCACGACTACAACGCTACAAAATGATAGGACAGACATGGATCAAATCGACGTTTGATCAACAAACTTTCCAACCATGGGAAGAAGCAATCAAATGATCGCGACCCATCAGAACCAACGAGGGAACCCGCAAGAGAGCAAAAGCCTTGAAGCACGCAAACACCCGTTCACGGTGACTTTCAGGAAAGATGTCGCCGGTTGGCGCCATTTAGGCCGCCTGCCGAAAGAGTAACTCCTCCTCGGCTGTTGTGTCATCTGGCGGTTCATTGATCCAGACAACGTCTGGTTGTTGCCA
>JBIIIC010000015.1:0-68205 GCA_044235095.1 Prochlorococcaceae cyanobacterium | reverse complement strand
GCCGGAGGAGCGGTTGGATGGCGAGTGCCTGAAGGGCGACCTGCGGGCGCTGCTGGAGCAGCTGCCGGAGCTGCAGGGCCGGGTGCTGAAGATGCGCTACGGCATCCCCTGCGCCGATGTGCAGGAGGGTGGGGAGCCGATGAGCCTCAGCTCGATCGCCAAGACCCTCGGCATCAGCCGCGACAAGACCCGCAACCTGGAGCGCAAGGCGCTTGAGGGAATCCGCTCCCAGTCGCGCATGCTTGAGGGTTATCTGGCGGCCTAGAAGAATTCGTCGAAGTTGTCGAAGTCGACGGCGCGGAAGTTGCCCGCCTCCACCTGGGCCATCAGCCGCTCCAGCTGCACCCACAGAGCTCCGGCCGTGGCGATCGACAGCACGAACGACACCAGCAGGGCCACACCGGCGGAGAAGCCGAACACCTGCAGGCTGCCGCCGATGAACAGGGTGATGCCCAGCACCACGCCGATGTAAGGCAGGGTGGTGGCGCCGTTGCCCAGGGGCAGCATCGCCAGCCGGTCCTGTTTCCAGGCCTCCAGGCGCAGCTTCACCAGCCGGGCAAAGGTGAGCCCGCACAACATGCCGATCGCCAGGCCCACGCCGGCCACCAGGTAGGGGGGCTGCAGGATCGGTGCGTATTCCAGCAGGATCTCACTGGCATCGAGATCGCCATAGGCACCGTAGGCCAGATCGGCGGCAGCTTCGCTGAGGGTGATCGGGTCGGTGGGCACGGCGGCACGGCCTGAAGTGCCGCGACCCTAGCGGCGATGCTGACCCCGCCTGCCGACTCAGGCCGCCGCGGCAGGGGCCAGGGGGTTGAGCCGCCGCAGCATGGTGCCGGCGAGCTTGCGTGGGTTGAAGGTGCGGCCCAGCAGTCCGGTGAGGGCACGCAGGTCGTCGGTATGGAGGCGGTCGCCCTGCACCAGGGTGAGCAGCAGGCGCTGGCGCAGTTCGCTGCCATCCGGTCCAAGGAGCAGCCTGAGGCCGGCCCCGGCCACGGGCAGCAGGCTCACCGAGGGCCCCTCACCTTCCACCACGGCCAGCAAATTCTCGAGCCGCTCGATCCGCAGCCTGCCGCTGGCATCGAACAGCACCTCCAGCAGCTTGCTGCGCATCTCGGCCGTGTCGCCGGCCAGCAGGCGCCGTGCCACGTAGGGGTAGGCCACCGCCACGATCTTGAAGCTGGGATCGAGCCGCAGCGCCAGGCCCTCCTGACTCACCACCGCCCGGATGATCAGGGCGAAGCGGGCCGGCACCCGGAAGGGGTAGGCATACATCAGCTCGGAGAAGCGGTCGGTGATCGCCTTGAAATTGAAGTTGCTCACGTTCTCGCCCACCGCGCTGCCGAGCACCTGCTCGAGGGCGGGAATGATCGGTTCCAGATCGGTTTTCGGGTTGAGAAATCCCAGGCTCACGAAATCCTTTGCCAGGGCGCGGAAATCCCGGTTGATCAGATGCACCACGGCCCCGGTGAGCGTGAGCCGGTCGGCATCACTGATCGAATCCATCATCCCGAAATCCACATAGGCCACATGGCCCAGGGCGCCGGTCTTGCCCGAGAGGGCAAAGAGATTGCCGGGGTGGGGATCGGCGTGGAAGTAGCCGAATTCGAGCAGCTGTTGAAGCCCCGCAATCACGCCGGTGCGGATCAGGGCCGAAGGATCGAGGCCGCGGGCCTCCAGCTCGTGGCGCTGTTGAAGCTTGGTGCCATGGATCCAGCTGGTGGTAAGCACCCGCTGGCTGGAGAGATGGCGCTCAACCGCAGGGATCGTTACCTCCGGGTGTTTGGCGAACAGGGCCGCGAAGCGTTCGGCGTTGTCGGCTTCGCATCGGTAGTCGATCTCCTCGAACAGGGAGCGGCCGAATTCATCGATGATCTCGCCCAGGCCGAAGCCCAGATTGAGGGGCAACAGCGGCCCGAAGCTCACCGCCAGCAGCCGGATGATGGCAAGGTCACGCCGCAGGATGAAGGCGAGGTTGGGGCGCTGCACCTTCACCGCCACCCAGTGGCCATCACCGAGGCTGGCCTTGTACACCTGGCCCAGGCTGGCCGCCGCCACCGGGTAGTCGGGAAACTCTTCAAACAGCTGGTCGGCCGGGGCGCCGAGCTCGGCCTCGATCGTGGCCAGGGCCACGGCGTGGGGGAAGGGGGGCAGGTCGTCCTGCAGCCGGGTGAGCTGCTCCAGCCAGTCGCGCCGCACCAGGTCGGGACGGGTGGAGAGGGCCTGCCCCACCTTGATGAAACAGGGGCCCAGGCCCGTGAGGGTGGTGAAGATGCGCCGGGCCAGCCGTTGCTGCACGCCGGCGTCGCGGCTGTTGCCCTGCACCAGCACCGCCATCACCAGGCTGCCCAGCTGCCAGAGCACTGCGGTGAGCCGGCTGAACAGGATCCAGGGGCGCAGCAGCAGCCAGCGCAGGTCGGCTCCGGGGTCGTAGCTGATGCCGGAGGAGGTCACAGGCGTGGGCCAGGAGATCGGCAAACTCTAGAAATCCCCGCCGGCCGGCCATGGTGCTGCCCCTGCATCTGCCGGCCCACGGCCGTGGCAGAGGTCTGCCGCCTGCGCTGCGGCGCCTGCTGCGGCGTCGGCCCGGCAGCTGGGATCTGCCGGAATTGCCCCAGATCGGTGGCCCCCTGGAGGCCAACGGGCTGGTGCCGGAAGCCCAGCGCCGCTGCGCCGAGCTGCTGGGGGCGGAGCGCTGCTGGTTTGGCGTGAACGGTGCCAGTGGCCTGCTGCAGGCGGCCCTGCTGGCGCTGGCCCCGCCGGGGGCGCGGGTGCTGCTGCCGCGCAACCTGCATCGCTCGCTGCTGCATGGCTGCGTGCTCGGCGATCTGCGGCCGGTGCTGTTCGACCTGCCCTTCGATCCGGCCACGGGGCTGTGGTTGCCGCCCAGCGCCGCCCATCTGGAGTCGGTGCTGGCGGCGGCCCTGGCCCGGGGGCCCCTGGCCGCCGTGGTGCTGGTGTCGCCCAGCTATCAGGGCCTGGCGACTCCCCTGCCGGAGCTGATGGCCCTGGCCCACCGCCAGGGCCTGCCGGTGCTGGTGGACCAGGCCCACGGTCGCGGCGAGGCCCTGGCGGCCGGCGCCGACCTGGTGGTGCTCTCCTGCCAGAAGGGCGCCGGTGGCCTGGCCCAGAGCGCGGCCCTGCTCGCCCAGGGGCCGCGGCTGCCTGCCGGGGCACTGGAGCGGGCCCTGCTGTGGCTGCAGACCTCCAGCCCCAGCGCCCTGCTGTTGGCCTCGGCCGAGCACAGCCTCGATCAGCTGGTGAGCGAGGCCGGCCAGCGCCAGTGGCGACGGGCCGCCGCTGCAGGTGGGCGCCTGCGCCGCCGCTGCGCGGCCCTGGGCCTGCCGGTCGTGGCCAATCACGACCCGCTGCGGCTGGTGCTCGATTGCGCTGCCCAGGGCTTCAGCGGCCTGGCGGCCGACGACTGGCTGATGGCCCGCGGCGTGATCGCCGAGCTGCCGGAGCCCGGCACGCTCACCTTCTGCCTGGGCATGGCACCGCCGCCGGGCCTGGCCTGGCGGCTGCCGCACCGGCTGCTGGCCCTGCGCCGGGCCCTGGGCGGGTCGCCGTTGCCGCCGTTCAGCCGGCCGCCCCTGCCACTGGTGGCCGAGCCCGAGCTGCCGGTGGGCTTGGCCTGGCGCTCCCCCTCTGAGGCCGTGCCCCTGGCGGCGGCCGCGGGTCGCCTGGCTGCCGAGCCCCTCTGTCCCTACCCCCCTGGCATTCCCCTGTTGATCCCGGGCGAGCGCATCGATGCTCCCCGGGCCGCCTGGCTGGCCGGGCAGCGCCTGCAGTGGGGTGATCAGATCGCTGATACGGTGAGGGTTGTGGCCGTTTAGCCGCCGCCCGGGGCCATGCCCGATTCCCCTGCCGCCACCAGCACCCCCGCGATCCACTGGGACTTCGTTACCCCCGGTCTGCCGGATGGGGTGTTTGAGGACGCGCCCGGCTTCAGCCCCACGCCGATGGAGCTGCGGGTGATGCTGCTGGCTCACCTGCGCCCCAGGCCCGACTCGCTCGTGTGGGATGTGGGTGGTGGCACCGGTGCTCTGGCCCTGGAGATCGCCCGGTTGATGCCGCGCGGCTCGGTGCATACCCTGGAACGGGACCCCGAGGCGATCGAGCTGCTGGAGCGCAACCGCCAGCGCTTCGCGATCCACAATCTGCACATCCACGCCGGTGCCGCCCCCGAGGACCTGGCCTGTCTGCCGGGGCCGCCCGATCGGGTGTTGCTGGAGGTGGCCCGACCGCTGGGATCGGTGCTCAAGGCGGTGTGGCCTGTGCTGCGGCCCGAGGGCCGGCTGGTGATCAGCACCGCCAGCCTGGAGGGACTGGTGGATGCCACCGACACCCTCAGCCAGCTGGGTGCCTCCGATCTCCAGGTGGTGCAGGCCACAGTGCACCGCATGCAGCGGCGCGGCAGTCAGGCCAAGCTGGCGGCAGCCGAGCCGCTGTTTGTGATAGCGGCTGAGCGCCCGCTCTCACCCGCGTGATCGCCGCGTGATTCCCGCTCCCCGCACCACCACGTCGTTGCCCCGGCTGCTGAGCGGCTGGGCGGCCGGTGCGTTCGGCTTCGTGGTGGTGTGGCTGGGCGGCTGGTGGTTCACGGCGGCCGTGGGGGTGATCGTGCACCTTGGCCTGCTGGAGTTTTTCCGCATGGCCCAGTTCAAGGGCATCCGGCCTGCCACCAAAACCACCCTGGTGGCGGTGCAGCTGCTGCTGGTGACCACGATGGCGGCCAGTGGCGCGGGCAGTGGCTGGTTTGCCGGCGACGTGGCAGCGGCGGTGCTGCCGGCATCCGGCGCCGTGATCTGCGGCTGGCTGCTGTTGCAGCCGGTCACCGGCACGATCGCCGACATCGCCGCCTCGGTGTTCGGCCTGTTTTATCTGGGCTTCCTGCCCAGCCACTGGATCAAGTTGCGGGAGCTGCCGCAGGCCGGCCTGGCCCTCACCCTGCTGGCCTGCTTCCTGATCGTGGCCACCGACATCGGTTCCTACGTGATCGGCCGGCGCCTGGGCCGCACCCCGCTCTCGCCGATCTCCCCCGGCAAGACCGTGGAGGGTGCCCTGGGCGGGGTGGTGTGTGCGATGGCGGTAGGGGCGATCGGTGGCAGCTGGATCGGCTGGCGCTGGGGCTGGTTGATCGGCGCCCTGCTCGGGGCAGTGGTGGCGGTGTTCGCCCTGGTGGGCGATCTCACCGAATCGATGATGAAGCGCGATGCGGGCTTGAAGGATTCCGGCGATGCCATCCCTGGCCACGGCGGCGTGCTGGATCGCATCGACAGCTATCTGTTCGTGCCGGCTGTGGTGTATTCCCTGGTGACCCTGGTGTTGCCCCTGCTGCAGGCCTGAGGTTGGCTCCTGGTTGTGGCTTGGCCTGGGTTATGGCGTGACCTGGGCCGTGCCCTCCAGCACCACCATGCCGGCCTCGATGCGGGCGGAATCCAGGGCGATGGCCGGATCCACCGGCACCTGCAGCAGCTCACGCTGGCCATCGGCGGCCTGAATGGCGAGGCCTTGCGGTGTGGAGGCCAGGCAGGTTTCCAGCTCCACCCGATCGCTGCTCGCGACGCCCTGCGCCACCAGCACGAGCCGGTTGCCGTTGATCCGCAGGTCCTGCAAGGGCGTGATGCCCAGGAGCTGTTCGGCCAGCCAGTCGGCCAGGCTTCGCCAGCGTGGCCTGCTGAAGGAGCGGCTGAGTCCCTCGGGGCAGAAACTCACCTGGCCGCTGATGCTGAAGGCGTGATCGAGCTGCAGCGACTTGCCCTTGAGCAGGTTGCCCGTGTGCACGCGGATGGCGCCGCTGCGCAGGTCCACCAGCTCGATCTGGAGGTCGTTGTACGTCACGCGGCGGGCCTGGAGGCTCACCCCTTCCAGCCGGCCACGCAGCAGGTTGAGCGCCGAGCCGTGAAGCTGCAGGTGGAGGTGACCCTCCACCTCCACCTGTTGGCGCAGCCACACCTGCAGAGCGCCGGCAAGCAACTGCAGCACTGGGCCGCTGGGCGCTTGCTCTGCAGCGGTTGAGGCGGTTGTGGATGGGGTGGAGCTCAAGCGGCTGTGGATGGGGCGACGGGCGGGGCCTGGGTTGTGGCAGCCAGCCAGCGCTCGGCCACGGTGTGGGGTTGGTCGATGTGGGGCAGGTGGCCGCAGGCCGCCAGCTCTTCCACCCGCTCTCCTAACAGAGCCTTGGCAGCCCGCTTCAGCGGCGGTCGGAGGATGCGGTCGTTGGCGCCCCAGAGCACCTGCAGGGGCTGCTCGGGCAGGGGCTCACCGCAGCCGGCGAAGCCGCCGCTGCGGGCGAAGCGGCGTAGCGCGTCAGCCCAGCCTGGGGTCTGCAGGTGCAGTGAGGCGATCTCCAGTTCGGCCGGCCCCACCCCCTGGTCCGGGTCGGCAAAGGCGCTGCGGCACAGGCCCCGTCGCACGCCGGGCAGCGCCAGAAAGCGCACCCCCAGGCCATCGAGCAGCGGCGGCACGGGCATGGGCCGGCCGGTCAGTCCGGCCGGGGCCAGCAGCAGCAGCCGGCTGATCCGATCCCCCAGCCGCCGGGCCAGCTCCACGGCCACCGATCCGCCCATCGAGGCGCCGATCAGCCCCACGGGCTGCTGGTGCCGCGCCTGGATCGCCGTCACCAGGGCCTCAAGGTGCTGGAGCACGGCCTCCGGCCCGTAGCTGAGCTCCGTTGGCCGCGGGCAGAAGCCGAAGCCGAACAGGTCGGGCACGTAGAGCTGGGCCCTGAGCTGCAGCAGGGGTGCCAGGCGCCGGAACTCGAGGAAGGAGCTGTCGAAGCCGTGCAGCAGCAACACCGGCTCGGCGGCCCCGCCGGCGGCGGTCTGGGCTGGGCCTGGCACCGCCACTGGCCAGGCCTCCGGCCAGCCCGGCAGCTCCCACCACTGCACGGCCGCAGCCAGGTCGCGCCCCTGGTGGTCGAGCAGTTGCCCGGCGGCCTCAGCCACCAGCTCGCGGCAGCGCTGCAGGCTCACGCGGGCTGGCGCTCGCCGCTGCCCACGCTCACCAGGGCTGCCAGCAGATCGCCTGGCACCACGGCGAAGGGCATGTGGTGCAGATCGGACCCCGGGGCGCAGGCGAAGTCGCACACCTGCTGGAGATCGCTGAGGCTGGCCTGGGCCAGGCCCAGGTCGGCCAGGGAGCAGGGGATGCCCAGGCGGGCAAACAACGGCAGCAGCTGGCGCCGCGCCTGGCCGGCCAGCTGGTTGCCGCCCAGCAGCTCCTCGAGCCGCAGCTGCACCAGGATGCCGAAGCCCACCTTCTCGCCGTGCAGCCAGTGGTGGCTGGCGGCCAGCTGGGTGAGTCCGTTGTGCACGGCATGGGCCGCCACGGTGCGGCAGCGGGCACCGCCGATGCCACCGATCACACCGGCCGTGAGACCGCAGGCTTCAGCCACCCGTATCCACGCCTCGCTGGGCGGCTGGTGCGCCTGGGCCGTGTCGGCCACGGCGGCCTCGGCGTCGAGCAGGAGCTGGTCGCGCAGCACACGGGCCATCTGCACGGCCTGCTGGATCAGCCCATCACTGGAGCTGCCGCTGCTCACCGACGCCTCATACCACTTGGCCATCGCATCGGCGATGCCGCTCACCAGGGTGCGGGGCGGTGCCTGCCGCACCAGGTCGTGGTCGAACACCAGCAGCTCAGGGCAGCGCCGCAGGGCCACGTCGTGGCGGAAGGCGCCCTGCGGGGAATACACATTGGCCAGGGCCGTCCAGCCGGCGCAGGTGGCGGCGCTGGTGGGCACGGTGATGCAAGGGAGATCGAGCCGGTCGGCCAGCATCTTGCCGGCGTCGAGCACCTTGCCGCCGCCCACGGCCAACACGGCATCACAGCTGCCGGCCTGGGCCTCGGCGGCCAGGCGCTCCAGGTCGGGCTCGCAGCAGTCGTGCGACAGCGTTGCAGGCTGGGGAGTCAGGCCCCGTGCAGCGAGCTCGGCTGCCAGCCGCTGGCGCAGCCCGGCCGTGGCCTCACTGCGACCCAGCAGCAGGGGCCGTTGGCTCAGTTCGGCGATCAGGGGCAACGCCGTGGGCCAGGCGCCCGACCCGCGCAGCACGCGGGCCGGGGAGATGGCGTGCTGGCTGAGCTCAGGCACTGGCACCGGCGAGCTCAGGCAGGGCTGCGGGCAGGGAGCTCTTGCGGATCACCACCTGCTTCTCCTCATTCACATCCACCACGGCACTGTCGCCCTCGCCGATGCGACCGCTGAGGAATTCCTCGGCCAGGGAGTCTTCCAGCAGGCGCATCACGGCGCGACGCAGGGGGCGGGCCCCGTAGGAGGGGTTGTAGCCCTCCTCCACCAGCCGTTCCTTGAAGGCGTCGGTGACGGAGAGGTGGATGCCCTTCTCCTCCATGCGGCTGAACACCTCCTTGAGCATGATCTCGGCGATTTCCTTCACCTCGTCGCGGGTGAGCTGACGGAAGACGATGATCTCGTCGAGACGGTTGAGGAATTCAGGGCGGAAGTACTGCTTCAGTTCCTCATTCACGAGGGAGCGAATGCGGTTGTACTGGGTTTCTTCCGCCGCTTCACCGGAGAACTCGAAGCCAAGGCCGCCACCGCCCTTCTCGATCACCTTCGAACCGATGTTCGAGGTCATGATGATCAGGGTGTTCTTGAAGTCGACCGTGCGGCCCTTGGAGTCGGTCAGGCGACCGTCTTCCAGCAACTGCAGCAGCAGGTTGAACACATCGGGGTGTGCCTTCTCGATCTCATCGAACAGCACCACGGTGTAGGGGCGGCGCCGCACTGCCTCGGTGAGCTGGCCGCCCTCGTTGAAGCCCACGTAGCCCGGAGGCGAGCCGATCAGCTTGCTGACCGTGTGGCGCTCCATGAACTCCGACATGTCGAGGCGGATCATGGCCTCTTCGCTGCCGAAGAAGTAGGCCGCCAGCGATTTGGTGAGCTCGGTTTTGCCCACGCCGGTGGGACCGGAGAAGATGAAGCTGGCGATCGGGCGGTTGGGGTTCTTCAGACCCACGCGGGCGCGGCGAATGGCGCGCGACACGGCCTTCACCGCTTCGTCCTGGCCGATCAGACGCTGGTGGAGGGTCTCCTCCATGTTCAGCAACTTGGCCGACTCGCTCTCGGTGAGCTTCTGCACCGGCACGCCGGTCCAGGAAGCCACGATGTGGGCGATGTCCTCCTCTGTCACCATCGGCGGGCGGTCGGCATCGGTCTCGGCGACCGCGACAGCCGCAGGGGCTTCGATCTGGGTGGCGGCTTCGCCGCTGTCGGCTGCGGGCTGCTCGGCTCCCTGGTCGTCCTTGCGGGCCTGGAGAATCGAGCGGATCTGCTCGCGCAGTTCCACTTCCCTGTCGCGCAGCTCACCGGCCTTGGTGAAGTCCTGCTCGCGCACGGCCTCCTCCTTCTGCTTCTGCACGTCGCGCAGCTGCTTGTCGATCTCCTTGGCCGCCGGCGGCAGCTTGGAGTTCATCAGCCGCACGCGACTACCCGCCTCATCGATCAGGTCGATCGCCTTGTCGGGCAGGAAGCGGTCGGAGATGTAGCGATCGCCCAGGGTGGCCGCGGCCACCAGGGCCTCATCGGCGATGGTGAGGCGATGGTGCTCCTCGTAGCGGTCCTTGAGGCCGCGCAGGATCTCGATGGTGTCCTCTACCGACGGCTCGCCCACCATCACCGGCTGGAAGCGACGCTCCAGAGCCGCATCCCGCTCGATGTGCTTGCGGTATTCGTCAAGGGTGGTGGCGCCGATGCACTGCAGCTCGCCGCGGGCCAGGGCCGGCTTGAGGATGTTGGCGGCGTCGATCGCCCCCTCGGCGGCGCCGGCGCCGATCAGGGTGTGCACCTCGTCGATCACCAGGATCACGTTGCCCGCGCCCCGGATCTCCTCCATGATTTTCTTGAGGCGCTCCTCGAACTCGCCCCGGTATTTGGTGCCGGCCACCAGCAGGCCGATATCGAGGGTGAGCACCCGCTTGTCTTCCAGGATGTCGGGCACATCACCGGAGTTGATCCGCTGGGCCAGCCCCTCGGCGATGGCGGTCTTGCCCACGCCGGGCTCACCGATCAGTACCGGGTTGTTCTTGGTGCGGCGACCCAGGATCTGGATCACCCGCTCAATCTCTTGATGGCGACCCACCACCGGGTCGAGCTTGCCGTCGGCGGCCTGCTGGGTGAGGTTGCTGCCGAACTCGTCGAGGGTGGGGGTCTTGGTGGAGCCCTTGCCGCCGCCACCGGCTGCCACCTCGGCGGTTTCGCCGAGCATGCGGATCACCTGGGTGCGCACCTTGGCCAGGTCGACTCCGAGGTTCTCCAGCACCCGGGCGGCGACGCCCTCGCCTTCACGGATCAACCCCAGCAGCAGATGCTCGGTGCCGATGTAATTGTGGCCCAGCTGGCGGGCCTCTTCGAGGGAGAGCTCCAGCACACGCTTCGCCCGGGGGGTGAAGGGGATCTCCACCGCCACGAAACCGGAGCCGCGGCCGATGATCTTCTCCACCTCCACACGGGCGTCCTTGAGGTTGACCCCCATCGACTTGAGCACCTTCGCGGCCACACCGGTGCCCTCGCCGATCAGGCCCAGCAGGATCTGTTCGGTGCCCACGAAGTTGTGACCCAGCCGGCGCGCCTCTTCCTGGGCCAGCATGATCACCTTGATGGCCTTCTCGGTAAACCGCTCGAACATGGGGCGGGGCCTTCTGCAAGTGAGTCCAAGCTATCAGGGTTGGCCGATGGGGTGTGGCTCTGCCCACCACCTCTGCAGAAGGGTTGCGCCGCAAGGGATGCAACGGCCTTCAACTATTGCCGAAGTCGCTAAGATTGAACGGTTTAAGCGATAAGAAACGACGGTTATCCGCACCGCCCCCGGCTCTGTTCTCAGCCCTGCGCGCCCTTGCCTGCTCCCGGCAGCCTCAGCCATTGGATCAGGGCGTCGTCGCCATTGCGGTAGTAACCGCGACGGCGCCCCGCTTCTCTGAAGCCGGCGGCCTTGTAAAGAGCGCAGGCGGCCTGGTTGCCGTCGGCCACCTCCAGCGTGGCGTGGCGGGCTCCCTGCCGCTCGCCCTCCTCCAGCAGAGCGCTGAGCACCTGGCGGCCCAGGCCATGCCGCCGCCGGCCGGGGGCAACGGCCACCAGGGTGATGTGCAGTTCATCGACGACCAGCCAGCCGCAGGCCATCGCCGCCAGCTCGTCGTCCAGCCAGATCCCCACACCCGGGCGGCGCGGATCCGCCAGCTCGGTGGCCCACTGGCTGGCAGTCCACAGACCGTCGAGGCTGCTCTGGTCGAGGCCCAGGCAATCCTCCAGGTGGTGGGGCTGGAGGCTGCGGAGCTGCCACTGCACGGGCTGTCGGGGCTCGCTGCCTAGATTGTGACGCTCCATTTCAACGTGAGCAGCGCAGCGCCATGGTGATTTCCGCGGAGCCCAGCCGGCTCACCACGGCGTTTGAACCCGGTCGCGACAGCGCCAGCCCCAACCGCAATCTGGCGCCGATCAGTGCCGGCCTCGATGCGGAGGGACGCCTGAGCGTGGGTGGCTGCGTGCTCAGTGATCTGGCCCGCACCTACGGCACGCCTCTGTATGTGCTCGATGAGGCCACCCTGCGGGCCACCTGCCGGGCCTACCGCGAGGCCCTGGCTGCCCACTACCCGGGTGAGGCTCTGGCGCTCTACGCCTCCAAGGCCAACAGCTCCCTCGCCCTCAGTGCCCTAGTGGCCTCCGAAGGCCTGGGTCTCGATGCCGTGAGTGCGGGCGAGCTGCTCACCGCCCTGCAGGGGGGCATGCCGGCCGAGCGGATCGTGCTGCACGGCAACAACAAGAGCAGCGAGGAGCTGGCCCTGGCGGCTGGCCACGGCGTGACCGTGGTGATCGACAACTGGCGCGATCTGGAGCTGCTGGCCGATCTGGCACCGCAACTCAGCGAGCCCGTGCGGCTGATGCTGCGTTTCACCCCCGGCATCGAGTGCCACACCCACGAGTACATCCGCACCGGCCACCTCGACAGCAAGTTCGGTTTCGACCCCGACCAGCTCGATGCGGTGCTGCACCATCTGGCCGGCTGCGACTGGGCCCGGCTCACCGGCCTGCATGCCCACATCGGCTCCCAGATCTTTGAACTTCAGCCCCACCGCGACCTGGCGGGGGTTCTGGCTGATGCCCTGCAGCGGGCGCGCGCCCTGGGCCATCCCGTGACCGACCTGAACGTGGGCGGTGGCCTGGGGATTCGCTACGTGGTCAGCGACGATCCGCCGTCGATCCAGGAGTGGGTGGGCACCGTGGCCGAGGCCGTGGCCAGCGCCTGCCGGGAGCGGGGCCTGGAGCTGCCGAGGCTGCTGTGTGAGCCCGGTCGCTCCCTGGTGGCCACCGCAGGGGTCACGATCTACGCAATCGGCAGCCGCAAGGAGATCCCCGGGATTCGCACCTACCTGTCGGTGGATGGCGGCATGAGCGACAACCCCCGGCCGATCACCTACCAGTCCCAGTACACCGCCGTGCTGGCGGATCGTCCTGGAGCTGAGGCCAGCGAAACGGTGACCGTGGCCGGCAAGCACTGCGAATCCGGCGACGTGCTGCTCAAGGACGTGGCCCTGCCCCCGGCCACCAGTGGCGACATCCTGGCCGTGTTCGCCACCGGCGCCTACAACGCCTCGATGGGCTCCAACTACAACCGCATTCCGCGGCCGGCTGCGGTGCTGGTGCACGACGGCCAGGCCGACCTGGTGCAGCGGCGCGAGCAGCCGGAAGAGCTACTGCGCTACGACGTGCTGCCCAGCCGACTCCAGCCGGTACCCTGAAAACCAGGGTTAGGGACAGGTTTGGGCGCGCCGTGGCTGAATCCCTGGCTTCGCCTGCTGGACGTCCGCTTTCTTCTTGACCTGACCCTGGCCACGGCCCTTGGGGTTGTGTTGCTGGGACGGGTACGGGAGGCGCGCACCCTCTGGCTGCTGCGCGGCTACCTGCTGCTGGTGGCCCTGGCCTGGGTGGTGCAGCGTTACGCCAACCTGCCCCTCACCACCAAGCTGGTCGATGCCCTGGTGCTGGCCTGCAGCCTGGCCCTGGCGATTCTCTGGCAGGGTGAGTTGCGGCGGCTGATGGAGCTGCTGGGCACCGGCCGGATCGGACTGCTGTTCGGCAGCCGCAGCCGCGATCAGCTGGCGTCCGGGGCGGTGGCCGTGCTCAGCGAGGCGGCAGGGCGGTTGTCCCAGTGCCGGCGCGGTGCCCTGATCGTTGTCGATCTGGGCATTGATCTGCGGCCCGAGGATTTTCTCAACCCCGGCATTCCCCTCGATGCCCAGCTGTCGGTGGATCTGCTGCTCAACCTGTTTGCCGCCGACACGCCCCTGCACGACGGTGCCGTGCTGGTGAAGGGCAATCGGATCATGGCGGCGGGGGTGATCCTGCCCCTGTCGCGCCAGGGGATCAACCGCTATGGCACCCGCCACCTGGCCGCCCTGGGGCTCACTGAGCGCTTCGATCGCTGCCTGGCGATCGTGGTGTCGGAGGAAACGGGCACCCTCTCGCTGGCCAGTCAGGGCAAGTTGGAGCGGCCGATCACGAGTAGCCGTCTGCACGATCTGCTCAGTGAGGCCCTGGCCTTGCCCGCTGGGCGTAGCGTGGCCAAAGACGCGCCGGACCCCCGCGCATGAGTCGCGCCCTGGCGACCAGCACCAGCTCGCAGCGCCTGCTGCTGCCAGCCGCGCTCGATTCCGCCCGTTTGCCAAGGCATGTGGCGGTGATCATGGACGGCAATGGTCGCTGGGCCAAGCAGCGCAACCTGCCCCGGGTGATGGGCCATCGCCAGGGCGTGGAGGCCCTCAAGAGCACCCTGCGGCGCTGCAGCGACTGGGGCATCGGCGCCCTCACGGCCTACGCCTTCTCCACCGAAAACTGGAACCGCCCGGGCGAGGAGGTGAGCTTCCTGATGGCCCTGTTCGAGCGCGTGCTGGAGCGGGAGCTCCTGGCGCTGGAGCAGGAGCAGGTGCGGATTCGCTTCCTTGGCGACCTGGACCCGCTGCCGGAGGGGCTGCGGCAGCGGATCGCCGAGGCCACGGCCCGCACGGCCGCCAACACCGGCATTCACTTCAACGTGTGCACCAACTACGGCGGTCGCGCCGAGCTGGTGCGTGCGGCCCGACGCCTCGCCGAGCGTGCGGCCAGAGGTGAGCTCGATCCCGCCCGCATCGACGAGGCCAGCTTCGCCGCCGAGCTGCACACCGCCGGCGACTGTGATCCGGATCTGCTGATCCGCACGAGCGGTGAACAGCGGATCAGCAACTTCCTGCTCTGGCAGCTGGCCTATGCCGAGCTGCACATCACCGATGTGCTCTGGCCCGATTTCGACGAGGCCGCCCTGCTGCGTGCCCTGCTCGACTATCAGGGCCGCCAGCGCCGCTTCGGCGGCGTGGAGCCCGTGGCCTGAACGCACGACTGCCCGATGACTGCCGCTGTGACCGCCGCCCTGCCAAAGCGCATGCCGACCCGACACGACTGGAGCCGCGCCGAGATCCAGGCATTGCTGGAGCTGCCGCTGCTGGAGCTGCTCTGGCGGGCCCAGGCGGTGCACCGTGAGGCCAATCCGGGCTATCGGGTGCAGCTGGCCTCGCTGCTGAGCGTGAAGACCGGTGGCTGCGAGGAAGATTGCGCCTACTGCCCCCAGTCGATGCACCACAGCAGTGATGTGGCGGGGCGGCCGGAGCTTGACGTGGAGCCGGTGCTTGCCCGGGCTCGGGCGGCAAAGCAGGCCGGTGCCCACCGCTTCTGCATGGGCTGGGCCTGGCGGGAGATCCGCGATGGCGCGCCCTTCGAGGCGATGCTGCAGATGGTGCGGGGCGTGCGTGAGCTTGGCCTGGAGGCCTGCGTGACCGCCGGCATGCTCACCGATCAGCAGGCCGAGCGCCTGGCGGAGGCGGGGCTCACCTCCTACAACCACAACCTCGACACCAGTCCCGAGCACTACGACCGGATCATCACCACCCGCACCTACCAGGAGCGGCTGGAGACCCTGCAGCGGGTGCGCCGTGCCGGGATCTCGATGTGTTGCGGCGGCATCATCGGCATGGGCGAGGGGCCGGAAGATCGGGCCAGCCTGCTGCAGGTGCTCGCCAATCTCGATCCCCATCCGGAGAGCGTGCCGATCAACGCCCTGGTGGCGGTGGAGGGCACGCCGCTGGAGGAGCAGCCGCCTGTGGAGCCGCTGGAGCTGGTGCGGATGGTGGCCGTCGCCAGGATCCTGATGCCCCATTCCCGCGTGCGGCTCAGCGCCGGCCGTGAGCAGCTCAGCCGCGAGGCCCAGATCCTCTGCCTGCTGGCCGGTGCCGATTCGATCTTCTACGGCGACACCCTGCTCACCACCGGCAACCCGGATGTGGAGGCCGACCGGGAGCTGCTGGCGGCCGCCGGGGTGCAGGCCTGGCAGTGAGCGGGATGCAGGCTGCTCACCCGGGCCAAGCCAGCGTGCTGGTGGCCGCCTTCTACCGCTTCGCCGCCCTCGATCGCCTGCCGGCGCTGCGGGCGGAGCTGCTGCAGCTGGCGGCCGCCGAGGCGGTGCGCGGCACGATTCTGCTGGCGGCCGAAGGTGTGAACGGCACGATCGCTGGCCCCGATGCCGGTGTGCAGGCGGTGCTGGCGCGACTGCGGCAGGTGGCGGGGCTGGAGCGCCTGGAGGCCAAGTTCAGCCGAGCGGAGGCCCAGGCCTTCCGCCGGCTCAAGGTGCGGCTCAAGCGTGAGATCGTGACCCTGGGCCAGCCGGATGTGGCGCCCTATCTGGGCTCGGCGGTGGGCGCCCACGTGCCCCCCCAGCAGTGGGATGACCTGATCGCCGACCCCCACACGCTGGTGATCGACACCCGCAATGCCTACGAGGTGGCGATCGGCACATTCGAGGGGGCGATCGATCCCGGCACCGACAGCTTCCGCGCCTTTCCCGCCTGGGTGGAGCGCGAGCTCAGGCCCCTGGTGGCCGAGCGCCAGCCCAGGGCGATCGCCATGTTCTGCACCGGCGGCATTCGCTGCGAGAAGGCCACCGCCTACCTGCAGCAGCAGGGCTTTGAAGGCGTGCACCACCTGGAGGGCGGGATCTTGCGCTACCTCGAGGAGATTCCCGAGGCGCGCAGCAGCTGGCGCGGCGAGTGCTTTGTGTTTGACCAGCGGGTGGCCGTGAACCACCGGCTTGAGCCTGGCCAGCACAGCCTCTGCCACGCCTGCGGCCTGCCGCTCGCCCCCGCCGACCGCCAGTTGCCCAGCTATGTGGAGGGGGTGAGCTGCCGCCACTGCATCGATCGCTTCAGTGACGCTGACCGCGCCCGCTTTGCCGAGCGTCAGCGGCAGATCGAGCGAGCGCGGGACCGGGGTGGCAACGGCTCTCAGGCAGGACCCTGTCTGAGACAGGGTCCTGAAGGGTTGAGGATCAACCCTTCACACTGGACTTGAGCCGCTTGCGAAGGCGACGGCTCCAGCCGAATGCAGCACCAGCGCCGATCACAGGCAGGGGGCCGGGCACCGGTTCCACGGTACTGCGGGTGGCACCACCGAGATCGCGGAAGCCGGGATCCGTGAAGAACAGCAGATCTGCATCGGCCAGATTGCGAACCGTGGTGCTGTCGCCGCTGGAGAAGTTGGGGATCTCAAAGAAGAGGCCATCCCCAGCTGCCGGAGCGATCGGCTGGCCGTTCACGGTGTAGCCGTTGCAGTTGTCGGCGGTGTTGCAGAAACGGGTTCCGTAGAGCTTGCTGTAGTCGGTGTTGAACGACAGCTGCAGACCTGATGGGGTCAGGGTTGCAGCTCCAGGGGTAGAGCCTTGCAGGGTGTTGATGGTGCCCAGATCGTTGTAAACGGCATTGTTGGTGTCATCGAGCTTGGTGAGATCGATGCTGTAGAAATTGCCGTTGTTGGTGCTGCCGTAAAGCAGGCCGGTGTTGGGGTTGATGGCGATATCGCCGAAGAACGACGCCGGATAATTGGGTGCGGCGTAGTTGTTGAGGTTGAACGACGTGAGGGTGCTGCCAGTGATTGTGTCGCCGGTGTAGTCAAAGGCCAGTTTGTTCAGAACTGTTGATTGACCTGGTCCGAAATACCAGACTGCGTCGCTGAAATAGGCGGCGTTGGCTGGGGGGTTTGAGCCGCTGAGGGTGCGTACGGTTTGCAATGAGCCGATTCCGGTGCTCTGGCGATCCCAAAGCAGCAGGTCGTAGCTGGTGGATGTGGAGGTCTGCCTGTAGAAGAAGAATAGCTGCTCCCTATTGGTGTCGTAGGCAATGCCGTTGGAGCCTTCAAAGAGCGACAGGCAGCCGGGGGTGGTGGCGCAGTTGGTGTTGGTCAGGCCAACCTCATTCACCAGGTTATTGGACTTGGTGAGGGGGTTGACTTCGTAAATGTTGTTGTTGTTGTCAATGCCATAAAAGGTGTTGCCGCCGGCCTGGGCTGGAGCAGCGCCGAGCATGGAAATGCAAGCCACGCCGAGCGAAAGGCTCAGCCCGGGCAGGACACGGCGAGAGACCTGACTAGCGAAATTCCTGAAGCGCATTTGAGGTTGTTTGGAGCGGGTTTTCGATTGAGCAGCGTTGGCCGTCATGGGTGTCGGTGGGGATGATCGATGTCGTTCGACTGGGTCGAACGAATTGGGGGTTATTTAACCATGTATTCATTTATGGGGAATGTTCGGAGTTGGCTGGGTTGGCGGTTGCTATAAATGAGTCTTGCCGAGACGCGTGCGCTGGCCTGTCTGTTTGCGAAGTTCGCGGCGAAGTTTCGGGTTCCGGATTGCGCGTTCATTCCCCCAAATCCCAGGCAGGCCAAGCGACTACGAGGTTCCGATTGGTGCATTCGGTTCTGCGGTGGCTGCCAGCTGGTTCGAGTCAGGTGCGACTTTGCCCCGCTTGAGCGTCTCTCGGCTCCGGCTCTGCCATCTGCTGGCGAAGGTCTGGCGGTGGCTGGGGCCTTCGGGGAAGGGTTGCGATGTTGTCGTTTTGCGGTTCAGCGTGTCCGTGTTTTTTGGTAGATGACTGGTGAGTTGTTCGGTTAAAAAATTTGCGTTCTGAGTATATTAAGCGCAATTATTTGCGCAAATGCGCAATCGGCTTGGTTCCTCGGGCGCGTAATCGGGCGCTGGTGCCATCAACCCTGGGCTCCTGGATGGCTCCCGCCGCTGCTCCGCTCTGCGTAAGGTCCGGGGGCTAGCCCCCGGCAGGATGGCCTCGCTCGTGCTCTACAGCTTCCGCCGCTGTCCCTATGCGATCCGGGCCCGGCTGGGCCTGGCGGCGGCGGATCTGTTGGCCGGTCACCACCTCGAGCTTCGTGAGGTGAGCCTTAGAGCCAAGCCGCCGGAGCTGCTGGCCACCTCCGCTAAAGGCACTGTGCCGGTGCTGGAGGCCTGGGATCCGGCCGATCCGGTCGGCGGGCCGGTGTGGATGCTGGAGGAGAGCCTGGCGATCATGCGCTGGTGCCTGCAGGGGCGTGATCGCCATGGATGGCTGCAGGGCTGGAGCTCCGCCGATCACGCCCTGATGGCGGATCTGATCGCTGAGAACGACGGCCCCTTCAAGCATCACCTCGACCGCTTCAAGTACCCCGAGCGGTTCGCCTCCCCGGTGGAACCGCAGGCCACTGCGGCCACACGGGCTCTCCATCGCCAGGCAGGGCTAACCATCTTGAAGGGCTGGAGCGCGCGTCTCGCGCATGGCAGCTGGCTGCTGGGCCCCCGGCCATGCCTGGCCGACTGGGCCCTACTGCCGTTCGTGCGCCAGTTCCGCCTGGCCGATCCCGAGGGCTTCGATGCGGAGCCGGGGCTGGCGCCGCTGCAGCACTGGCTCAGCCGCTTTCTGGGTAGCCCGGAGCTGGCGGCAGTGATGGCGGAACCCTGGGCATCGCGCACCATCTGGCGGTCACCCGGCTGGCTCTATCACCTGGCCGTTCGCCGCGAGTGGCAGGCGGCCCGCGAAGCGGGCGTTTACCAGCGCTCCACCCGCGGCCTGTCGCTCGACGACGTGGGCTTCATCCACCTCAGCGCCGCCCACCAGCTCGCCGCCACGGCCGCACGCTTCTACGGCGACCTGCCGGCCGAGGAGCTGGTGCTGCTCGTGATCGATCCGGCCCGGCTGGAGGGGCACGGCGAGCCGGCTGCGGCTGCGGTGTTGCGCTGGGAACCTGCCGCCCATGCCAGTGCCGGTGGGCCTGAGCTGTATCCCCATCTCTACGCCCCGCTGCTGCTGCGGGCGGTGCAGCTGGCGCTGCCCTGGCAGCCATGACTGCCATTCCGGTGCGGCCGCTGCTGGTGGATCTGGAGGCCGCAGCCAGGGAGCGGGGCCTGTTGCTGCGCCTGCAGTTGGGCCGGCCGCTTGGGGTTGCCGCGAGCCTGCGGGTGGGAGTGGCCCGACGGAGCGAGCCCGGGCCGGGCGGGGCCGCGCGCCTGGCCCTGCTCGGTGAGCTCAAGGGCTGGGCCCTGCCCACTGCAGTGGGTCTGCGCCTCGACACCATGCGGGTGCAGGGAGCGGATACCGCTGCTGTGGGCCCCCTGATCTGGGCGGCCACCATGGCCTGGGCCCTGGAGGCCACCCCCTGCCGCCAGGCCACCCTGCTGGCGATTCGCGATGGCGAGTTTCAACACCGCCGCCTGGTGCGCTATTTCTGCCGGCTTGGATTTGTGCCCCTGCGTGAGCTGGGTGCCGGCGTCGCTGATCTGGCCCCGCGGCTGGTCTGGGGAGGCACGGGCCTGTTGATGCGGGGCCACTGTGAGGCGGTGCTGAGCCGCAGCTGGCAGCGCCTGGCCGCCGACCGCTAGGGCCCGGCAGAGGCAAGGATGGGGGGCCACGACTCGCCCTGCCGTTGGGTCAAGCCATGCCCTTGGGTCGAGGCCTGCCGTTGGGTCGAGCTCTGGCCGTTGCCGCGCTGCTGCCGCTGCTCTGGGGGGTACCACTGCCGGCTCTCAAGCCCCGGCCCCTGGCGGTGCAGCAGCGCCTGTGGGATGCGATCCGGGTGAAGGGGTGCGGCTTCCTGGTCTTCCCCATCGAGTGCTGGCACTTCGACGGGCACCGCTGGCAGAACCAGCCTGTGGTGCAAGAGCCCGGTGGGCTTTGATCCCCGCCGCTGGCAGCCGCCGCTGGGGCGGCGGGCGCCCGCTGGGGCGGCGGTCACCACCAACGTGGAGACCCTGCTGGCGGAGAACGACGCTCTGCGCCGGGAGGTGCGCAGCCTGCGCCTGCAGGTCGAGATGCTGTTGAAGAAGCAGCGGGTCACCGCCAGCCCTGGCCACGGCCTCAGTGCCGCCCGCCTGGAGCGCTGGGGCAGGGCCATGGCCAGCCATCCCCGCTGGCGGGAGCTGCGGATCGGCCCGCCGGGCGGGCTGCGGGGGCTGATCGACGACCTGCGCCGCCACTGGTGGAACCCCCAGCTCAGCCTCGAGCAGGAGCTGGATCGCCGCAACCCCGGCCTGGGGGCCGAGCTGGCCGCGGCCCTGGCCGGTCCCCACAGCCGGGCGCGCTGGGCCGTGCGGGCTGCCTTCGCCCTCTATGGCCCCAGGGCCCAGGAGTGGCTCGATGACGAGCCCCTGCGGGTGGTGGAGGAGCTGCTGCGTCGGGCCGGTGCCAGCCGGCGGCGGGGCACCCGCACCCACAATCACAGCCAGGCCGCCGACCACGACGGCGCCAAAGGGGGCGACCAGGAGGGCCACGCCGAACCGGATCCCCGCAACCGGGCCCTGCGGCTGCTGGGGCTGGAGCCCGGGGCCACCCCCCAGGCGATCAAGCGCGCCTACCGGCGGCTGGCCAAGGCCCACCACCCCGACCTGGGCGGCGATGTGGAGGCGTTCCATCGCCTGGATGCGGCCTATCGGTTGCTGCTGGGTTGAAGCCTCAGAACTGCCACTCCAGGCCGAGGCCGGTGGCCAGGATGGGAGGCCGATCGCGGCCATCGGGATTGAGGATCAGCTGCAGCACCGGCTGCAGGCTGACGTTGCCATTCAGCTGCCAGCTGTAGTTCAGCTCCAGCACGGTTTCACTGCTCTGGTCCGGATTGAGGCTGGGGCTGAAGCGGCTGCTGCCTACCCCCAGTGCCAGCACATCGAGGGGGCGGCCGGGCAGCACCCCCTGGCTCAGCCAACCGCCGCCCAGAAACAGCGGCACCGGGTTGGTGGTCCAGTCAAAGCCGGCGCTCATGCCCAGCCACAGGCGGTTGTCGAGGCCCAACGGCAGGGGCGCCGCCAGGGTGAGCGTGGCCGCCGTGGCTCCATCCACGTGGCCACTGGTGCGGTTGTCCAGATACCCGCTGGCCACCTGCAGCAGCGGGGGTGGCAGCTGGCGCGGAATTCGCTCCGCTCCGTGGCTGATGGGGTGCTGGAGGGCCTCCACACCCGGCAGCCGGTTAAAGCTCCACTGCACCAGCTGGGTGTGGCCGTTGAGCCGGGGCTGGTCGGGCTGCACGCCGAACAGCGAGGCCAGATTGTTCATCGGATCGAGCAGAAAGGCCCCGTAGCGCCACTCGCCCCAGCGCCCGGCTGGATCGGGACGCCAGCGCAGCTCCAGCCCAGGGGCGGCGTAGGGATTGATCGGCAGGCCGCTCACGTTGAGGTTGAGCGTGTCGTTGAGGGCTGAATTCACGTAGGCATCCAGCGCCGGCGCGCTCACGAAGCCGGGATTGAGCGAGAAGATGCCCAGCTTCACGCCGAGATTGCCCTGGCCCATCTGCCGCTCCAGGCTCGCCTCGGTGAGCCAGAGGCCGGTGGGATGGGCCGTGCTCTGCAGGGGAAACCCGGCACCGATGCTCTGGCCGTAGTCGGGATCGCCGCTGAACAGCATCAGCTGCACGTGGCCGCGCCAGTGGTCGGCCTCGTTCCACTGCTCCGGCGCTCTGGCCAGCCCCGGCCCCGCCTTCACATCCAGGCTCAGCTGCTGCATCCAGCTGGCGCCCTGCCTGGTGCCGCCGCTGGGGTTGGCCAGGGGCTGGGCCTGCAGTTGCAGTTGCAGGTCCAGCCACTCAGGCCCGTGCAGCCAGTCGTTGAGGCTGGCTGCACGGGCCGCACTCACCTCCTGCTTGATCGGCTTGGGTTCATCGGCCAGGGCCCCACTTCCACTCCCGCTGGCCATCAGCAGGGCAATGACCAGGGCCTGGCTCAACCGCCTGCCTGAGCCCTGCCTCCCGCCATCCGGCCGGCACCGCTGCCCGGGCTCAGTCTTCGGCTTCGGCGTGATAACTGCTGCGCACCAGCGGGCCGCTGCGCACCTGGCTGAAGCCCAGATCCCGGGCGATGGTGCCCAGCTCGTCAAATTCGGCTGGACTCCAGTAGCGGGCAACCGGAATGTGGGCCAGCGATGGCCGCAAGTATTGCCCCAGGGTGAGGCGCTGGCAATCCACCGCCCGCAGATCCCTCATGGTCTGCACCACCTCGGCGAAGCTCTCCCCCAGGCCGAGCATCAGACCGCTCTTGGTGGGGATCCGGGGAGCCAGCTGCCGCGCCGCCGCCAGCAGACCCAGGGAGCGCCGGTAGGTGGCGCCCCGCCGCACCTCGCCCTGGAGGCGCTCCACGGTTTCGAGGTTGTGGTTGAAGCACACGGGCTCGGCCGCCAGCACGGTGGCCAGCCGCCGGCGCTGGGCCTGCTCGCCGCTGGCCGGGTCGCGGTGGCCGCCCCAGAAATCGGGGGTGAGCACCTCGATGGCGATGGCCGGATTGCGGCTGCGGATCGCGGCCATGGCTGAGGTGAACAGGCTGGCGCCGTGGTCGGCCAGGTCGTCGCGGGCGACGGCGGTGAGCACCACATAGGACAGGCCCAGGGCGGCCACCGCTTCGGCCACCCGCTCGGCTTCGGCCCGATCCACGGGCTCGGGGGCCTGCGCCTTCTCCACCTGGCAGAAGGCGCAGCTGCGTGTGCACACCGAGCCGCCCAGCAGGAAGGTGGCCGTGCCGGCGGCGTAGCACTCGGCCCGGTTGGGGCAGCGGCCCTCCTCGCAGATGGTGTGCAGCCGCTGCTGTTTCACCACCCCCTGCACCGTCTCAAGGGCTGAGGCGTTGCCCACCGGCCGCCGCAGCCAGTCGGGCAGGCGTTCGGCCGGCGCAATGGCGCTGTAGCGCGTGGGGCGTTTCACGGTGTCGCTGATGTCACGGTGTCGCTGAAGTCGCGATGGTGCAGAGGGCCGACGTCACTCCACGGCCCGCCGGCCCTCGAAGGCCCGCGCCAGGGTGACCTCGTCGGCGTATTCCAGTTCGCTGCCCACCGGCAGGCCGTAGGCGATGCGACTCACGGTGGTGAAGGGCTTGAGCAGGCGGGCCAGATACAGGCTGGTGGTGTCGCCCTCCACGCTGGGGGTGAGGGCCAGGATCACTTCGCTGACGCCCTCGGCATCCACGCGCTGCACCAGTGGCTGGATCTGCAGCAGCTCCGGGCCCACGCCATCCATCGGCGAGATCAGGCCGCCGAGCACGTGATAGCCGCCCCTGAACTCGCGGGTGCGCTCCATCGCCAGCAGGTCACGGGAGTCGGCCACCACGCACAGCTGGCCGTTGCGCCGCTCCTCGTTGCGGCAGATCTCACAGAGCGGATCGGCGGAGAGATGGAAGCAGCGCTGGCACTGGCCCACCTGGCTGCGGGCCGCCAGCAGGGCGTCGGCGAAGGCCTGGATCTGCTCGGTGGGCTGGCGCAGCAGGTGCAGGGCCAGCCGCTGGGCCGTGCGGGGCCCGATCCCGGGCAGCCGCTCAAACTGATCGATCAGCCGGGCCAGGGGGCGCGTGAAGCCGCTCAGGGAACCGCTGCGACTGGGCCGACTGTAGGCAGGTTGGCCCGGCGAGGAGCCAGGCGGCGGGCAGCCAGCAGAATGGGCCCGGCCAGCCCGCTTAAGCCATGCCCTTCCTTCGCTGCCAGCCCCAGCTCAAGCTCCAGCGCCAGCTGCCTCGCCTGGTGGCCCTGCTGCTGGCCGTGGTGCTGGTGGGCTGCAGTGCCGCCGCCGCTGGGCTCAACAGTTTCCAGAGCCCCGATGGCCGCTATGCCTTTCTCTATCCCACCGGCTGGACCCGGGTGCAGGTGGGCGGCGGCCCCCAGGTGGTGTTTCACGACCTGATCAACAGCGATGAAACCCTCAGCCTGGTGATCTCCGAGGTGAACCCCACCAACGATCTCGAGCAGCTCGGCAGTGCCGTGGCCGTGGGAGAACAGCTGCGTCGCACCGTGATCGCCCCCGAGGGCAGCGGCCGCCAGGCCGAGCTGGTGCAGGCGGATGAGCGCCAGAGCGATGGCCGCACCTTCTACGACCTCGAATACGCGGTGCACCTCGACGACCGCGATCGCCACGAGCTGGCCACGGTGGTGGTGGATCGTGGCCGCCTCTACACCTTTGCCGCCAGCACCAATGAGATCCGCTGGGGCAAGGTGAAGGATCTGTTCCGCCAGGTGGTCACCTCCTTCAGCCTGCTGGTGTGATGGCCGCGGCTGCCGCCGCTGCCGCCAGCGCTGCCACTGATGTGGTGATTGTTGGCGGTGGCCTGGCAGGTGGCTTGCTGGCCCTGGCCTTGCGTGAGGAGGGCGCCGCGGTGCGGTTGCTCGACTCCCCCGCGCTGGGTCTCTCCGCCACGGCGATCAGCTATGGCGCCGTGCCGGGCTGGCCCCTGGCGCCCACGCCCCTGGCCCGGCTGGCCGCCGGTGCCTCCAGGCGCTGGCGCCACCTGCAGCGGCGCCATGGTTTCCTCGGCTGGCGTGCCTGCAGGCTGAGGCTGCACGGCGGGCAGGCCGGGCTGGGCGGCCTGCCCGCCTGGTTGCCGCTGCCCTTTGCCCAGGTGGATTCAGCCGAGCTGGCCGCTCGCCTGCCCGAGGTGCTGGCGGCGGCCGGTGTGGAGCGCCGCACGGCCTGGGTGGAGCGGCTGCAGCCCCTGCCCCAGGGATGGCAGCTCCAGCTCAGTGACGGCACCATGCTCCAGGCCTCCCAGGTGGTGCTGGCGGCCGGTGCCCGCTGTCGCCGGCTCTGGCCCGAGTTGCCCGAGCGGTTGCGGGGCAGCTGGGCAGCCGTGCTGGCGCTGCCCCAGCCTCCGCCACCACTCGCTGCCCCGCCCCTCGTCCCGGGACCGTCGGCAGGGCGGCTGGCCTGGCTGCCGGCCCGGTTTGGCCGGGTTGCCCTTGAGCGGCGGGCCGCCAGCTTGAGCTGTCCCGAGTGGCTGGTGGATGGGGGCCTGGTGCCCCAGGGCAGCGGTGCCCTGCTGGGCCAGCACACCCTGGTGCGTCCTGGGCTGGCACTCGGGCAGCCCCCCGGGCCGATCGAAACGGAGGGGCAGCTGCGCGCCGCGCTGGCCGCCCAACCCTGGGCTGCGGCCCTGGCTGCGCTGCCCGGCCAGTTGCAGCAGGCCGCGGTGGCCTTCTGCTGCGATGGCCAGCCGCTGGTGGGCCCTGCCCCCCAGGCACCGGGGTTGTGGCTGTTCACCGGATTCAGCGCGGGCTTCAGCCAGGTGCCCGTGCTGGCTCCCCTGCTGGCGCAGGCCCTGGCGGCGGGTGGCAGGCGGGCGGCGGCGGCGCAGCGTCGTCTGCGGCGGCTTGGCGTGTGGTGGGCCGACCCCTCGCCCGGGCGCCAGGGAGCTGACAGGATCTCCTGAATCCCGCAAGCTGGGCGCCATGACGCAGGCCAACCCAAGCTCCGCCCTGTCATGGCCCCGGCGTGGTTGGCAGCAGCTGCAGGAGCGCTGGGAGGGGCTGAGCGATCACAACCAGGTGGGTGTGAGCCTGGCGGGGGTGGGCGGCTTGCTGGTGCTGTGGGCCCTGTTCTGGCCCGTGCCCACCGAAGTGGAGGGCAAGGGGGTGCTCGTCTATCCCGACAACGCCGGCATCCTCAACGCCCGCTCCGGCGGCCAGGTGCGCGAGGTGTTTGTGAAGGAGGGGCAGCGGGTGCGGCGCGGTGAGGTGCTGATGCAGCTCTACCTGCCTGTGCTGGAGCGTCAGCTGGCCCAGCAGCGCGGCAACCTGCGCCAGTTGGAGCGGCACAACGCCCGCCTGGATGAGCGCGATGCCCTGCGGCTGAGCACCGAGAAGAACGCCCTCGACACAGCCCTGGCCAAATACGGCGAGGATCGCCGCCGCTACGGCGAGCTGCAGGCAACGTATTCCAGCAAACTGCGCAACCTCGACTGGTTGGCCCGCCGCGAGGTGGTGGCGCCGCTCTCCACCGAAGTGGTGTCGGCGGAGCAGGGGCTCACCAGCACCAGCGTGAACCTCGATGCGGTGAAGATCAACGAGCGTGAGGTGGTGACCAACTACCAGCAGGTGAAGCTCGAGATCGAGACCCAGGCCCTGCAGCGCCGCTACCAGATCGACGATCTCAAGCGCCAGATCCAGGTGACGGAGGCCAAGATCGCCTACGACGGCAAGGTGCAGGCCGAGCGCGATGGCACGGTGCTCGATCTGCAGGTGATCCCCGGCCAGACCGTGGGCACTGGCCAGCGGCTCGGCACCATCGGCCGCCCGGAACAGCCCGATGGCCAGGATCGCCCGCTGCGGGCGGTGGCCTACTTCTCACCTGCCGATGCCCGCCGTCTGCCCCCGGGCCTGCCGGTGGAGGTGGTGCCGCTCTGGAACCAGCGCGGCCGCTTCGGCGGCATCGTGGGCAAGGTGAAGCAGGTGCTCACCCTTCCCGCCACCCAGGACGACATCTCCACCACGGTGGGCAACCCGCAGCTGGCCCAGGAGCTCACCAAGAACGGTCCGGTGATGCGCAGCGAAATTGAGCTGCAGCGCGACCCCAGCAGCGTGGATGGCTACCGCTGGACCCTCTCCCAGGGCAGCGGTGTGTTCCCGATCCGCGATGGCCTCACCGTGTCGACCCACGCTTACGTGGAGTGGCGCTCGCCGATCAGCTACGTGATTCCGGGTCTGCGTTCGCTCACGGGCGGCTATCGCACCCCCCAGGTCGACCTGCGCTGGAACAGGCCTTTCCTGCGCCAGCCCAACACGCTGCCCTGATCCCATCCCCTTGCTGAGTCCACCCGTGAAGCCCCGGCGCCTGCCCCAGATCCGCAATCCGCTGCTGCGTCAGGAATTTCCCTGGCTGGTGAGCGAGGTGGTGCTGCTGCTGATCCTGTTCAACGCCAACCCCCCTGAGCTCTGGTTCTGGCTGGTGGTGCTGGTGGTGGTGCTGCTTTACCGGGTGGAGCGCTGGTGGTCGTCGCGGCCCGGCGCCTGAGGCGTCTGGCCACCAGATCAAGCCACCAGATCCAGCCACTTCTCTTCGGTGCTGGCCAGGGTGTGGTCGATGCGGTTGAGCACCATCAGGCGTGAGGCCACGCGCTGCAGCTGGGCAGGGTTCAGGTGCTGCAGGGCCGCTGCCGCCTCCGGCGTCTGCAGGGTCTGCATGGGCAAGGGGGGGCGCGATTCGCTCGGTGGCGGCGGCAGCTGCAGTGGCTGACGCAGGCGCTCCTGCCAGTCCAGCAGCCGCTCGGCCACCCCTGCCACGAAGCGATCGGCTGCGGCGGCGGTGTCCTGCAATCCCCAGGCCTGCCACTCGGAGGCTGGCAGACGCCGCAGCTCATCAAGATCGAGGATCAATGCTTCGCAGGCCTGATCGAGCAGCTCCCACAGCCGTGCCAGGGGGTGTTGCCCGGCGAGGGGACCGAGTTCCACCAGGGCGCCCTGGCGTTGCTCACGCAGGCCCAGCAGGCTGGTGCGCAGGTCTTTCACCTGCCGCCCCAGCCGCTGGCGCCACTGCTCCTGGGGCTCCATGGCGTCGGCATGGCGACCGGCAATGGCCTGCAGGGTGTGGCCCAGATTCACCAGCAGCTGCAGCAGACCCTCCCGCTGCTGGATCCGGGCCCGGGACGGCCAGAACAGGCGCAGGCTGAGCAGGGCGATCAGGATGCCGAAGGCGGTCCACAGCAGGCGCAGCGGAATCCAGCTGTCGAGCTGTTGGTCGTGGGTGAGCCAGCCCATTACCACCACGAAGCAGCAGACGCCGTAGCCCACGGTGAGCCGCAGCGAGCCGGCGATCAGCCGCGCCAGCAGCAGGGCCAGCGGCAGGGCCACCACCACCGGCAGATGGCCCCAGGCCCTGTAGCCGAAGAACACCACCACAGCCCCCACCGCGGTGCCGATCAGCCGTTGGCGGCCCAGTTCGAGCGTGTTGCCGTAGTTGCCAACGGTCACGCTCACCACCGCCAGGGAGGCGTAGAGCGCGAACGGCAGGCCAGTGAGGCTGCTGAAGCCATTCACCAGGGTCACGGTGGCGGCGAGGCGCAGGTTGTCGCGGAGGGCCTGGCGGTTCATCGCGATGGCCGCGTGCAGCGTCTGACTGCTGCCTGCAGCAGGGCACGACCCTGCACCAGCCAGAGGGCGGCATCGGCATCAGCCCTGTCAGCAACAGCCCTGTCAGCATCAGCCTTGGCATCCGGATTGTCTGGGTGGCCCTGCAGCTGTGCCGACAGGGCATCAAGGGTGTGGATCAGCAACGGTTGCCGGGCCTGGGGGCCCAGGGGGAGGGGTGCGGGCAGCTGGCTTAGCAGGGGCTCGAGCAGCAACCACTGGCGCAGCAGTTGGCGCCATAGGCTGCCGCTCTGGGCCCAGCGCGACAGCAGCCGCCTGGTGTGAGCGGGCGAGGAGAGCCCGCGGGTCTGGTCGCGCAGCTGTTGCAACAGCTGAATCCTGGGCAGCAGATCCTGGGAGCGCAGCGGCGGCGGGGGCGCCCCGCCGCTGATCAGCCACGCCCGTATTGCGCTGACCTGCGCCGCGAGCTGGCTGGCGATCTGGGCATCGAGGGCTGGCAGCTGCTGCACGTGGCGCCGCGGCCACAGCGCCCAGGTGGCGATCTGGGCCATCAGGATGCCCACCACCACGGCAAAGGCCAGATCGAAGATCACTGCCCAGTTCACCTGGTTGCCCTTGTGCATCAGCTCCAGGGCCCAGCACCCCAGGTAGCCCGTGCCCAGTCCCTTCAGTAGCCCCAGGCCCCGCACCAGCACACCGGTGAGCAGCAGCGCGATGCCGAGCGCCAGCCAGCTGGTGGAGAGCTCATGGATCACCTGCGCGGTGAGGATGCCCACCAGAGCTCCTGCCACCTGCTGGCCGATGCTGCGGGCGGGGGTGAGGTCGTTTTCGTTCACGAACAGCACCGCCATCACCAGGGCGGCGCCGAGCACGTGGCTGCGGCCCGACCACAGCAGGATCCCGATCGTGAGAGTGGTGGCCAGTCAGATCCTCAGACTCTGGCGCCACAGGGGGCTGAGGGATGGCGAGCCAGCGGCCATGGTGCTGCCCGATCAGGGTTGGCCCGGGCCGGCGCTGCTGAGCTGCAGTTGGGGCTGGATCGGCGCGGCGGGATCGCGGGGCACGGGCAGCAGCTCCTTCAGCAATCGGGCGTAGGTCACGTTCACGTTCACCGTGGCGTTGAGCCGCTGCACCAGGCTGCTGATCAGGCGGTCCTGGGTGACCGACAGGTCGATCTCGCTGGAGAGCCCTGTCTGGTAGCGGAGGCGCACATCGCGAAAGGCCTCCACGGCTGCGGCCACCCCGCGGCGGGCGGAGCTCAACTTGGCCAGGCTGGCTTCGTGGTTGAAGAAGGCCTGCTCGATCCTCAGGCGGATGTCGTTGCGGCTGGCGGCGTATTGCTGGGCGGCAGCCGCTTCCAGTTTCGCCAGCGCACGGGCCTGGCCGGCCGTGGTGCCGGCATCAAACAGCAGCCAGGTGAAGGCGAGCCCCACCGACCAGTCCCAGCCGCTGGTGGTGGAGAGGGGCAGGGCGGTGGAGCCGCAACAGCCGCCACCGCCCAGGTCGAAATCGCCGAGGCTGGTCTGGGCACTGCTGCCACCGGCGCTGGCAAACAGCGACAGCCGGGGCAGCAGGCCGGCGGCAGTGGCCTGGCTCTGCTGGGCCAGGGCGGTGCGGGTGGCCAGGATGGCTTCCAGTTCAGGGTTGCCGCGATAGGCCTCCAGCAGGCTCGCCTCCAGGTCGAGGGGCCAGCGGGGCTGCACCACGATCGGGTCACTGGCCGTGGGGGTCACGTCGGCGGGCAGGTTGAGCAGCACCGCCAGCTGCCGGCGCGCCACTGCCCGGTCGGCCAGGGCCTGGATCAGGGTTTCCTCGTCGGCAGCCTGGATCGCCCGACGCCGCAGCACATCCAGCCGTGGCACCAGGCCGGCCTGCTTGAGATCCAGGCTGTCCTGCAGGATCACCAGGTCGTTGCGCACGTTGGCCTCGTAGACGCGCACCAGCTGATCGCTGCGCTGCAGCTGGTAGTAGGACTCGCTCACCTGCAGCTGCAGGCTGCGCAGTTGGTTGGCGTAGGTGTTGCGCTGCTGCTCCAGGCGGGCCCGCGCCGCTTTCACCGTGGGGGTGCGGGCGAAATCCAGCAGGGCGTAGTTGAGCTGCAGACCCCCCTCCACCTCCCATTCGCCTGAGGTCACTGCCGCCGAGCCACCGTTGGGCACATAGAAGGGGCCAGCGGTGGGTTGACCGGCTGAATCGAGCAGTCCGTTCGGCGCAAACAGGGGGCCGAAACCCAGGTTGTCGTTGCGTTTCTGGGCGGTGGTGCTGCTGCGGCTGCCTTCGTAGCCGCCATTGGCAAAGGCACTCACCGTGGGCCAGTAGGTGCCCATCGCGGCCTGCACGCTGGCCAGGGCCGCCGCCACCTGCTCGCGCTGGGCTTGCAGGCTGGCGCTGTTGGCGAAGGCGATCGCCAGGGCCTGCTCCAGGCTCAGGCCGCCAACGCTGCCGGTCTGGAGCTGTTGGGGGGTGGGCAGATCCAGCGGCGGGCTGGGCACGGTCTGCTCTGGTTGGATCGCCCCCAGGGCCGGTTGGTTGGCTCGCAGCAGGTTGGCAGGGAGTTCCGGGGTGCTGAGCACATCGGCCACCGGCGGTTCGGGTTCGCTGGGCAGCAGTTGATCTAGGGCCCGCAGCTCCGCATCCAGGCGCTGCCAGCTGCGCTCGAGATCGGCCGTGGACTGGCGTGGGACCTGCCGGATGGCTGCGGGTGACGCCAGCACTGGGGGCATCAGCCAGCCCGGGATCGCGGAGGCCGGCAGCAGGCCCAGCAGCAGAAGGGGAAGGGTGCGCGTGCAGACGACCAAAATGTTGTCGATCAGCGCCTCTGGCGACTGAGCTTGCTTGAACGGCTGGCCGAGCGGCGCTGCAGGTGTGCGGCCCGGCGGTCGGCAGTCTGCTGGCGCGGTTTACCCAGAATCCCGGCAATCAGGATGGCCACGTAGAGCTGACCCACGATCGTGATGGCCACACCGGCGGTGAGGCTGGTGAGGCTGTCCGTTTTCAGCGCCGGGCTGCCGAGGGTGGTGAGGCTGGCGAAGGCGGCGCCGAGCATGGCCGGTGCATGCCCCACCCCGTCGGGCAGGTCGTGGCCATGGGCCGGCAGGTTGAAGGCGGCTGGATCCAGCACCAACAGGGAATTGAGCACGATGCCACCGGTGAAGCCCACCAGCAGGTAGCCCGCCGCCGCGCCCACCAGCAGGTTGCCGTTGAAGAACGGTTCCTCCGCAAGGGCATTCACCAGCTTCCACAGCAAGGCGAGCATCAGCACCAGCCAGATCAGCAGATGGATCACGCTGAGCTGCACGGCCAGGAGTGGATTCAGCACCAGGGCGGCCTGCCAGATCACTTCCACACCCAGGGCCAGCAGCCAGCCGATCACCAGCTGAATCCGCCGCGCCAACACGTTCTGCACCCGGCGCACCAGGTGGGGTGGAGCTGATGGCGTCGCCGCGGGTTTGAGGTTGAGGCGGTTCCTGGGCAACAGCGGCGAATCCAGGATCACCGCGACACCGGAGATCACCAGGTACACCACGCTCACCAGGCGGGGCGCCTCCTGCAGGCCGCGGAGGCCCACCAGGGCGATCACCTCCACAGCCAGTAACCCCCGGTAGAGGGAATGGCGCTGTTGCAGCAGGCGGTTGAGCTCGGCCATGGGCTGGATTCAGGCCCTCTCCGCCAGGGCGGCCCAGTTTGTTTGGCAGGTGCGCAGGGCCTCCTCGGCCTGGCGGCAGAGCACCAGCCGGCTGGCGAGGCGCTCCAGGCGCTCCAGTGAGGCCGTATTGGCCAGTGGATCCTGGAGTTCCTGCTCGAGTGCCCACCAGCTCGCCGGCACCTGCCATTCCTGGGCGGGCGGCCGGGGCAGGCCCCGCGTCACCTCCAGCTGATGTTGCCACTGTCCCAGCTGGTCGGCCATGGCCAGCAGCAGGTCGGCTTCGCAGCGGTGCAGCCTGGCCACCAGCTGGGGGGCCTGGAGGGTGGGGGCCTCGCGCACCATCCCACCCACCACCGTGATCAAGCGGGATGCGGTGGTCTCGAAGTTGGTCATCAGCAGCGCCGCGGGGTGCCGCTCCGGCATGGCGCCGAGCTCCTGGAGCCAGGCAGGGCGCTGGCGACGCAGGGCGATCAGCCGGTTGCGCAGGGCCCGGTAGCGCGCGATTCCCACGGGGTTGGCCACTGCTCCTGCAGCGGCTGGATCAACCCGGGCCGCCAGGTCGTGCAGGGTGCTCTGCAGCTCTCCGAGCAGCTGGGCCAGCTGGGCCAGGCTGCTGTCGAAGCTGCGGGCGGGCCAGAACAGCCGCAGGCCGAGCAGGGCGATCAGCACCCCGAAGCTGGTCCAGAAGAAGCGGATCGGGATCCAGGTGGCCAGGCCGCCCTCGTGCACGAGCCAGCCCATCACGATGATCATCCCGCCCACCTTGTAGCCCACCTGCAGCTGCAGCAGGCCGCCCAGCAGGCGCAGGGCCCCCAGGGTGATCGCGATCGCCAGGGGCAGCGGGACCCCGCGCAGGCCCTCATAGCCGATCAGCAGCAACAGGGAACCCAGCACGGTGCCCAGCAGGCGTTGGCGCCCCAGGGCCAGGGCCGCGCCGTAGGTGCCGCTGGACACCGCCAGCACCGCCAGGGCCACGTATTGGCTGAATTCCAGGCCGGAGAGGCTGGCGAAGCCATTGCCCAGCCCCGCGGTGAGGGCGGTGCGCAGGGCATTGTGCAGGCCTTGGGGCTGGCTCATCGCGGCGCCATGCGGTTCAAGCCGCCGAGGGCTGCATGCAGGGGACGCAGTTCCTCTGCCAGGGCCAGCAGCTGCAGCAGGGGCAGGTGCAGCCGTTGGGAGAGCTGGTGCCATTGGCGTGGATCGCGCGGAGGCGTGGGGCCAGGCGTGCCACCCAGCTGCTGTTGCAGCTCGGCGACCGACCGGCTCAGCAGGGCGGCCTGCTGGCTCTCCACCTGGGGCAGGGCAGCCATCAGCCGCTCCCAGGCGATCCAGTGCAGCTGGGCCAGCTGCCAGAGCCGCAGCCGCTGCTCCCAGCCGCTGCGTTTGAGCACCCGGTGCCTGGGCCCGCGGCTCTCGACGGCCACCAGTTGCTCCATGCGCTGCAGAGTGCTGCTCAGGGGAGCCGGATCCAGCGGCAGGGGCCGCGCCCGCCGCCGGGCCAGCCAGTCGCTGTAGTGCGCCAGCTGGCGGTTCAGTCGCTGGCGCAACTCGCTGTCGGCGGCCGTGAGCTCAGCCAGGCCACTGCGCGGCCAGAACATCAGCCCCACCACGATTGCCACTGCGCAGCCCACGATGGTGTCCAGGCCGCGATTGAAGACGTAATCCCAGTTGAGAGCGGCGTGGCCGGGGATCATCAGGAACATCACAGCCGTGAGGCCAGCGGTGCCCAGGGCGTTCTGCCAGCCGAGCAGCTGCAGCACCGGGATCATCACCAGCAGCGACACCAGCACGCCGATCCAGCCGGCAAGGATCGTGTGCACCAGAAAGGTGATCAGGCCGCCCATCACCGTTCCCAGGATGCGGCTGCTGGCCGCTGCCACGGTGTGATCGTCGTTGTCGTCAACCACGATCACCACCGCCATCAGCGGATACCAGATGTATTGGATGCGATCGAAATGCACCGCCAGGGCGGCGGTGATGAAGGCCGCTACCGCCAGCTTCAGGGTGTTGCGCAGCAACTCGGCGTTCACGGTGATGGCACGGGCGGCAGCAGCAGCGTTGAACCGCTAATAGAGCCCCTGGTAGCGGCCTCGGCCCGCATCGTCACCCCCGGCTTCGCCCATGCCCTCATCGCCATGGGGCCACTCGGCGTCCCAGTAACTGATGCCGTCAAGCATGAACGGCTGGCCGCCCAGCCGCTTGGTGTTCAGCTCGGTGGTTCCCATGGCGGTGATCAGTCCACCCAGTTCCATCGGGCCCAGGTCGGTCTTGAGATCCTTGCCCGCCGCTGCCAGCAGGGCCGGCAGACGCACCAGGTGCTCCGGTCGGGTGAGCTTGCGAAACAGAGCCTGGAGGGCGATCTGCTGGCGCTCGATGCGGCCGATGTCGCCCTGCTCATCGTGGCGGAAGCGCAGGAAGCCCTCGAGATCGCGGCCTTTCAGGGTCTGCGGGCCGGGCTGCAGATCGATGGTGAGCCCCTGACTGTTATCGACGTAGTACATCCGCTTGGGTACGTTTACTTCGATGCCGCCGATGGCATCGGCCATGCGCCGGATCGCCGCCAGGTTCACCACCACGTGGTGGGTGATCGGCCGTCCCAGCTTGCGCGACAGCTCACGCTTCACCAGGTCGGTGCCGCCGAGGCTGTAAAGGGCATTGATCTTGTGGGGCCCGTAGCCCTCGGCCTCGATGTAGGTGTCACGCGGCACCTGGATGATGCGCGTGGTGCCGCCCTCCACCCGCAGGCTGGCGATCACATCGGTGTTGCCGCCGCCCACATCGGTGCCCAGCAGGAGAATGTCCTGGTCGCCCACGCCGGTCCAGGCGGCGAAGGGATTGGTGACCGACGTGCTGCCCAGACCGGGGTTGCTGGCGATCCACTGCCAAAGGGGCAGTGAGAGCAGCAGTCCGCCGCCCAGGCCTACAACGATGGCCACCAGCACCGGACCTCGCTTGCCTCGCTTTCGGCGCCGCCGGGCCACTGGGCTGTTCATCGGGGTCAACCTAGTTCAGCTGGCGTTCACAGGCTGAGGGCTTCACCCTGGCGCAGGCCCTCCTGCACGCGCCAGAGGTTGGCGTAGGCGCCGTCGGCGGCGATCAGCTCTTCGTGGCGTCCGCTCTCCACGATCCGGCCCCGGTCCATCACCACGATCCGATCGGCATGGCGCACGGTGGAGAGCCGGTGGGCGATCACCAGGGTGGTGCGCTCGGCGGTGATCAGATCGAGAGAGCGCTGGATCGCAGCCTCGGTGTCGTTGTCCACCGCTGCGGTGGCCTCATCGAGAATCAGCACCGGCGGGTTCTTGAGGATGGCGCGGGCCAGGGCGATGCGCTGGCGCTGGCCGCCGCTCAGGCGCTGGCCCCGCTCGCCCACCACCGTGTCGTAGCCCTGGGGCAGCCCCTCAATGAAGACGGCCGCCTCGGCCAGCTGGGCGGCTCGCTCGATGGCCGTGCGGGGAGCGTCGAAGCTGCCGTAGGCGATGTTCTCGGCCACCGTGCCGTGGAACAGGAACACCTCCTGGCTCACCAGTCCGATGGCGCGGCGCAGGTCGTCGAGGCGCAGCTCGCTGATTGGGATGCCATCCAGGCGGATGCTGCCGGCCTGGATCGCGTAGAGCCGCAGCAGCAGCTTCACGATCGTGCTCTTGCCCGAGCCGGTGGCACCCACGATGCCGATGGTGCCGCCGGCGGGCACCTCCAGGTTGAAGTGGCGCAGCAGTGGCTCGCGGCCGCCGTAGGCGAAGGACACGTTGTCGAAGCAGAGTTCCCCCTTCACCTGCGCGAGGGGCAGCGGCCGCTCGCCGCTGGGGATGGCGATCGGCGTGTCCAGCAGGTCCAGCACCCGGTTGGTGGAAGCCATGGCCCGCTGGTAGTCGTCGAGGGTGCGGCCCAGGGTGGTGAGCGGCCACAGCAGCCGCTGGGTGATGAACACCAGAAAGGCGTAGCTGCCGGTGGCGATCTCGCCGCGCCAGGCCTGCAGGCCGCCGATCACCAGGATGGCGATAAAGGCAAACAGGATCGCGTAGCGGATCAGCGGCACGAAGGCTGCCGAGAGGCGGATGGCGCGGCGGTTGGCCAGCCGGTAGGCCTGGCTCTGCTCCGCCAGCCTCTCCAGCTCCCAGGGTTCGGCGGTGTAGCTCTTGATCGTGAGCATGCCGCCAAGGTTGTTGCTGAGCCGACTGGCCAGATCGCCGGCCTGCGCGCGCACGGCGGCATAGCGGGGAGCCAGGCGTTTCTGGAAGCGCAGCGAGCCCCACAGGATCACGGGGATCGGAATGAACGACACCCCGGCCACTCCGGGCGAAAGCACCACCATGGCCCCGCCCACCGCCAGCACGGTGGTGAGCAGCTGCAGGATCTCGTTGGCGCCGTGGTCGAGGAAGCGCTCCAGCTGGTTGATGTCGTCGCCCAGCACGGCCATCAGCCGGCCGCTGCTGCTGGATTCAAAGAAGCCCATCTCCAGCTTCTGGAGGTGGTCGTAGGCCTCGAGGCGCAGGTCGTGCTGCACGGTCTGGGCCAGGTTGCGCCAGAGCACGCCGTAGAGGTATTCGAACAGCGACTCGGCGCTCCAGATCACAAAGGACAGCACCGCCAGAACCGCCAGCTGGCCGGGCACGGTGCTCACGCCGAAGCGGGTGAGCCAGGCGGTGTCCTGTTGCACCACCACATCCACCGCCAGGCCGATCAGCACCGGTGGTGCCAGGTCGAACAGCTTGTTGAGCACCGAGCAGATCACAGCCAGCCACACCTGGCGCCTGTGGGGCCGCAGGGTGCGGATCAGGCGTTGCAGGGCGGGAGCCGGCGGCATGGCAGCGCTGCGGTGGCGAAGCGTGAAGCTTGGCGCAGCGCGGCGCGGGCATCGCCACAGGAAAGCCCCACCGGTTCACTCCAGTGGGGCGAGGAACAAAAGGGGCCAGGGAAGACTCCGGGCCGGCAATCAACCCGGGCCCATGGCTCCTGCTGATCAGGCAAGACTGATCAGGTGAGGGGCTGGAAGGGGGCGCGGGCGATCACCAGCGGTTGCCGCCGCCGCCACCGCCATAGCCGCCGCCGCCACCGCCGTAGCCGCCGCCACCGCCACCGCGGTTGCCGCCGCCGTAGCCACCGCGACCGCCGCCACCACCACCACCGCCACCTTCACGGGGGGTGGCCTTGTTGACGCGGATCATGCGGCCCATCCACTCGACGTCCTGGAGGTCGTCGATGGCTTTCTGCTCAGCGGCGTCGTCGGCGAGCTCCACGAAGGCGAAGCCACGCTTGCGGCCGGTTTCCCGGTCGAGGGGAAGGCTGCACTGGCGCACTTCGCCGTACTGCCCGAAAAGATCGACGAGGTCCTCGCGTTCAGCCTGAAACGAGAGGTTGCCGACGTAAATGGTCATTGTGATGCAAATCCTGGAACTGATTCGCTGATGCAGAGGTTCCTAGGGATTGCCAGAAAGACCGGGAGTACCAGAAGGGGTGGTAAAGCCAGAAAAGCTGAACGCTCCGCAGGGAGCCTTAACGTCATGAATCCAAGCCACTATAGATCGTGGCTGGCCCATGGATGCCCTCTGCGTGGCCTTCCATGGAGAAGCGTGAAGGGGAGTGGAAGGAACTGTGTGGATCGGGGTGCGATCCCCGGTAATGTCCCATTGTCAGCAAACCCTGATCTCCGCCCTTCCTGCGATGACGGCCCCTGTCCCCTGGAGCCTCGCCTGGTGCGAGGACGGTGAGCTGGCTCCCCAGGATCGTTTCGACCTGCTGCAGAGCCTGGTGCAGAGCGAGAATCTGGAGGTGGCCGCATCACTGGTGGTGGCGGTGGAGCAGCTGCCGGTGACCGAGATCACCGCTCTCTCCCTTGGCGATGTGACCGGCCTTTGTGCCTAGGCCGGTCCTGGGATTCCTCCCCGCCGCTGTTGCAGGGCTGGCTCAGCCCTGCAGCCTTGAGATCTGCATCGGCTTGTTGAGCACCCGCAGTTGACGCAGGCCCTGGAACACGTCGTCGGGCATGCCTTTGGGCAGGTCGATGGTGGAGTGGGTGTCGAAGATCTGAATGCGCCCGATCGCCTTGCCGTTGAGGCCGGTCTCGTTGGCGATCGCTCCCACCAGGTTGCCCGGTTTGATCCGGTCGCGCCAACCCAGCTCAACGCGGAAGCGCTCCATGTGGTCCTCGGGACCGCTGTTGCGCTCACTGAATCGATCGCCACGATCGCCCCGCTCGCCCTGGCGCTCGAAGCGCTGACGTCGGCCGCCCGCAGCCCCATCCCGGCCGCCGTCGCGGCCGAAGTCGCGTGCCCCATCACGGCCGCTGCTGCGCAGGTTCTGGAAGTCGTCGTGGCCCTGCAGCAGCAGGGGCTTGCCGGCCAGACTCAGCTCCAGGGCAGCCAGGGCCAGCTGCTCGGCGCTGCAGCCCTGCTCGCCTGCCACCCGCTGAATGATCTCCGCCAGCAGGGCCCGCTCCTCCTCGCTGGCACTCGGGGTGTGCAGGGTGGTGGTGAGCCGCTGGCGCAGGCGATCGAGACGGTTCTGATTAATGGTGGCGTTGCTGGGCACCTCCATCGACTCGATCGGCCGGCCCACCGCCCGTTCCAGGTTGCCGAGGAAGCGGCGCTCCCGGGGCGTAAGAAACAGGATGGCGTCGCCGCTGCGCCCGGCCCGGCCGGTGCGGCCGATGCGGTGCACGTAGGCCTCGCTGTCGAACGGCACGTCGTAGTTGATCACCAGGCTGATGCGGTCCACATCGAGGCCGCGGGCGGCAACATCGGTGGCCACCAGCACATCCACCTGGCCGTTCTTGAGTCGTTCGATGGTGCGTTCGCGCTGCGCTTGGGGCACATCGCCATTGAGCACGGCCACGTCGTAGCCATGACCCTCGAGCGATTCGGCCACGTTGAGCGTGATCGCCTTGGTGCGGGCGAAGATGATCACACCCTCGCTGCTTTCGCTCTCAAGCACCCGCTCCAGGGCAGCCAGCTTGTGGGGGCCAGGCACGGTGAGGAAACGCTGGCGGATGCGGCTGGCATCGGCCGCCTTGGGTTTGATCGTGACCTCGGCCGGCTGCTGGAGGTATTGCTGGGAGATGCGTCGGATCTCCGACGGCATGGTGGCCGAGAACAGCACCACCTGGCGCTGCTCGGGCAGCTGGCTCAGCACCCACTCCACGTCGTCGATGAAGCCCATGCGCAGCATCTCGTCGGCCTCATCGAGCACCAGGGCCCGGAGTTCGGAGAGGTCGAGGGTGCCCTGGCGCATATGGTCCATCACCCGGCCCGGTGTGCCCACCACGATCTGGGCGCCACGCTTGAGCTGGTGGATCTGTTCGCGGAAATCGGCACCCCCATACACCGCCACCGTGCGCACGGCGGGTAGCTGGGAGGCGTAGCTGTTGAAGGCAGCGGCCACCTGCAGGGCCAGCTCGCGGGTGGGGGCGAGCACCAGCACCTGGGGCTTGCGCTGAGCTGTATCCAGGCGGGCCAGCATCGGCAGGGCAAACGCCGCGGTCTTGCCGGTGCCGGTCTGGGCCTGGCCCACCAGGTCGCGGCCGAGCAGCAGCTCGGGGATGGCGGCCAGCTGGATCGGCGAGGGCTCGCTGTAGCCGATGGCATCGAGGGCGCTCAGCACCTCGGGCGCAAAGCCGAAGCGTGCGAAGCCTGAGGCAGGGGCTGCCGCGGTGAGCTCGGTCTGGGTGAGCTCGGCCTCAGTGCGGTCAGTCGCGGTGGGTTCGGAGGCCGTGAGCTCGGAGGCTGTGAGCTCAGTCGAGGCCGGCCCGCTGGTGACTGTGTCCTGCTCGGGGCTGTCGGCGATGCCGGCTTCAAGCACGGCGGGATCGCTCACAAGGGCGCACGACAGGGTGCCGTCGATGGACGGTTGATTCATGGAGGTCAAATTGAGCCTGCTCAGGCCTGGGCCTGTGGATGTCCTTCAACGCAGGCCGGCAGAGACCTTGACAACCAGAAAAAGCCTGAAATAACCAGAAAAGCCTGGATAGCCAGAGAACCTGATGGTCCGAAAACCTGATGAACTGCCCTGCCCTTGAAAAAGGCTGAAACAAAAATCTAGCACCGCTACATCCGGCCGTAGTCGTCAGCCAGGCGCTCGATGTCGCTCTCGCTGAGCGGATCACCGCGCTGCACCTCCACGATCAGCAAGTCCTGATCCCCTGCAGTGGCCCGGTGCACGGCCCCCACCGGGATAAACAGCTCCCTGCCGGCGGCGGCTTCGCTGAGGTTGCCATCGCATTCGAGCAACCCGCTGCCGCCCACCACCACCCAGTGTTCGCAGCGGTGCCTGTGGCGCTGGCGGCTGAGGCGCTGGCCGGCATGCACGCAGAGGCGCTTCACCCGGTAGCCAGGGCCCTCGCCCAGCGTTTCAAACCAGCCCCAGGGCCGATGCTCCATGGAGCGGCAACCGCATGCGCGCCCCGGACCCTAGAGAGGTTGGCTGGCCGCGGCTACGGCTCGCCGACAGCTCGGGTTGTGTAGAGACGGGCCCTGCTTCGGGCGCGGGTGAGGCCCGTATAAAGCAGGCGGGCATCGAGCTGGCGACCGGCGGGGAGCAAGAGCAGCACTTCGCCGTACTGGCTGCCCTGCGACTTGTGCACCGTGAGGGCCAGGGCTGGTTCCGCTCCCGCCAGCCGGGCCGGATGCAGCAGCCGGCCACCGGGGAACAGCACCAGTCGCCCGCCGTCGCTGCCCGCCACCAGCACGCCGATGTCGCCGTTGGCCAGCTCCTGCTCCGGCAGGTTGCGGCGGTTGAGCACGGGCGTGCCCAGTGGCCAGCGCTGCACCGGGCCGGCCAGCGCCTCCCCCAGCAGTGCCCTCTGCACCCCCTCCACCCCCCAGGTCCCCTGGCGGACCGGGCTGAGCAGGATCAGCTGTTCCAGTTCGCAGAGCAGGGCATCGGCACCTGGGTCGACCGCGGGGCCGGTCTGCGGCTCAAGTCCGCCGAGGGCCGCCGCCAGCTCCGCCAGACGCTGCTGGTGCTCGCGCAGGCGCAATAGGACATCGGCAGGCGGGCGCCCGGCCGGGGCCTCAACCCAGTGCACGTTGTCGTTTGGCTGGAGCTTCTCCAGCTGCGGGCGCAGGGCCATCTGCAGCTCGGCGCCCTGGAGGGCGTTGCTGCGCAACGCGGCGGCCAGGGCGGCGATGGCACCCTCGTTGCGGTAGGTGGTGCGCAGCTCCACCGCCGCAGGGCCGAGGGCCGCTAGCGACTCGGGCCGGCAGAGCTCCAGCAGCACGGCCCCGGGACCCACGGGTGGCAGCTGGTCTGGATCGCCCACCAGCAGCAGCCGTGCCGGTTGCGGCAGGGCTGCCAGCAAGGCCTGCATCAAGGGCAGATCCACCATCGACACCTCATCGACCACCAGCAGATCGAGATCCAGCGGCCGGTCGGGCCCACGGCGAAAGCCCGCCCCGTCGCCCCGGGCCTCCAGCAGCCGGTGCAGGGTGCCGCAGGGCAGGTTGTGCAGGCACGCGGCCAGGCTGGGTTCGAGTTTTGTGGCCCCCTCAGCCACGGCGGCACCGAGACGGGCCGCCGCCTTGCCGGTGGGCGAAGCCAGGTGCAGGCGCAGGTCTGGTTGCAGGCGCAGGGCGGCAGCCAGCATCTGCACCACGGTGGACGTCTTGCCGGTGCCTGGCCCGCCGCGGAGCAACACCAGCTGCTGCCCCAGCAGCGCCTGCACGGCAGCGCTCTGGTGCTGGTCCAGGCCAGCCGCCGCCGCCCTGGCCCAGGCCTCGCGTTCCTGGCTTGCGGTGGCGGCAGGTTGCACGGCGGCCTGGCCCCGCTCGATCAGGCCCGCGATGCAGTGGCTGAGCTGCTTGTGCCAGCGGCGCCAGCGCAACCAGCGCCCCGCGCGCACCACGGGCGCCTCGGGCCGCTCCTCGAGCGAGCCGGCATCCACCAGCCAGCCGCACGCCTCCAGCGCCGCCAGCTGGGCGGCGGGCCAGTCGCTGGACAAGTCGGCGGACACGTCGATGGTGGCTGGGCTGGAGGCGCCGTTTTGCGCCGCTCCCAGCGCCTCCAGGTCGAACGGTGCAGGCCCCTCCAGATCGAGGCCGAGCTCCCCTCGCTCCAGGGCGGCGGCCAGGGCGGTGATCACCTGCTGCAGGGCGAGCCGGCCAGCTGGATCCAGGCCGGCTGCGGCGGGGGCAGGCAGCAGGCGCAGCAGGCTGTCGAGCAGGGCCGGGGCCAGGCTGCTCATGGCTGGCCCTCCCGCAGCAGCGCATCGAGGGCCAGCAGCCGCGCCAGCGGTGGGCGCTCCACCAGCACACCGGGCACGTCGCCGCAGGGGTCGTTCAACACAGGCCCCGGCACTCCCCGCAGAAACACGTAGGCATAGCCGCCCAGATGGCGATCCGGGGCATAGCCGGGCAGGCGCCAGCCCAGGTAGCGGTGCAGTGCCACCAGGTAGAGGTGCGCCTGCAGGGGGTAGTGGTTGGACGCCATCAGCTGCTCCATCGCCGCGGCGGAGTAGTCGTTCGGGCCGCAGCGCAGTGCCGTGCCCCGGACGTCGCGCTGGCCGAGGAAGTTGCTCTTCCAGTCGGCCACCCACCAGCGCTCGCCGCAGCGGAACACCAGATCGATCGAACCGGTGAGAAAGCCGCGGCTGGCCACGCTCAGCCCCTGGAGCTGGCGGCCGTAGCCGCTGCCGAACCTCCCGCCGTCGTGGCGGCGGAACACCTCCGCCAGACCGCTGCTGCGCACCAGCCGCTGGTGGGCGACGGCCAGTGGCAGGTCGAACGCCATCTCGTTCAGCCAGCCTCCCGGCTCCAGATCGGCCAGGCGCAGGCTGCCCAGCTCACCGCCCAGGGGGGTGTGCACCAGCTGCTGCAATGCCGTGAGCACGCTCTCAACTAAATCGGCCGCCAGGCCGGCCCGGTCCAGTTCGCGGATCACCACCGCCCGCGCTGCCTCCAGTTGGCCTGCGCCCAGGGCGGAGTAGTTGATCTGCTCGAGCATGCGGTGCAGCGCATCGCCCGGCGCGGCGCCGCGGGGAAACCGGGCCAGGGGACCGAGGGCCGGCCAGGCGGCTGGCGCCGGCTCACTGCCGCTGCTGTCGTCGCGGCTGGTGTCAGTGCCGGTGTCCTCGCCGTCGCGGCTGAGGGCGTCGCTGTCGCGGCCCCCGTCACGCGCCTCCGGTGGCAGGGCGGCGCTGCCGTGGGTCCAGGCGGAATAGCTGGCACGGCCCCAGCGGCTGTCGAGGCTGCGTTCGGGCCGCGGCCCCAGCTCCAGTTCCCCGCGGGGTGGACCGGGGCGCCAGCGCCGCTGCGCGGGCGGATGGGCAGCGGGATCGATCCGTTGCAGCGGCAATGTCCGCAGGCCGTCCTCAGCCCCCTCGTCGTGAATCCAGGGGCTGAGCGGGTTGCCCGTCTCGGCCTGATCGGCCCCTGGCCAGCCCAGCACCAGCAGGTGGCGGGCCCGCGTGCAGGCCACATAGGCCTTGCGTTCGGCCTCCTGACGCTCGGCCTCGGCGTGCTCCCGGGCGGCGTCGCGGCCAGGGCCCCAGTGGGGGTTGAGGTGGAGATCGAAGCGGGGGCGCAGGCTGCCGGGCGGCCGCCAGCGACGGCCCACCGAGGTGCTGCCGCCGCGGGTGACCCGCCCGCCGCGCCACAGGCTGGGGCAGATCACCACTGGATACTCCAGGCCCTTGCTGCGGTGGATGGTCACCACGGCGATCGCCGATTCGGCGGCATCGCTGCGGCAGCGGTGGGCATCGGGCAGCTCGCGCTCCTCCTGCAGGCGCAGGTTGCGCAGCCAGTCGGCCGCGGCGGCGGTGCTCAGGCCCTGGCGGTGCATCTGCTCCTGCACCAGCTCCGCCGCCTGCTGCAGATCGGCCAGGGCCCGACCGCGCAGGGCCAGCCGGGCCAGGGCGTCGCTGCCGAGCAGCTGTCCCACCACAGCTGTGAGCCCCTGTTGCGGCAGCCGCTCCGCCAGGCGGGCAAGGCTCTCCGCCAGCTGATCCCAGGCCTCGGGCGTAGCGCTGCGAATCCGCTCGGCCTTCCAGCCCAGCAGGGTGGAGGCGGCCAGCAGCCGCAGGCAGCCCGGATCGCCGGGGGCGGCGAGGGCATCGAGCAGCCGCTGCAGGGCCAGGGCCCCCTCCGTGGCGAACACATCCCCCTGGCTCACCAGCCGGCTCGGCAGGCCGCGGCGCTCCAGCACAACCCGCAGGGCCTCGGCCTCGCGGTGGGTGTTCACCAGCAGGCAGAGGTCGCCCGGCTCCAGGGGCCGCCGGCTGTCGCCCTTGCACAGCTGGAGGTTGCGCTCCAGCAGGCCCTGGCAGAAAGCCGCCACCTGGGCCTCCAGCTGCAGCGGCTCCAGCTCCAGCAGCTGCAGTGGCGCTTCATCGGCCTTCAGCGTGAGCTGCTCTCCGCGGGCGCGGCAGAGCACTTCGGGCACCTCGAGCTCCGATCGCACCAAACCTGGGCGCATCAGCGCGTTCAGGCCGGCGATCAGGCCGGCGCTGGAGCGGCGGTTCTCCACCAGCACGTAGCGCGCCTCGGCCTGACCGGCGGCCAGGCGGTAGGTGGCCAGCTCGCCGCCGCGGAACCGGTAGATCGCCTGCTTGGGGTCGCCCACCATCACCAGTAGATGGCGGGGCGGCTCGCCGCCGAAGGCGCCCTGCAGGATCCGCCACTGGATCGGGTCGGTGTCCTGAAACTCATCGATCAGGGCGGCGCGGTAGCGCTCGGCCACAGCGCTGAGCAGGGGGGTGTCGGCCTGCTCCCCGGGGTCGAGCTGCTCGAGCAGTTGCCCGTAACCCATCTCGCCGCTGCGCTCGCGCCTTCGCGCCAGTTCGGCCCGGCCCCAGTGGGCGAAGTGCAGCAGCAGCAGCTCCGCCAGACCATCCACCAGCTCGGCGATCGCCTTCAGCAACTCGCTCTGGGGGAGGCGGGCGCCGTCGGGGTGGGCGGCGCTTTCCAGCTTCTGCACGCTGCCGGGGTGGAAGTACTCGCGCAGCTCTTTCACCTCCAGGAGCGCCTCGTAGCCGGGCGGCCCCTCCAGGCCAGCCAGCCAGCCGCTCACCGCGTTGAGCTTGTCGGGCTTGGGTTTGAGCCGATAGGGGCGGTAATCGTTGCCGATCGCCTTGGCGGCGCTGGCGCTGGCGGCCAGGTTGTGTTCCAGCGCCTCGGCATCGCGATGCCAGAGCACCTCGAATCGTTGCCAGCACGCCAGCCAGTGGGCCTGCAGCTGATCGGCCAGGGGCTGCTCCAGCAACACCGTCCCCGGGAGTGGATCGAGCTCCAGGGCCGGGTCGCCGTCGAGGGCCTGCAGCACGCTGGCCAGCCTGTCGGGATCGATGCCGCGGCTGATCAGGCCGGCCAGGTGCTCGACGGGCAGGGGCAGCACCTGCTGCTGCCAGTAGTCGTGCACGATCTGGCCGCGGCGCTCGGCGGCGCCGTTCTCCAGTGCCACATCCGGTCCCAACCCGGCCTCGAGCGACTGGCGCTGCAGGGTGCGGCGGCAGAAGCCGTGGATCGTGGTGATGTCGGCGCGATCGAGTTGCTCCAGGGCCAGCAGCAGCCGGCCGCGCAGGAGCGGCGAAGGCGCCGGCCCCTGGGCCTCCAGCCATTCGGACAGGGGCTGATCGAGATCCTCCGGTGGTGCGGGCGTCGGCGTCGGCGGTGGCGTCGCAGCTGGATCCGCCGCTGCAGCTGCGGCCCCAGCTGCGGCTTCCAGCAGAGCGAGGGCCTGCTGCAGGCGGCGGGCGATGCGGTCGCGCAGCTCGGCGGCCGCGGCGTCGGTGAAGGTGACCACCAGCAGCTGCTCGATCGCCAGTGGCCGCGGCCCCTCGCTCACCAGCCGCAGCACCAGATGGGCCAGGGCGAAGGTCTTGCCCGTGCCGGCGCTGGCCTCGAGCAGCCGGATGCCCGGGCTGAGCGGCATGCCGTTGGGCTCGAACGGCGGCAGGTTCATGGCTTCAGCTCCTGCCTGAGCTCGAGCAGGGGCCCGTGCAGCTCCAGGGCGAGCTGCTCCAGCTCGGGAGTGAGCAGTGCCACCAGGGGTTGGTCGCTGCCGAAGCAGAGGGCCTGAACCGCGTCTTGCCGTTCGCCACGGCCCTGGAAGCCACCCTCCCAGGCGTCCTTCGCCTTGCTCCAGCCCCTGCCCTGGCCGGGTCTGGCTGTTTCGGCGGCGGCGTAGGCCCAGCCTGTTTCCGGAGGCAGGGGCCAACAGGTGACGCGGTGCTCGTTGCGCCACTGGCGCAGCTGCTCGAGCAGCTCGGCGGCGCGGCTGGGCGGAGGGGCCGAGAACTCTTCCACCAGGCGGAAGCGCTGCTTGTCGCGTCCTACCAGGGCACCGCTGGCCGGCGCCTGGCCGGCGGCGGCCGCCAGCAGCAGCTCCAGCCACAGCCGCAGCCGCTGGCGGCAGCGGGGTTTGCCGGTGTGGGCGAGCACCAGCTGGCGGCCCCGCCAGGGCAGCACCGCCTCCAGCCCTTGCCAGCTGGCCGCCTCCTGGCGGGCCGGCCCCAACCGCGCCAGACACGCCTGCAGCGACCGCCAGCGCTGCTGCAGCTGAATCACCTCCAGCTCGCCGGCGGCCAGGGGCGGCAGCACGCCGCGGCCCCGCTCCAGGGCGGCCCAGTCGGGATCAAGCTCCGGCGGCGGCAGACCGTCGCCATCGAGCTGCGCCCGCAGCAGGGCTGCGCGGCTGCGTTCATCGAGCCGGAGATCCTCGAGGTCGCGCACCGGCTCGTCCCACTCGCGTGGCCGCAGGCCCCGCTCCTCCAGCCAGCGGGCCTGGGGGGCTTCGATCCAGGCGCGCAGGTCGGCCCAGGCTTCGCTCGGGGTGCTGGGCGCATCCAGCGCTTCGCTCTTGCGGCCTGCCCTGGTGCCTGCCCCGCCGCCTGGGTCGCTGCCGCTCAGCTCTGGCTCCGGCTCTGGCTCCGGTTCCCGCCAGGCGAGGCCCTGCACGGCCGCTTCGGGGGCCTGCTCGAGCTGACGGCGGGCCTGCAGCAGGCGCTGGTCGCAGCTGGCGGCCGGCCAGGGGGGCTCCGGCAGGAAGTTGCGACGCTCCAGCGGACTGGCGGCGTGCTCGCGCAGGGGCAGCGGGCACTTCAGCTGCTGTGCCAGCAGATCAAGCCACTGGCGCACCGGCGTCGCAGCCTCCTGCGCTTCGCCGGTGCGCTCGTCGCGGTTGCTCCAGCTGATCAGCAGGTGCTGCCGGGCGGAGAGCAGGCTCTCAAGCAGCACGTAGCGGTCCTGGTCGCCGCTGCTCGGATCGCCGAGGCGGCGCTGCTGCTCGAGCAGATGGAAGCCCGGGCGCTGGCGCTGGCGCGGGAAGGCGCCGGCATCGAGACCCATCAGCACCACCACCTTGTGAGGGATGGCGCGCATCGGCTCCAGGGCGCTGATCGTGAGCGCACCGGAGCGGTGGCCGAAGCGGCCGCTGCCCTCGCTCAGCCGCTCCGCCAGCACGTCCGCCACCACCGGCGCCTCCAGCCGCAGTGGGCTGGCGCCGGCGATGGCGTTCCAGTCGGCCAGCACCGCCTGCAGGCTCTGCAGCTCCCAGGCCCGCTCGCCGCCATCGCCGAACAGGGCCACCAGCTGCTCCCGCAGACCGCTCACCCAGTCGGCCACGCTGCGCTCCTGCTCAAGCCAGCGCAGGCTCTGTTGCAGTTGCCGCAACAGCGCCAGCCAGCGCCCTTGCTGCTCCAGGCTTCCGGGCATCGCCAGCGGTGCCGTTTCGGCCGGGGCCAGCCCCGGTGTTTCGGGCATCACCAGGCCCAGCACCAGCCGGTCGATCGCCCAGCTCAGGCTGTGGCGCGGGTCGCCGCTGCGGGCGCGGCCATCGAGGCCCCAACGGAAGCCGCTGCGTTGCAGCAACGCCGTGATCTCGCCGGCCTCGCCCGGGTCGATTCCCTGGTGGATCAGCAGGGGCGCACAGCCGAGCAGGGCCTCCAAAGCGGTGGCCGTGAGCCGCTCACCGGCCAGCTGCAGCAGGGCCAGCAGGCCCTGGCTGATTCCGGCTTCGCACTGCTGGCTGCGGTCGGTGAGGCGCCAGGGCAGCGCCACGCCGGTGGCTGCGCTGTCGCCGAACACCGCCCCCACCAGGGGCGCGAAGGCCTCCACCTGGGGCGTCATCACCAGGATGTCGCGCGGTTCGAGCTCGGGATCGGCGGCCAGCAGCTGGAGCAGCCGGTCGCGCACGATCTGCAGCTGCCTGAGCCGGCCCGGGCAGGCGTGGAACTCCAGAGAGCTGTCGGTGGGGGAGCGCTGCAGGGCCTGCTGATGCGCTCCCGTGGCCAGCTGCTCCTGCAGTTGCTCCAGCAGCGTCGGTGCTCGCCCCTTGGCGGCACTGGCGGGGAGAAAAAAAGCGTCATGGTCGTGCCATGCGCCCGGCTGGGTGTCGCCGCTGGCCTCCAGGAGCTGCTGGAACTCCGCGCCCAGTCGCCCGAAGCGCGCCTCCAGGCCCGGCACCGCCAGCAGCCAGTCGCTGCCCAGCGGTTCACCGGCCCGGGCGTCGTGGCGCTGCCAGAGATCGCGGCAGGGGGTGAGCATGTAGAGCTCCACGGCCATCTGCTGCGAGAGGGCCTGGAGCAGTTCCACCTGCACCGGCGCCAGGCTGCTGAGACCGAACAGGCGCAGGGGCTGTCCCCCTGTGCTTCCAGGCTGGACCGGGGGGGGGGCCTGCTGCAGCAGGGCGATCGCCCTGCGGGCCCGCAGGCCGAACGGCAGTGGCTCCAGCCGCTCCGCCAGCTGCCGCAGCAGCAGGGGCTGCCAGCGCAGGGACTCGGCGAGGGGCTGGCCGGCAGCGTCGAGGTCGCGGCCCTGGAGCCAGGCCTCCAGCATGGCGGGGCGGTAGAGGCCGTAGTCGTCGAGGGCGTCGGCGATGGCACGGCCCAGCTGCCACAGCGGCGCATCCAGCACGTGGCGATCGGTTCCGCGCCGCTCCAGCCAATGCCGCAGCGGTGCGGCTTCAGGCGCCTGCAGGAGGGCAGGAAGCATCTCAAGCACCGGCCACACCAGGTTCTGGGCGCGCCAGGGGTCGGCCCCCACCGCTGAGGTGGAGTCCTCAGCGGTGGCCGCTTCGCCGGCCAGCAGCTGATCCACAAGCTGGCGCAGCCGGCTGGCGGGAAAGGGAAAACGCAGGTTGGCGGCGATGCCGCCACCGGGGAGATCGGCCGGATCGCTGATCCCCAGAGCGATCTGTTCCCCCAGCCAGCGGCTGGTGGGCCAGGTGTTCACCACCACCTGGATCTGTTCCAACGGGCTCGGTGGCTCCAACCGCAGTCGGGTGGCAAGCACCTGGGCCAGCAGCTCGGCGCGGTTGCTGCGATAAACGGTGAGCAAGGCTGGCTCGGCTCAGGGGCTCGGCTGGAGAGAGTTCGGTGGTGACCGTTCTGTAGTAACCGTTCAGGTCAGGCTGCGAGCCAGCTGTGCTTCCAGGCCCACGGGCCAGGCCGGGGTTGTGACCCTTCCGGGGCAGGCAAGGTCGTCGTCGGCGAAGGGGCGCAGCCCTGGCACGGAGCGCACCGCGTCCGTTTCCGGGCAGTAGGCGGAGAGTTCGCCGCCGTAGCAGGCGCCGGTGTCGACCATCACGATGTGACCGAGTCGGCGCACCTCGTGGCCTGGTGTGTGGCCGATCACCACGGTGCCGAAGCGGCCGTCGTACGACTGCCAGAACGGGGTGCGGATGCTGAGATCGGGCTCCCAGGTGTGGGGATCGAAGCCTGCGTGGGTGGCCAGCCAGCCCTCACCCTGGTAGGTGAGCGGCAGCTGCTCCAGGCGTTCCAGCCAGCGGCGGCTCTGGCGGTCGCCCAGCTGGCGGTAGGTGTCGCAGCCGGCCAGGGCGCGCTGGGCCTGCCAGTTGCCCTGGTGGAGTGCACGCACCAGATCGGCCTCGTGGTTGCCCTGCAGCCACACCGCCCGGCCACTGGTCACCAGGGTCCAGGCCAGCTCCATCGTTTCCACGATGCGGGGGCCCCGATTGATCACATCCCCGCACAACACCAGCCGATCGTGGCTGGGAAGCAGTGCTACCAGGGCCCGCAGGGAATCGGCGCAGCCATGAACGTCCCCGATCACCCAATGGTGGCTGGGACGTGAGGGGGACGTCATCGGTCCGTCGCGTTGCATCCAGTCTTGCCTTTCAAACCGCGGCTTGTCAGCCCCCGGAGCCGAACAGCGCTGGTACGGTCGCACCAGAAGGCAATGGGTGCCATGGATCTGCAGTCGCTGCCGGTGAGCCAGCGGATCAATGCCCTGGTGAAGGCCCTCAACGGCGCCAGGCGCACCAATGAGGCCCTGGCCCGCTGCCAGAACGGCGAGGAGATGCTCGACGTGCTGCTGGATGCCTCTGCGAAGCTCGGCCTCGGGCTCACCCGTGAGCAACTGGCCAACACCCCGCCGATCCGCGACTGGGTGTGGTGGAAAAACAAGGAGGCGGTGCTCACGATCGGCGACAACAAGCCCCGCTACCAGCAGGACGGCGGCCAGGGCCGCCCGGATGAAGGCGAGGCTGGCCGTCGCAAGTTTCTGGGTCTGTTCTGAGTCTCTGCTCTGAGTCTCTGCCGGTTCAGGCGGCGCTGGCCAGCGGGTCGCTGATGCTGCCGCTGGGGGCTTCGAAGCGACCCTGCAGCACGAATTCCAGCCGCAGCTTGAGGAAGGTGATGAACTTCTCATCGGTGGAGATCACCGCCGCCGCAGGGCGCGGCACCGAGGCCACCTGGGCTGCCAGTTCCGGGGCTTCGAGGAAGGCGGGCCTGTGCACCAGCCAGAAGTCGATCGCCTTGCCGGTTTCTCCGTAGTTGCGCACGCGCTCGCGCAGCACCTCCTCGAGCGGCTCCTCCTCACAGAGGAAGCGCTCGCTGGCGGCCACGAAGTGGTAGGTGGTCATGGGCGGGGGCTGCCGAAGAGGGGGTCGCGGCGGGGATTCTGGACCAGCGCCTTCATCTCCCGCACCGCCTGCTCCAGGCCCACAGCCAATGCCCTGGCCACGATCGTGTGGCCGATGTTGAGCTCCTCCATCCCCTCGATCGCCGCCACCGGCTCCACGTTTTGATAGGTGAGGCCATGGCCGGCGTTCACGCGCAGGCCCAGGCTGCGGGCGATGAAGCTGCCTTCGCAGAGTCGGGCCAGTTCGCGCGGCTGCTCGCTCCAGCCGGCCTCGGCGTAGGTGCCGGTGTGCAGCTCCACCCAGCGGGCCCCGGTGGCGGCACTGGCCTCCAGCTGGGGGGCATCGGCATCCACGAACAGGCTCACGGCGATGCCGGCTCCCTGCAGCTTGCCCACCAGGGCGGTGAGGGCCTCCTGCTGGCCGGCCACGTTCAGGCCTCCCTCGGTCGTCACCTCCTGGCGCTTCTCCGGCACCAGAGTCACCATGTCGGGCCGGATCCTCAGGGCGATCGCCTCCATCTCGGCGGTGGCGGCCATCTCCAGGTTGAGGCGGCTGCGCACGGTGGCCCGCAACAGCTCCACGTCGCGGTCCTGGATGTGGCGCCGGTCTTCGCGCAGATGCACGGTGATGCCGTCGGCACCGCCCAGTTCGGCCAGCAGGGCGTAGGTGACGGGGTCGGGCTCCACCGTGCGGCGGGCCTGGCGCACATTGGCAATGTGGTCGATGTTGACGCCGAGGCTGGCCATGGCGGCTGGAATGGCGGCAGGACAGGTGTGCGGATCCTATGGAGCGTGGCGGCGACGGTCTGCGCCGCTCCGGCAACTGCCTGCCTCCGCCGGCTGAAGGGTGCTCTGCTCCCTAGCGTCCAACAAGTGGAAACCAGTCCATTCTTGAGGTCGCCAGTGGCGCGATCGACACCGCCCGAACCGGCAGCCGCTGGATCGATCGCAGCGCCGGATGTGGCGGCTGGGCTGGAGCGGCGCGAGCGGGGGCTCGGCACCGGCTTCAGCCCCTGGCTGGCCCCGCTGGCGATGCTGGTGACCCAGGATCTGGTGCTGCCGGCCTATTTCCGCCGCATCACCGTGTTGGGCCGGGAGTGGCTGCCGGCCCAGGGGCCGGTGCTGCTGGCACCCACCCACAAGGCCCGCTGGGATGCCCTGCTGCTGCCCCATGCCGCCGGGCGTCGCGTCACCGGCCGCGACTGCCGCTTCATGGTCACGCTCGATGAGATGCGCGGGCTGCAGGGCTGGCTGCTGCACCGGCTCGGCTGCTTTCCCGTGAATCAGTCGCGCCCCTCCCTGATCACCCTGCGCTTCGCCCTCGATCTGCTGGCGGCGGGCGAGCAGCTGGTGGTGTTTCCGGAGGGCCAGATCCGCCGCCAACACGCCCATCATGGCGACGGTCTGCGCCTCCACCAGGGGCTGGCCCGGCTGGCCCTGATGGCGGCCAGCAAGGGGGTGGCGGTGCCGGTGCTGCCTGTGGGCATCGCCTATGGCCATGCCTGGCCCCGGCCCCTGGATCGGGCGGCACTGAGCATTGGCCCGCCGCTGCAGATCGCCCAGCCGGCCGAGGGTGCTGGACGACACGCCGCGATCGCCTTCACCCAGGAGCTGGCCGCGGCGATGGCGGTGGAGGAGCGGCGGGCCGAGCGGGCCCTCGACCCACTGCTGGTGCAGGCATGCCGACCCTGAGGCCGGCCCTAAAGTCGGGCTGAATCTTAATTGCCTCGCCAGTGCCCAGGCTCCCCTTGTTCACCCGTCCTGTGGCTCTGGGCTGCGCCCTGGCCATGGCAGCGGCACTGGCACCGGCCTTCAGCTCGGCCTCGCTGGCCCAGCAGGATCCCCAGCGGGCCCTGGAGTCGTCGAACAGCCCCCTCAACCTCGCGGCCGTGCGCAACCTGCTGGCTCGCGGTGATGCGGCGGCGGCGAGCGGCAACCTTCAGGAGGCCCGTCGTCTCTACGACCAGGCCCGCGACTACTGCCGCAAGCTGCTGGGCTTCTACCGCGATCTCAGCGGCTCGTTCCGCGGTCTCGATGCCCGCATCCCACGGGAGATGGACCAGAAGGGGCGCGAGGCCCTGGAGCTGCTGTCGGAGGCCAACCTGCGTCTGGCGGCCGTGTTCCGCCGCCAGAACCAGCCGGAAGTTGCCGTGCCCCTGCTGGTGGAGGTGGTGAAGGTGATGACCCCGGCCAGCGAGACCGGTCGCAAGGCTTACCAGAGCCTGGTGGAGATCGGCTTCGCCGCCACTCCTTACAACGCGGCAGTGCCCTCCAAGTGAGGTCGCCAGCCTGGGGTTGAAGGTCTCCAGCGGAGGCTGGGGCACCCCTAGATTCCGCCCAGTCCATGGCCCTTTGATGGTGCATCCCGACCAGGTGAAGGCGGCGATCAGCCGCGCTCTTCCCGACGCCGCCGTGGAGGTGGAAGACCTCACCGGCGGTGGCGACCACCTGCAGGTGAAGGTGGTGTCGACCGCCTTCGACGGCCTCAGTCGCATCAAGCAGCACCAGCTCGTGTACGGCGCGTTGCGCCAGGAACTGGCCAGCGAGGCCATCCACGCCCTGGCCCTGCAGACTGCCACTCCCGTCTGAGGGGGTGGTTTTCATCCCGTTCCACGTCAATCAGCCCGTTATTCATGGAATTCAGCACCCGCGAGCGCATTGAGGCGCTCATCGCCAGCAGCCCGATCTTCGTGTTCATGAAGGGCAGCAAGCTGATGCCCCAGTGTGGTTTCTCCAACAACGTGGTGCAGATCCTGCACTCGCTCGGCGTGCCGTTCGAAACCTTCGACGTGCTCTCCGACATGGAGATCCGCCAGGGCATCAAGGATTACTCGGAATGGCCCACCATCCCCCAGGTGTACGTGAAGGGGGAATTCATGGGCGGATCCGACATCCTGATCGAGATGTACAACTCCGGCGAACTGCGCGAGACGCTGGAAGTGGCCCTCGCCAGCTGAAGCTTCAGTTGCGGCCGGTTTCGTAGAGGGTGCTGGGGTCGCCGCCGGGGCCGAGGAAGCTGGAGGGATCGAGGATCCAGCGATCCACCAGCTCCTCGAGCCGCCGCTGACTGATCGGGTCGAGCACGGCGGTGCGCCTCAGGGCGTGCAGGTAGCCATCGGCATACAGCCGCAGCTCGCCCGGGCCGTGGTAGCGGTTGGCCAGCTCCTGGCAGGCATCGCAGAGCGACTGGAAGTGACGAATCGCCTCCGGGTTCTGGAGCGCAGTCATGGCCGGATCAATCGTGGCTTCATTCTGGCCTTCACCGTGGCCTGTCGCGACCCCTCCCCGGGTGGGCCGTACACCAGTGGGCCGGTTGCGAAAGGCAGCTGCTGATACACGTAGGCCGGTTCGTGCCCCTTAGTTTGGGGGTGCACAGGGTCTGTGCCCATGGTCCACGCCGCCCCAGCCCAGATCGGCCATCCGCCCAAGCGGGTGTTGGTGGTGGAGCCCCATGCCACCCTGCGTACCGTGCTCGCCCAGCGGTTGCGCCAGGACGGACACCTGGCGGCGGCCGTGGCCACCGCCCGCGAGGCCCTGGAGGTGTGCGCCGAGCAGGGCCCCGATCTGCTGATCAGTGCCGAGTTGCTTGATGAGAGCAGTGCCCTGCGCCTGGCGGCCCAGCTGCGCGCCCCGGTGATGGTGCTCACGGCCCGCACCGGCTCGGAGCCGGTGGTGAACCTGCTGGATGCCGGCGCCGACGACGTGCTGCGCAAGCCCTTTGGCCTCGAGGAACTGGCAGCCCGCTGTCGCACCCTGCTGCGTCGCAGCGGCAGCGGCCTGCAGGAGCGGGTCTGCGTGGGTCCCCTGGAGGTGCACGTGCTGCTGCGTCAGGTGACCCTGCGCGACCAGCCGGTGGAGCTCAGCCCGCGGGAATTCGCCCTGCTCTGTGCCCTGTTGATGCCGCCTGGTGTGGTGCGCAGCCGCCAGGAACTGCTGCGCATGGCCTGGCCGCCCTTCAGCGGTGGGCCCCGCTCGGTGGATACTCAGGTGCTCACTCTGCGCCGCAAGCTCGAGCAGGCCGGCCTGGGCGAAGGGGGTGGCATCGAGACGATGCGCCAGCAGGGCTATCGCTTCAGTCTGGAAAACCTGCCCGATGGGCACGACGACGGCCTGCCCGACACCGGCTCTGCCGCCACCCCCATCAATTCCCTATCCCACTCCTGAGGCCCCAGGCCAGTTCGCCCAGCAGCATGGCGCCGCTGAGCCCGGCCAGCAGCTGGTAGGTCCAGGGCGGGCTGATCCGGCCGATGGTGCTGGTGTCGAGACCCGTTTCACGCGACAGGCGGCCCAGAAACGCCTCGAAGCCGGCAATCCGCTGGGGCAGCAGGAAGGCCTGATCCCCACTGCGCAGGTAGAACACCCGGCCCCCCTGGCTGGTGGCCACCGGGGTGATCGCCTCGATCGCGCTCCAGGGGAGCTGCCAGCCCCGGCGCAGCAGCCAGCCGCACCAGGCGGGATGGCCTACCCGCACGCCGCTGGCACTGAGCTCCACCTGCTCACTGGTGGCGGCCCACACCAGTGCCAGGCCTGCCGTCAGTGCCAGCCACAGGGCCGCCTGCAGTCCGGGCGGCGCCAGCCAGGGCAGGGGGGCGGCCAGGGCCAGATACAGGCCCACCAGGGTGAAGCGGATCAGCGGCGCCATGGGGAAGCGCTCGCCGGGTTCGCGGTTGGGGGGTGCGGCCGCGGCCGTGTCGGCGGGGAGGCTCACCGGTCGTCGGGGGAGCCGGGCAGCGGTTCGATCAGGGTGGGGGGGCTGTACGACCCGGCGAACACCTCGCGCTCGCGTCCCTTCCAGAACTCACCCAGGCGCATCAGGTCGGCATGGGCTTCCTGCAGGCGCTGCAGATACTCCTGGGGATCCATGCTGTCCTTGGCCTCCTTGAGCTTGGTGAGGCGCAGCTGCATCAGCATCCAGGGCTTGCTCAGCTCGCCGCGCTGCTCGAGGTAGCGGGCGAGTTCGGCGGAGCTGGGTTGGGGCTCGGGCGCCATTGCGGTTATCAGCGGTGCCCTCAGGCTATGGAGTTGCTCTCCAGCAGCGTGACCTGGAGCCCTGTTGCCCTGCCCGAGCCAGGTGCCCACAGGTCTCAGGCCGGCAGCGCGTAGGGGTTGAGGCCCAGGTCGGCGCCGATGCGGTGGGCGCAGGCGAAGCCGCTGAAGGCCACCGCGTTCAGGCCCTGGCCGGGGAAGCAGGAATCGCCCACGCAGTAGAGGCCCTGCAGGCCGGTGCGGTTGAAGGGCATCGGCAGCAGGCCCGGCAGACGCAGGGCCGGGATCGGTCCGTAGCTGCCGCCCATGCGGCCCAGGAAGCGGCGGTGGCTGCGGGGGGTGCCGATCTCCTGGTGGCGGATGGCGTCTTTCAGCCCCGGCAGGATCGCCTCCAGCCGCGCGATCAGCCGGGCGGCGTCGGCCTCCTTCTTGGCTCGGTAGGCCGACGGCGAGAGCCCCTGCCAGTGCTCCATCGAGCTGGGGGTGAAGGTGTGGAGGATATGGCGCCCGGCAGGGGCCAGGGAGGGATCAAGCAGGGTGGGCATCGAGACGAACACCACCCCCTGCTCGGCCTCCATGTCTTCCCAGCGCTCCAGCAGTAGGTGGTGGCAGTGGAAGCCCTCGGGCACCACCTGGGCATCGATGCCCAGGTGCAGCGACAGGAACGACGGCGAGGGTTTGTAGCGGCGCCGCCAGGTGGTTTCGGCCCTGGGGGTGTGCTCGGCATCCACCAGCGGCCGGATCTGGGAGCCCTCACCCGCAAAGGTGTCCCAGCGGGTGGCGTTGCTCACCACCCGACGGGCATGCAGCTGCTCCCCGTTGGCGAGCTTCACGCCGACTGCCTGGCCCGAGGAGCCCTCGCCCTCGATCAGCACCTGGGTCACGCGGGCGCCGTAGCGGATGGCGCCGCCATGGCTCTCCAGGCCGGCCACCAGCTTCTCGGCGATCACCCCCACGCCGCCTTTGGGGTAGTTGATGCCGCCGGCATGGCGATCGGAGAACACCATGCCGGCGTTGATCATCGGCGTGAGGTCGGCCGGCATCACGCTCCAGCAGAAGCACTCCATGTCGATGAAGCGCAGCAGCTGCTCATCCTTGATGTGGGCGCGGGCGACATCGCCCACGTTGAAGGGCAGCCAGCGGGCCAGGCCCAGGCAGGCCAGCGGCGCCCGGAAGAACACCTTGGCCAGGTAGGCCGGATCCTCGAGTGAGAGCAGCGGCATCGCATCGAGGCAGTTGAACACCTGCCAGCAGGTGTCGTAGAAGGCGCGGATGCCTTTGGCCTCGTGGGGAAACAGGGCGGTGAGGTCGGCCAGGAACTGCTCGTAGTCCCGGGCCACCGCCACATTCAGCCCGCCGGGCAGGTGGTATTCCAGCTGGGCCGGGTCGGGCACCGTGTCGCAGTGCTGGCCCACATCGGCCAGGGCGCGCGTGAGCAGGTTGGTGTGGCCCTTTTCGCCGAAGCCGAAGATCATCGAGGCCCCCACATCAAAGGTGTAGCCCTCACGCCTGAAACTGCCGCCCGAGCCCCCCGGGATCAGGTAGCGCTCCAGCACCAGCACCTTCGCCCCCTTGGCGGCCAGTTGGCTAGCGGTCACCAGACCGCCGATGCCGCTGCCGATCACGATCACGTCCCAGGGGCTGGCGGTCACCGGTGCGGACAAGCGAGAAGGCGCGACCCTAGGAAGCTGCCTCGCCCGGCATCGACACTCAGGCCAGGGCCGGCTCGCAGACGGCTGTCGGCGCGCCACCGGTGAAGCGACCCAGATCCGCCAGGGCCCGATCGCGATAGGCGCCGTAGCGCTCGCGTTTGCCCTTGATGCGCTCGGGCAGTTCGGGCAGCAGGCCGAAGTTGGGGGGCATCGGCTGGAACTTCGCGGTGGGGGCCTCGGCGATGAAGTGGGTGAGGGCGCCGATCATGGTGGTGGGCGGCAGGCTGATCGGCTCGAGGCCCCGGGCCAGCCGCGCGGCGTTGGTGCCGGCCAGCCAGCCGCCGGCCACCGCCGCGGCATAGCCCTCGGTGCCGGTGATCTGGCCTGCGGCCAGCAGGCTGGGGCGGCTGCGGAACTGCAGGGTGGGATCGAGCAACTGGGGCGATTCCAGAAAGGTGTTGCGGTGCATCACGCCGAAGCGCACGAATTCGGCGTTCTCCAGGCCCGGGATCAGGCGCAGCACCCGCTTCTGTTCACCCCATTTCAGATTGGTCTGGAAGCCCACCAGGTTCCAGAGGCGGCCGTCCTTGTCTTCCTGGCGCAGCTGCACCACGGCATAGGCGCGGTTGGCGCGGCGCACCTCCCGGTCGTTCACATCGCCCCAGCGGGGATCCCACAGGCCGATCGGCTTGAGCGGGCCGTAGCGCATCGTGTCTTCGCCGCGGCGGGCGAGCTCCTCGATCGGCAGGCAGCCCTCGAAGAAGGTGGCGTTCTCCTTTTCGAAGTCCTTGAGTTCGGCCTGCTCGGCCTCCAGCAGCGCCTCACGGAAGGCGAGGAACTGCTCTTTGTTCATCGGGCAGTTGATGTAATCGGCGTCGCCCTTGTCGTAGCGCGAGGCGCGGAAGGCCACCGAAAGATCGATGCTCTCGCCCTCCACGATCGGGCTGGCGGCATCGAAGAAGTGGCAGTCGGCCCGGCCGGTGAAGGCCCGCAGCTGCTCGGCCAGGGGCTCACTGGTGAGCGGACCGGTGGCCAGCACCGCGATCTCGCCGGGGCCGGGCAGCTCGGTGTGCTCGCGCCGCTCCACCGTGACCAGCGGGTGCTGCTCCAGGGCAGCCGTGAGTGCGGCGCTGTAGCGACCGCGATCCACGGCCAGGGCGCCGCCGGCGGGCACGGCGTGCTGGTCGGCAGTGCCGATCACCAGCGAACCGAGGCGCCGCAGCTCTTCCTGCAGCAGACCGGCTGCCCGATCGCTGCTCAGGGCGCCAAAGCTGTTGCTGCACACCAGCTCGGCGAATTCACTGCTGTGGTGGGCGGGTGAGCGGCGCACCGGCCGCATCTCCACCAGCCGCACCGGAATGCCAGCCCGGGCGATCTGCCAGGCGGCTTCAGTGCCGGCCAGACCGGCACCGATCACCAGCACCATCAGGCCGCCCGACCACGCTTGATGAACATCTGCAGCTGACCCACGGCGGCACGGCCGATGTGGAACACGGCCCAGCCGGCGGCCAGAAGGATCGGAGCGGCAACCAGCACCAGCCGTGCGTCCATGGGAGGGCAGATCAAGGTGGGCCGATCTTAAGGACCACAGGGCGGCTGCGCCCCCCGATGGCAGCCGGTTGCAGCGATCGGCAATCAAGCCACGGGCGCCGCCCGGTTCAGACCCGGCCGGCGTGGGCCATGGCCAGCTGGCGGTAGCGGCGGGCGTGCTGGCGCTGTTCGGCGATGGCCTCCGGGCTCAGCTGACGCTTCACGCTGGCCGGGGCGCCCATCACCAGGGCTCCGGGCGGCACGTCTTTCGTGACCACAGCGCCGGCGGCCACCAGAGCACCCGCTCCCACCGTGACGCCATTCAGCACCACCGCGCCGATGCCGATCAGGCAGCCGTCTTGCAGGGTGGCCCCGTGCACCACGGCCCGATGGCCGATGGTCACATCGGCGCCGATCAGCACCGGCTGGCCGGGATCGCCGTGCAGCACCACCCCGTCCTGCACGTTGCTGCCCTCACCGATCACGATCGGGCACACGTCGCCGCGGGCCACCGCCGTGGGCCAGAGGCTGGCTCCGGCCGCCAGCCGCACATCGCCGATCAGCACTGCCGAGTCGGCCACCCAGGCCTGCGGGTGCACCTCGGGCTCGGGCCAGCTTGCGGGCCAGGGATCGCTGCTCATCACGGCCCGGGCTGCTGCAGCCATTCTCCCCATCCGGCCGGCGCCTGCATGGCTGGGGCTGTCGGCGCCGCCCGCCCCTTGGAGTGGGGTACCGCCGGGTGATACGTTCCCTGGGTGCCCAACGGGCGCGGGTCGCTAGCTCAGCGGTAGAGCACTCGGCTTTTAACCGATTGGTCCTGAGTTCGAATCTCAGGCGACCCATTCCAGTCACAGCCTGTTTTTGGCTCCAGATCCCTCTTGGGGAGCTGGATCTCATGAATCGCCAAGATCCGACAGGTCGGGACGCGAGACGACTTCTTCGGACCCCTTTTGACCCATTTCTGTACCTAGGTACAGATCTCCCACGCGTCTCGTCTCGTGAGACGGGGAGGCGTTGATGCGGCCCCGTAGCGCTCTGCAGCAGGCCTCCTGTCGCTTACGCCTCGCTGCCTGCCCTTACCGGATTCGGCTGCACCCAGGGCGGAACAGTCCCTATTACTACGTGTACGAAACCCGTACAGGTGGTCGCAGTCAGTCCGCCCGTGGCTATCGGATCGACCGGGATGGTGATCTCGGCGAAGCTCTGGAATGTCCCAGAAGTGGAAAAGACCCTGGCGCGCCGCAGCCGCAGGGTGCTCATTGCCCAGCGCCCGGCCGCTCGTCCCTGCTCTGATGGATCGAGCTCAGGCCGAGACGCCGCTGCCGCTGAGCAGGAGCCTGGCTTCTTCCATTGAGCGCACCACCCCGGCGCGGGCGCCGAGCTGCTGCACCAGCTGCAGGAACTTCTCCTGCTCCTCCCTGATACGCCCCCTGGTGGTCTTCACCTCAAGGGCGGAGAACACCGCCAGGGTCTGGCCGAGGTGCTCGGGACCGATCACCACCTGGCTCAGGCCGATCAGATCGCTGCTGCCCTTGCACAGTCCGTAGGTGACCAGCCGGCCCCGTTCATCGCGCAGGGCGCCGACGTTGTTGCGCCACAGCCGCACCGGGCCGCGGCCCAGCTCCAGCCGGATCCGCTGCTGCAGCTCCTGCTCGCTCATGCCAGCAGCCCCCATTGGCCGCGGGTCTGGCGACTGGCGATCACATGCCGGGCCCAGCCCTTCGGGTTCTTCATGCCGCGCTGCTTGCCCAGGGCCTCCAGCTGCTCCGCCGTGCGGGCCTGGCTCTGCTCGCGGCGGCGCAGGCGGCGCAGTTCCTGCTGGTTCACTTCCTTCAGTTCGCCGGCCACCGTCACCAGCTGGCGCTTCTCCGGCCGGAACTGGTGGCCGCATTCCGGGCAGAGGCTGACGGCACTGGCCATGGCGCAGAAGCACTCGGGGCAGGTCTTCACGGAGGGGGCCTTACTCTGCTCGCGCCTGCGCACCCCTTCCAGGCTCCATTCCTGCTCATCGAGGTGGTGGCCGAGGCGCTCGATGTTGCCCACGTGATCAAGGATCACCGCCTCCTTGCCGGGCTGGGGCCGCAGGCAGCGGCCGATCATCTGCAGGTGCAGCGCCAGGCTCTGGGTGGGCCGCAGCAGCAGGCAGCCCCCCACCGACGGCACATCCACCCCCTCGCCGATCAGGCTGCAGCTGGTGAGCACCTGCAGCTCACCGCTGCCGAGCTGCTCCAGCAACTGCCGCCGCTGCAGGGTGTCCATCGAGCCATCGATCGAGGCCGCGGCCACGCCCCGCCCCGAGAAGGCTTCCGCCACCGCTTGCGCGTGGGCGATGGAGCAGCAGAAGGCGATGGCCGTGCGGCCGCTCAGGTGGCTGAGGTAGTGGCTGACGGCGTCACCAAGGATGCGGCTGCCGCCCAGCGCACCGGCGGCCTGCCTCAGGTCGAAATCCCCCATCCGCCGCCGCAGGCCCTTCACGGAGAACCCCAGCGGTGGGGCAAACACCCGCGCCGGGGCCAGATAGCCCTCGGCACTGAGCCAGGCGGCACTGGGTCCGAGCACCAGGGCGGAATAGAACGCGCCGAGGCCGCGGCCATCGCCCCGCACTGGCGTGGCCGTGACGCCCAGCAGCAGTGCTCGATCAAAGTGGCCGATCACCTTGGCCCAGGTGCCGGCATTGCTGTGGTGGGCCTCATCCACCATCAGCAGCTGGAACAGATCGGCCGGCAGCTGCGCCAGCGGCCGGGCCAGGGTCTGGACGCTGGCCACCTGCACCGGTGCGGCCAGGTTCATCGAGCGGCCGGCGGCGATCACCCCATGGCGCACGCCCATCGCCGCCAGGGACCGGCAGGCCTGATCGAGCAGTTCGGCCCGGTGCACCAGCACGGCAATGCGGTTACCGCGGGCGGCGGCCTGCTCGGCGATGTGGCTGAACACCACTGTCTTGCCGCCACCGGTGGGCAGCACAAACAGCACGGCCCGGTGGCCGGTCATGAAGGCCAGCCGCACCCGTTCGACGGCCTCCTGCTGGTAGGGACGCAGGCTGAAAGACACGCCGGCACGGCAGCACCATGCCGCAGTTTAGGGCTCCCGAAACAGCGGCTAGTCTTTCGGGCAAGCATTGTGCTGTCACCATGAAGCGCGTCTAGCTGCAGCTGCCGGAGGCTGTGGTCTCCTGGATCGACGACCACGCCGCGGGCATTGAGAGCCGCGCCTCCTTTGTGCGGCGCACCCTGGTGGCGGTGATGCGCCGGGAAGGCCGGCCGCTGCCATCACCCCCCTCGGCCCGAGTCACGGCAACGGACGAGCCCCGGCGCTGATGGCCACCGACGTGATGGCGGCCGCGGCGGGCCAGTGGCCGCGGCTGCTGATCGAGCTCGCCGGCCTGGCGCCAGAGCAGCTGGAGAACCGCCATCAGCCCTGCCCCGCCTGCGGCGGCACGGACCGCTACCGCTGGGACCGCGATGACGGCCCGGGCGGTTGGTTCTGCAACCAGTGCGGCGGCCGCGATCAGCGCGGTGGTGGCGGCAGCGGCATGGATCTGCTGCTGCGCCTCACCGGCTAGGACTTCGCCACCGCCGCCCGCCGCATCGAGGCCCACCTGGCCCTGCCGGCGCAGCCAGGCCCGCACCGGCCAGCCCCTTCCAGACCCAGACAAAGCCGCTCTGGCAGCAAGGCAGGCCGACCAGCCCGCATCCCCGACACCCCACCGGCCGATGCCCCGTCGCCGGAGCTGGGCCGCGCCAGCGGCCAGTGGTGCTAAACCGATGCGGCTGGAGCGCCACTTCTGGGCGCCGGTGCTGATCAACGAGGGGGAGAAGGCGGCCGATGCAGCCGTGGCGCTGTTTTCCGATCACGTGGTGGTGAGCTGGTGCGGCGGCAGCCAGGCCATCGCCAGCGTGGACTGGAGCCCCCTGGCCGGCCGTGCCGTCAGCCTCTGGCCCGATGCCGATGCCAGTGGCCGCGAGGCGATGGCGCGGCTCTCGGCTGTGCTGCTGGAGCTCGGCTGCCCTGTGGCGGTGGTGCTGCCGCCGAGCTGCACCGAGGAGGACTGGGACCTGGCGGATGCGCCGGGGGCGTCGGGCTGGGATCGGGCCGATGCCACCTGGAGCCCTGCAGAAGCCCAGGCCTACCTGGAGGGCCACAGCCGCACGGTGCAACTGCCGGAGCCGGAGGCCGCCGCTGACGCGGACGGCGCCGATTCCGATGCCACCGACCTGCCAACAGCGGACGGGCCAGAGGCAGATCGCCCCCCTCCTGGTCCCCGCGGAGCTGCTGAGCGCCCTGGCGGCAGCGAGCCCTTCGTGTGCCTGGGCTACGACAGCGACGGCTACTTCTACCAACCGCGCTCCACCGGCCAGGTGGTGCGGCTGGGCTCTTCTGCCCATGGCGGCGTGAACCTCTGCCGCCTGGCGCCGCTGGCCTACTGGGAGACCCTTTACCCCAATAAGCGGGGGGTGAACTGGACGGCCGCGGCCTCCGACCTGTTCTGCCGCCAGGCCGCCATCGGCATGTTCGATCCCGACCTGCTGCGCGGCCGCGGCATCTGGTGGGACGAGGGCCGCTGCGTGCTGCACCTGGGCGACCGTCTGGTGGTGGACGGTGAGCCACGGCCGATCAGTGCCACCCTCAACAGCCGCTTCCACTACCAGCGCGATGCCGCCCTGGTGGGCACGGCTGATGCCCAGCCGCTCATCGACGAGGAGGCCCTGCTGGTGCTCACCCTGGCGGATCGCTTCCACTGGGAGGTGCCGGCCTCGGCGATGCTGCTGGCGGGTTGGGTGACGCTGGCTCCGATCTGCGGTGCCCTGCGCTGGCGGCCCCACCTCTGGCTGAGCGGCCCGGCCGGATCAGGCAAGTCGCACCTGTTTGAGCGCTTCTGCGGCGTGCTGCTGGCTGACATGGCCCGGGTATTCGTCGTCAGCGTGACCGAGGCTGGCATCCGCCAGACCCTGCGCTCCGATGCCCTGCCAGTGCTGATCGATGAGGCCGAGAGCAACGAGCGGGAGGACCAGCAGCGCATCCAAGCCATCCTGGCGCTGGCACGGGTGGCGAGCTCCGAATCGCGCGCGGCGATCGTCAAGGGCTCTCCTGCCGGTGAGGTGGCGCGCTACTCGGTGCGCTCGATGTTCCTGCTCTCCTCCATCGCCACCGGGCTCAAGCAGGGTGCGGACCTGCGCCGCTTTGCGCCGCTCAACCTGCGCAACCCCAGTGAGCTGCCCCAGCAGCAGCGGGAGGCGCATTGGCAGGCGCTCGACCGGGACCTCGAGCAGCTGATCACACCCAACTTTGCGAACCGGTTGATCGCCCCCACCGTGGCGCTGATCCCGGTGATCCGCCGCTCGATCACCGTCTGCTCCAGGGTGGCGGCGGCCCACTTCGATTCCCAGGCCCTGGGTGACCAGTACGGAACCCTGCTGGCCGGTGCCTGGTCGCTGCAGGCCTCGCGGGTGCCCTGCGCTGCGGAGGTGCATGCGCGGGGGCAGCGCTTGCTCACCTCAGGGGCGGGTGTGAGCGAGATGATGAAGCGACTCGGAATCAGCAGCGAGCAGTGGATTCAGATCGTCAACGCATGCACAGTTCGGGTGGTTTCTTTTACTGTTGAGTGAACGCACCCCTTTAGTGGCAGGCAGTGAATCGGGAGTGGCGGAGCAGAGCGCTGTTTGGAGCCTGTCCACTCGAAGGGCTTTTTAGAAGTGTCAGCCTCGTGCATCGAGATCTTTCAATTGTGGCATGTAGCCCAGCATTGAGCCAAATGGGTTATGCGGATTGGTGGCGATTAGCATGATTGCATTTTTGAAACATCATGTCGGCTTCGTAGAATCGAGCTCCCCGCCCATGCTCCTCGCGAGACCCACTGCGTGGCCAAAGCTTTTGGCCTGGCTTAATCGATAAGTCTAATCTATTGAGATGACCATCAATGCTTCGAGGCGCCGGGAATCGATTCGCCAAGGCTTTGCGTCGGGCCTGATTGAAGTCATTGCCATCTGCTTTCCATTATCAGAACCAAGTCTCTGGCCCACATTGGAGTCGATGCTGGCGGGGTGTCTGAGCCCGTACATACGGTGGGATCTCACCTCCGGCAGCGGCTCCTGGATCGGCACGGTGGCGGTGGGTACGACGCGATTGCTGGTGCTCACGGTATTCGGCGGTACCCGACTGTTGTCTCTCGCCAGCGGTGAGTTATTGCAGCACATCTACTGAGCGTGGCTACTGTCAGGGGCAGCGCCCATGGCCATGACCCCGAATCGCGACGACGTGCCTCGGACACCCCTGCCGAATCGGGGCTATATCGGCCTCTCCTTCTCTGGTGGAGGCTACCGGGCCACAGCCTTCTCTCTGGGCACGATGGCCCTGTTGCAGGACCTTGACCTGCTCGGACGGGCAAGGGTGATGTCCAGCGTTTCGGGGGGGTCCCTGGCTCTGGGCGCTTACCTCTGCGCCAAAGCGGGGGCCAATCTCACCCAGGAGGAGGATTTCCACTTCTACGACTGCCTCTGGACACCGCTCATGGAGGCCCTGGCCACGGAGGATCTGGCCAGGGCGTTCGTGCGACTGCCGCTTTTGCTCGATGGCGACAAGCTGATCCTAAAGGCCGCCGATGACACTCAACGCTTCCTCAACTCCCTGCTGGGACAGGATGCCCGGCTGGGCAATCAGGCGATCACGCAGATGCTGCGCAACCGCCAGCTGTCGCCAGATTACGTGTTTTTCAATGCTGCCAATATCTCCTCCCTAGATCTGTTCCGCTTTGGAATCCAGCGGGGTGGCGAATCAGAACAGGCGGAACCGGTGTATGTGCTGAATCGCTATTTCCTGTCGCGCAGCGGCGGCTCCCAGGAGGCCAGCGATCTCTATGACCATGCCCGGCAGCTGCGGCTTGGGGATTGTGTTGCCGCATCTTTTGCCTTCCCGGGCGGATTCGAACCGCTGATCTTCCCCGACGACTACTTTCGCTCCGATGGATCGCCGCAAGATGACGAGAACACGGCCGAAGCCTGCGCCCACTTCCGCCATTCGTTGATCTGCGACCGCCGCCCCTATCTGGCCTTTCTCGATGGAGGTTTATATGACAACCTCGGCCTCGCTAGCGTGGAAGACATTCGCTGCTTCCTGGAGCGGCGCCGCGAGGAACTCGAACTCCGGCAGCGCTTCCATCACGACCGGGGCGAAGCCGAGCAGCGCGAGCAGCCAATCCACTACGTGATTGCCACTGACGTGGACAACATCGCACCAGGTGTTGGCTTCTACGAAGAGGCCAGCCTTGATCAGCGCCTGCTGAAGGAAACTCCCAACTCGGCTTTGAGCCCCCGCAGTCCGCTCCATGGCCTGCTCCCGTACTTGGTCTTCTCTCTGATCACTGTGGTGGCTCTGCCCCTATTGGGCTTCGTGCTGGGAGTTCAGGCCAGCAGCCTGGGGGCGGCGGTGGGACTCCGTCTGCTGCTTGCCGCAGCAGCGGTGCTGGTGGGATTACTTGTTTTGGTGCTGCTGGTGAATGGTCTGCGGCGGCGGGGGCTGCGCCTGCTGCGGGCCTGGCTGGAGCCAATTGATCTGCGCCAGAAGCTGGGCCTCACCGCCGACTTCGAACGTCAGAGCCGGGCGCTTGATCTCTGGGACATCGTGAACCGGCTGCTGCGGAATCTGTTGAAGGGACCTCAGCGGACCGCCAACCTGGCGGTGCTGATGATGGTGACTCGCGAACGGCGGCTTGGCCAGCTGTTGCCCGCCTTCAACGGCTACCTGAAACGCACCCGTTCGCTCACCTACGGTTACCTGCAGAAGAGCTATGAACCCGCCCGGGAGCGACAAGCCGAGGGCCAGCGCTGCCACTTGATCCGCAACATGATCTTCGAGCTGCAACCCGGCCCGGATGTGGATCCCGCCTATGCCGCCGAATTGATCACGCTGCCGGTGCGCGACTACCGGCGGCGGGAAGCGATCGAACCAATCCAGCCAATTGTCCGCAAGCTGCGCCGCGCGGCCTATGCGCGGGATCTGCTGTTGGCACTGGAGCGCCAAGGGAGTTCGGCCACCGCTGAGATGTCACCCGGCCAGCCGATGGATCTGGCGCTGAAACTGCTGGAACCACATTGGGGCTCTGCGACAGATGCGGATCTGGAGGCCAGCCGTCGCGACCTGAATCTCCATCGGGCGGCCTGCCTGTGGGGCTGGCTTACGAAGAGCCTGGAAATGGACGCCCACACGCCACTGGATCACGGACCATTGGCAGACCACCCCAATTCAACGTTGCGGCAGCTGGTGGGAGATGTGCGGCAGATGCTCCAGCTAGCGGTGGAGAAGGCGGGACGGGACTACTCAGGTAAGGCGGACTCACTGTTGCGGGATCGCTGTGCGGTGAAACTCGGCGAGGGTCGCGACAGCTACTCCTGGATCCCCCTGATCTGCGAGATGGCAACAAACCTGAGTACCACGCTGTGGGTGGAGGGTTTTCGCTGGTATGTGCCGAACAGACTGGAGGAGCAGCAAATCATCAAAATCGGTGGTTGGCACGTGCAAAAGCCAGATCAGCTGCCTGAGGCTATGCCGCTACTCGATCTTGGCATCACCAAGCAGCCTGCCCCAGCTGCCTTGATCACCGCCCTGGCGGGCTATCTGAGCACCGGGTTTAACATGCTGGAATTCTTTTTCGCCAGCCTCGGCTCGTCCCGGGGAGTGAGGGCGCAGCTGGTGAACCTGTTGGAGAGCCGTAAAGCTGCTCAATGGTCAGAAGGAAGCCTGCGGCAACTGGCAGATCTCCCCTTCGCCCTGCGCGAAGCAGCGCTGCGGGAGCTGCGGGAAAGGCATCGGATCGCGCCGGGCAGCACCCTCACCGGTCAACTAGCGCTGCTGGAGCCCTGGCTCACCTGCCGCGATGGTTATCCAGAGGACTGATCATTCTCTCCTTCCCCCCTTTCTCACTTTCGACCATCACTCCGTCCGGTTTCCCGGTGTCAACTACGTAGCCGGCCCGCCTACCGATTATGAATAAAATCGTGCGCAGCCACGATCTATCCGAAGTTGAACATGCCGGCATCTCAGCAGCTTTTACCCTACTGCAGAAATATCAGGCCATCCTTTTGGTTTCCTTTGGCTTTTGCCCTAGGTGAAATGGCCTATCTATGGCGGCAGTGGTTTTCCGAGCCAGCTACATCCGCATTGTAGGCGCGCAGTCGGGCCAGCAGGCCAGTTCTGGTTGCGAACGGACCATCATTATCTGCAGTCGCTGCTACCCGATACGGCTTATTCCCTTGCGCGTGTTGATGGATTCAAGCTGGCGCTGGGTTGTGAGGTGGGTGCCTTTTACTGGACAGTTCTGGCCCCTGACATCGTTAACTCCGGGTGGGAGGAAAAGGGTTCGGTCTCAGTATAGACCTCATGGGGAGTTTTGCCTCCCAGGGAGCTGTGTGGCCTT
>JBIIIC010000030.1:0-22459 GCA_044235095.1 Prochlorococcaceae cyanobacterium | reverse complement strand
CGAGCAGGCGGACTCATCCGCTTCCTGATGTCAGCTTTGACAGCCTCGCTGTAACGCCGCACTGGTCATCTCCTTGAGCCCCCGGGTGGTCAAAAGCACGGGCGACAACTTTCCTGACGGCGGGGGGCATCAATTGAGCGGGTATCAGCCCCGATCTCCTGCATGGCAGCCCGGTAAATAGAGAAATGGCTGAGATAACAGGGGCCGCCAAGCTCGTCGGGAAGACAATCACACTCTTCTGCCGCCACCAATTCATTGATGAGCCCAGCAATCCGTGGGTGGCGAGGTGGGACCCAAGGCACACTGGCGGGGGCGAGCAGCACCTGAAGGGACTTCAGAAGCTGCATGAAGTCCCATACAGCAAAAACATGGTGCTCCGTGAAGATCCTTAACTGGGGAAGGCTCCGGATCAATAAGACCTGCGGCATGACTTCAACGGAATCTCAGAGCCCCAGCTCCGACAGGCCAGGAAAGTCGAGAGGGCGCGGTCCCTCTCCCCAAGTGAAGAGCCTGTCGCTTTTTCGGATCGGTACATCGTTGATGCTCGCCTCACGTCGACGCATCAGACCCTCATCCGAAAATTCCCAGTTTTCGTTGCCGTGCGAGCGATAATAGTTGCCCGAGTCGTCATGCCATTCATATTGGAAACGCACTGCGATGCGATTGTCCGTGAAGGCCCAGACTTCCTTGATGAGCCGGTAGTCAAGTTCCTTGGCCCATTTGCGCTCCAGGAAACGCAGGATCTCCTCTCGACCCCGTATGAACTCACTGCGATTGCGCCAGAAGCTGTCTTCTGTGTAGGCCAAGGCGACAGTCTGCGGATCTCTGCCATTCCAGGCGTTTTCTGCCATCCGAGCTTTCTGGATAGCCGTTTCGAGCGTGAAGGGAGGGAAGGGGGGCTTGGTGGTCATGATGAAGTCGTTGTGGTGTGGGGAGGATTCAGGCACGAAGTGGTTTCTCGCACTTCGACTCTGTCGGAGCGGCCATACATGGCTAGCCGCTTCTGAAGCTTGAGCGCCTCTTCATCGGTACGCGTGCAGGAGAATCCATAGCGCGCGCGTACCCGTTCCGAAGCCTCTTTCAAGGCCATCAGGCCTTTGTACTCCAGCTCGGCAATCGACAGAGTATCTCCGGGTTTAAAAAACTCATAAACAATGGTTGAAGGGGAATAGAAATCGCTGGCCTCACCGTCCGGCCAGCAGAGCTGGAGCATCACTTCAGGCATCGTTGGCTTGCAGTTGAAAACAGTGGCTAGGAGATGGCCACTGCGCGAAAACCGGTAAGCGGTGCAGCGTCATCCCAGAGTTGGTTTGTCTGTCCGTCGCGGCGAAGCCTGACAGCGGCCGGACCCGTATCAAAGGATCCAATTGCCCTGCAGATAAGGTTGGGATGATCCTTCATCGTGTCGAGCAGATAGGTGAGTTTCCCGTGGGGAACCGCCAGCAAAAAACCAAAGCTGGGGAAACAACTGAGCCAGCTGAACTCATCAACCTCCACTGGGCGGGTGATGGCATCGAGATCGATCTCAAGGCTGAGGCCACAGGCCTCAGCAAACATCACTGAGGTACCAACAAGCCCCCCCATGCTGATGTCCTTGGCTGCATGGACGAATCCTGCCTGCGCCAACCTGGGTAGCAATGCCAGCTGTTGCTGTAACCGCGCAGGCTCAGCGGACGTGGCTGCATCCCAGAATGGATAGTGACGATAGAAACAACCGTCGGCATCGATGATGAGTACCAGAGCATCACCGGACTGAGCAGCCCTTGCCGAGAGAACAGGACCATCCAGGACTCCAAGCACAGCAACCGAAAGCGCTGAGTAGGGGCTCTGAGTGTTGATGTGACCACCCACCATCGGGATGGAGAATTTGTCACATGCGAACCGCATCCCCTCCAGTAGAAGGGCGCCCGCCTGCGAGCCGACACTCCAAACGCTGTTCACCAGGGCCAGGGGACGCCCGCCCATGGCAGCGATGTCGCTGAGGTTGACCAGCACGCCGCTCCAGCCGGCGAACCATGGATCGTCATTGACCAGAGCAGGCTGCATTCCTTCACAGGCGAACAGCAGGCCACCGCTCTGAGCAGGCATGAGTGCAGCGTCGTCACCCAGTCGACTGGCCACACCAAGTTCGGGAAACGGGTGATGTGGAAAGACAGCAGCTGGAGCCTGGATGTCGCGCTTGGCATGCAGGCCACTCAGTGATCTGAGCCGGGCGGTAAGGGCGGTGAGCTCCATTGCGCTCATGCGACGTTGAACTCGTAAGGGCGACGCTCCAGTGAGGGCTGGTAATAGTTGAGATCTGCCTCCATCAGATGATGGCGAATGCTCTGGATCTCCAGTTCATCAATCGAGGCCCAGTGCAGGCGTTGAAAGAAGCGCACGTTCTGAATCTGCACAGTTGCCAGAAAGCGGTCACAACCCCAGCCATTGGCTGTGGTCACCGCCTTCCAGATCAGGCCTTTACCGATCTGGTTATGGCGTCGAAATCCATGGTGGACGCCGAGGCGACCTCCATACCAAAGCCTTGGACTCTGCTCGACAATCCGCACAACACCGACGACCTTGCCAGAGTGGCTTGAGCCGTGATGAATCGCAGCAATCGGATATGCATCCTGATCGAGCTCATCACGGTCGCTGGCTTCAAAGAGGTGCTGTTCTTCGCAGAAGATGGCGCTGCGGAGCTCCCAGTAGCCCTGCATCAAGGGTGACTTACTGCGCAGCAGATGAAACGAGAAACGATCAGAGCTGGCGGTCGGTGAGAGGCGGAAGTCATCGGCGTCAACGCCGATACCCCAGCGTACTGAGGGCGTGAAAGAAGCAGGCGACGAACTCGGGCTATGGCCGATGTCGTGGCTGCTGGGATCGATAAAAAACATAGAGGTCAACGATCAGTTTCAAACAGAGACAGGGCTGAGCAGGCACCACATTTGGCGCAACCGGCAGACATGGCATCTGAACTGATGTCGGACTTGCGCAACTGCGCAGCAACGGCGGTGTAGACCTCGACCATGAAATCCGTGGATGGAGCGGGATGGTGCTCAAGGGGCGTCCCCGAAATGGGAACGAAAGGCACCACAAAGGGGTACACACCAAGAGCGATCAGCTGTTCACTGCAGTGAATCAACGAGTCGGCGCTATCACCGAGACCCGCCAGGAGATAGGTAGAAACCTGGCCACGACCAAAAACAGCTACAGACTGTTCGAAAGCCTTGTAGTACTGATCAACCGATATTTCCGACTTGCCGGGCAGAATGCGCCGACGCACCTCCGGTTCAACGACCTCCAGGTGCATGCCGAGACTGTCGACACCGGCTTGCTTCATACGCACGTACCAGATTGGATCCTCCGGCGGTTCACACTGGGCCTGGATCGGGATGTTGACTCGCCGTCTCACAGCTGCAGCGGTCTCAGCCATCAAACGGGCTCCCCGGTCGTCGCTGTTTGGGGTTCCCGTTGTCATCACCAGCTGCTTCACACCATCGAGACGAACGGCGGCTTCAGCAACCTCGGCCACTTGTTCCGGGGTTTTGCGTACTATCGTGCGTGAATCCTCAAGGGATTGTTCAATCGCGCAGAATTGACACGAGTCGGTCCGATCGCGGAAGCGAATGCAGGTTTGAAGCAGCGTGGTGGCCAACACATCACGTCCATGCAACAGAGCGATGGAACGGTAAGGAATGCCATCAGCAGTGCTGTACCGGTAAAAGGACGGCTCACTGGTTACATCCACAGCACTCAGGGATCCTGCCTGCCTGTCGGCCACAGTCAGAGTCCCGAGTTCATCGGCATCGAGGATGTAAGGAGAAGCCTGAGATACAGAGTTGTAGACGGGAACCATCACTGTGGCACCGTCGATGGTTAGGGCCCTGTGATCAGACGGCCCGGCTCCACCACGTCGTCCCCGGTTCCCCGGTAACGCCGGATCGGCGACGCCGTGGACCTGCAGCTCCGTTACAAGTCGTCCAAGCTCAGACATCGATCAACTCCTGGTCGAGGACCGTCCATTTCGAGGCTTCAAGAGCATCTGCTGTCGTAGAGCTCATGACATTCATCTGTGTGGCTGGTGCGGGATTGATACGCAGGCCCAACAGGTCTGGGCGGCTGTAATGCCCAACGCTGTCCATCATTCGCTTGCGCTTCGTGATCAGAGATCGATCCAGCTCGGCAATGGCCAGGCCTTCCCCATCAGGCAAGGGGCCAGCCAGATAACGTCCCTCAGGACTGATCACCGCTGTATGGCAACCACCCTGGAAGGCCTTGTGCAGAGAGGTATCAGACGTGATGGCGCTGTAGTCTTCAGGGTCGAGCCAGGCGGTTGAACAAATCACGAAGCAGCCCGCCTCCAGAGCGTGATGTCGCATGGTGACCGCTGTCTGTTCGCTGAAAATCTGACCCACCAGGGAGCCGGGAAACTGGGCGCAGTGAATCTCCTCTCCCTGGGCCATGAGTGAGAAGCGAGCCAGGGGGTTGTAGTGCTCCCAGCAGGCGAGAGCACCGATTTTTCCTAAGCCGGTAGGAACAACCTTGAGTCCGGAACCATCACCCTGGCCCCACACCATGCGCTCGTGGTAAGTGGGAGTGATCTTGCGGCGCTTGAGAATGATCTCACCGGCGCAATCAATCAACAGCTGAGTGTTGTAGAGACTGCCTCCATCCCGCTCATTGATCCCCAGCAACACATGCATGCCATGCTGCCGAGCTGATGCCGCTATGGCATCGATCGAGGGCCCTGGAACTGTGACGGCCTGCTCGTAAAGCTTGAGGTGAGAACGCCCCATCAATACGGCAGGCTCCACGAAGGAGAAATAGGGGTAGTAAGGCAGGAATGTTTCGGGAAAAACAATCAGCTCAACCCCCTGCTCCGCGGCATCCGCCATGGCCGTGATCACCCGCTGAACCGAGTCATCGAGACTGAACAGAGAAGGGCGGATCTGAGCTGCAGCGACCTTGATCGTGTTGGCCATGGCGAAAGCAGATATGGTGAATCAGAGCGTCCAGGTGTCAATGATGAAGGCACCTTCTTTGCGGTGCATCAGCACGATGTCAAGCACATCAAGGGGGTTGATTGGCCGGATGCCGGGCATCAGAGCACCTTCGCCATGTCCATAGAGAGCCTGCAGAGCGAATCGACAGGCGTAGACTTTCCCCCCTTGGTCCATAAACTTCTGCAGGCGAGCATTGAAATTGAGATGCCCATCAAAAGCAGCGTCTCCGAGTTTCGGGAAGCCACGCTGCACGCCAAGTGTTACGCCTGGACCGTAGAGAAGGATGGACGTTTCAAAACCCTTGTTAATGAGACGGCTTGCCTGGAGCAGGTTGACCAGTCCGATCGATCCCTCAAAGGCAACCGTATGGAAGGTGATCAGGGCCTTTTCGCCGGGCTCTGCTTTCACATCCGGGAACACCTTTTCTTCGTAATCAACCAGAAAATCGCCCGGCTGATTGGAGGGACGGCTGACAGCAGGCATAAACGGTGCGAATGTCTTGTGCAGGGAGAGCTTTGCCTTCCACCCCTTTGCAGAAATGTCGCCGATGCAACCAAAACCTATCGTCGATGCGTTTGGTTTGAGGTTCCGCGTTACCGTGCCAATCGATACAGACGGATTCTCTCTGGAGGCTGAGAGTAACTGATTGAGCCGACCCTCCTCTGTGAACGGATCCTCTCAGGTTCTTCATCGCAATGTGGTTGTGATCGGAGGCGGTCAGGCAGGTCTCTCCATTGCCCATGCGCTCCACAAGCATGGAATCAGGCCTTTGGTTCTGGAGAAGAATAGAGTCGGATATGCGTGGGATCAACAGCGCTGGGATTCTTTCTGTCTGGTGACACCAAACTGGCAATGCCGCCTCCCCGACTTCCCTTACGACGGGCCCGACCCTGAGGGATTCATGGTGAAATCGGAGATCGTCTCCTATCTGCAGCGATTTGCAGCCTTTGTCGGCGCCGACCTACGGGAGGGCGTCGCAGTGCATCGCCTCGTGCACAACGGGCCTGGCTATCGTCTGCTCACTTCAGAAGGGGAGATCCTGGCCGATCATGTTGTTGTTGCAACTGGCGGGTACCACATCCCACGGCGCCACCCCGACTCACCTCGTTTGCCTGCCTCCACGCTGCAGCTCGATGCGCGTGAATACAAAAACTCGTTATCTCTGCCAGATGGCCCCGTGCTGGTGGTGGGTAGCGGTCAATCGGGTTGCCAGATCGCTGAGGATCTCTTTCTGGCAGGGCGTGAGGTACATCTGAGCATCGGTTCCGCTCCCCGCTCGCCGCGTCGTTACCGCGGCAAGGATGTCGTCGACTGGCTGGATCGCATGGGCTATTACTCCATGTCGATCGCTGATCATCCGGATCCGCGGACTGTGCGCTCCAAAACCAACCACTACCTCACAGGTCGCGATGGTGGGCGAGAGATTGACCTCCGGGCCCGTGCGCTTGAGGGAATGCATCTGCATGGACGACTGCGCTCGGTCGCCACAGACCACATCAGTTTCAATGACGATCTGGCCGCCAATCTCGATCAGGCCGATGCGGTGTATTGCCGTATTCGCAGCAGCATCGACAACTGGATCGCCAAGGAAGGCATTGAGGCGCCCGAGGAGGTGCCCTATTCACCCTGTTGGCAGCCAGGTCCTGGAGAGGATCCCGGCCTTGATCTCAGCTCGAGCCCCCTTGCAGCGGTGATCTGGTGCACCGGCTATCGCGGCGATTTCCGCTGGATCGATGTGCCTGTTTTCGATGGGTCCGGGCAACCGGCACATGACCGAGGTGTGACCCAGAGCCCGGGTCTGTACTTTCTCGGCCTGCCCTGGCTCCACACCTGGGGTTCAGGACGCTTCTGCGGTGTCGCTGATGACGCCAAGCACCTTGCCGGCATGATCACCCTGCGTCTGCAGCGGCGCGATGCCAGCCAGGAGCGCCTGGAGTGCACTGCCCTGCTGGGTTCCTGAAGACCCAGAGATCGCCAGGCTCAGGACTGCTGCCGCCATGGGCTGCTCTGCTCATGGAGCTTCGGTTTGGTGGTCCCTGTGAGGGCAAAACGAGAGCCCGGGCCGCAGCCGGCGCCCTGACCCCTCAGAAGGGGATCTCGTTCTCTTGACACCAGAGCGGCACCGAGGGCGCCGTGGCCAGCTGGCGCTCAAAGAGCAGATCGGCACGGCCATGCTCCAGCCGCCCCAGCGGCGTGGGCACATGAGCGGAAGCCTCCTGGCAGAGCAGCCTCAGGGTGCAGGAGCTCAGGAACTGAGCGAATAGGTTTCGCGGGTTCCTGGAGCAGCTCACCGCAGCGGCGGCCATCAATGGCGCCGTGATCGATATCGGCTTCACCAAGGTGAGCCCCGCCACGGCCTCGCGCGATCTGTCCGAACTGGTGGAGCTGCAGGCGATCGAGCCGATCGGCGAAGGCCGCAGCCGCGCCTATCGCCTCCACTGGCCAGGCGGACCCTCAGGGAGCTCAGGAGCTGAAGGGCGGGGCTCCGAGCTGCGGCTGTAACGCGGCGGGCATGGGCAGGCATGACGGTGCTCCCCGCAGCTGGCCGAACGACGCAGCATCCAGATGGAATTCCATCCAGCGGCTGGAGAGGGCCGGGGCCTGGCGGCTGAGGATCTGCAGCACCATCTGGGCACTACGCGCTGGGTTGCGCTAGAGGGCCAGCAGCTCCGGCGGCATGGCGTCGGGCGTGATGGTGCGCGAGCGGGGTGTCTGTTCAGCCGGCGCCGACCTCCTCTCCATCCGCAATGCAGTACAGATCGTCCTCCGCTGCCAGGTCGTGAAAGGCGCCACCGGCCGGCGAGGCCCCGGGAGCGTGCCCTTGGGCCTGACCCTGATCAAGGCGCAGAACGTCGCCCGCTGCGCCGAGCAGCTGGCGATGCTCAACACAGTTGCGGGGGGGAGCCGCTGCGCTTGTTGAGCCGCTACGGCTGAGCAGCCACTAGGGGCTGGATCTGCTCCAGCTCGTCTGCCAGTTCAACGCTGGCCAGCTCAGTGTCGTGGGCGGCCTGGGCCCGCAGCCAGTAGCCAGGACTCAGGCCCAGAAACCGGCAGAGACGCAGATCGGTATCAGCGGTGATGGCCCGCTGGCCCGTCACGATTTCACTGATCCGTGAGGCCGGCACGCCAATGGCCTTGGCCAGCCGGTACTGGCTGACACCCAGCGGCTGCAGGAACTCCTCCTGCAGCAGTTCACCGGGGGTGATGGGGGGCAGACGGTCCATGGCAGGGATCAGTGGTAGTCGACGATTTCGACAGCATCCGGGCCGGCCGCCGTCCAGGTGAAGCAGAGGCGGAACTGGTCGTTGATGCGGATGCTGTGCTGGCCTGTGCGATCACCCCGCAGGGTCTCCAGCCGGTTGCCCGGGGGAACGCGCAGGTCGTCCAGACGGCCTGCGATCTCCAGCTGCCTGAGCTTGCGGCGGGCCACACGCTCAAACGACTGGAAGCGGGGCACGGCCCAGCCCTGGGCCAATCGTTCGGTGTCGGGACATCGGAACGAGCGGATCATCCGCCTACCTTAGTTCCGCAGCGCAGAACGGTTGCTGGTGGCGGGGCGCAGGGGCCAGCCAGCCCTGCCTCCGCACCTGGCAACAGCTGCTGTCACTGGGGCAAGGCCCCGGGAGCGTGCCCTTGGGCCTGACCCTGATCAAGGCGCAGAACGTCGCCCGCCGCGCCGTCAACGAGGGCTGACGATCAGACGATCGACAACGGCGACGCTCTACGAGGTGATCGACGGCCGCCACTATTTCGGGGGGGGGGGAGATCCTGCTGGTGGAGGAGGACGCCGAGGGCAATGCGGTCCTCGGCTACGACGAACGTGGATCAACCTGCTTTTGCCGATCTCGGTGCTGTTCTTTCTGGCGATCAGCAAAGTCGAGCGGGGGGAGTGGCGGTGGAGAAGCGCCCTGACACCAACATCAACAGCAGTGACACCGGCAGCACGTAAGGGATCAGTCCTGGCAGCGGCCTGAGTAGCAGGACACCGTTCAGCCCGGGGATCACCTGCAGCAGCAGCCACAAGCCCAGACCGATCGCGCCACCGAACTGGCTGAGGCGACTGCGCGGCTCCCCGTTCAGCCAGACCAGCACGCCACCGCCGAGCAGCAGCAGGCTGAACACCAGGCTGCGCTGAGCCTCAACGTCAAGACCGGGCCAGCAGGCAAGCGAGAGGGCCAGCCCTGCCAGCACCCCGCCCTGCAGCAGGGCCTTCCGCCACGTGGCAGGGCCGAACAGCGGCGCCTCCGGGAGCCGGGGGGGCTGGCGCATCAGGTTGGGGCTGGCGGGCAACGCTTCGAAGACCACCGTGCAGGCCGGATCAATCACCAGATGCAGCAGGGCGATGTGCACCGGCAGCAGCAGCAGGGGCTGGCCCGGCACCAGCAGCGGCAGCAGGCTGACCGCGGCGATCGGCAGGTGGATCGCCAGCGTGTAGCCCAGGGCCCGGTGCAGGTTGGCCTCGATGCGCCGGCCCAGGGCGATCGCCTTCACCAGGCTGCCGAAATCGTCGCCCAGCAGCACCAGATCCGCCGACTCCCGCGCCACGGCGGTGCCGCGTTGCCCCATCGCCACGCCGATGTCGGCCGCCTTCAGTGCCGGGGCGTCATTGACGCCATCACCGGTCATCGCCACCACCTCTCCCGCCGCTTGCAGAGCCCGCACGATCTGCAGCTTCTGCTGCGGCAGCACCCGCGCGAACACCGACACCTCAGCAAGACCTTCCCCAACCGGCCCAGCTGGATGGCCGGCCTCGAGGGCCTGGAGATCGGAACCGCTCACCACCGGCCCGGCAGGGAGCCCCGCCTGGTCAGCGATCGAGCGGGCGGTTAAGGGTGCATCGCCGGTGATCATCACCACCCGCACGCCTGCCCCCCGGGCCAGGGCGATGGCCGCCGGCACCTCCGGCCGCAGCGGATCCGCCAGGCCCACCAGGCCGATCGGCTCGAACAGGTAGTCGTGAAGCTCCTGCGCTGGGTTCCCAAGCGCTGTGGCCTCCAGCAGGTCGGGATGGCGGGGAGCTCCATTCAGGCCGCTGGCCACCGCCAGCACCCGCAGACCCTGGCCGGCCAGGCCATCGGCGGCCTGCAGCAGGGCAGCAGCTCGTTTGGGCGTGAGATGGCACAACTGGGCGATCGCCTCCGGTGCCCCCTTGGCGGCGATCTGCCAGCGACCACCTTCTGCACACCACAGCTGCGAGAACACCAGCAGATCGGCGGAGAGCGGGTATTCACGCAGCAGCGGCCAGTCGGGATGGAGGTGCTCGCTCTGCTGCAGCTCCGCCTGCGCCAGCCGCTCGATCGCCTGCTCCATCGCATCCACCGGATCGTGGCGGCTGGCCAGCAGCGCCAGCTCCAGAAGCCGATGCCACGGTTCGTCCAGCGGCTCACCCGCGCGCCAGAGCTCTCCAGCCGGCCAGGTGAGCAGCTGCTGGAGCGCCATGCGGTTCTCGGTCAGCGTGCCGGTCTTGTCGACGGCGAGCACCGTGGCGCTGCCCAGGCTCTCCACGGCGCCCGGCCAACGAGCCAGCACCCCGATCCGCCCCAGACGCAGGGCGCCCAGGGCCAGAAACAGCGCCACCACCACCGGAATCTCGTTGGGCAGCACGGCCAGGGCCAGGGCTAGCGCCGCCAGGAGCGCGGTGCTCCACTCGCCGCTGAGGCTGCCCTGCACCACCGCCAGGGCGGCGCAGAGACCCAGGGCAAACACGCTCAGCCGTGCCGTGAGCCGGCGGGTGTGGCGCTGCAGACGGGTCGGCGGCGGCGCAACGGTGGCGAGGCTGCGGCCGAGGCGACCCAGCTCGGTGGCCTCTCCCACCGCGACCACTTCGGCCAGCCCCCGCCCGCTGGCCACCAGCGATCCGGCCCGGATCAGCTCTTCGGCGTCCTCGACGGCATTCGGCAGGGATTCACCGGTGAGCAGTGAGGCATCGATCCACAGGCCAACGCCCTCGCGGAGCTGGGCATCGGCAGCGACCCGGTCGCCTTCCTCCAGTCGAAGCAGATCGCCCAGCCGGACCTCCTCGGGGGCCAGGTCCATGTCGATCCCGTCGCGGCACACGCGGGCCCGGGGCGAGGACAGACGGGCGAGTTCGGCCAGGGCCCGACGGCTGCGGTGCTGCTGCCAGCCATCGAGCAGGCAGATGGCAACCACGAAACCCAGCAGGATCCCTGCCTCCTGCGGCTCGCCGATCAGCCCATAGATCAGCGCACAGGCCAGCAGCAGCAAGTTGCTGGGCTCCAGGAGCGCCATGGTTCCCCCTCTCCGATGGTTCCCGTGGGGCCGTATTCCCTGATCCTGCCCACGGCGGACCGCCCTGGCCTGTCGCAGGCCTGAAGCAGAGGAAGTGGCATCCAACAACAGAACGCTGTGCAAGGGCAGAGAGCCGAAGCACCGGCACCTCGATCCACGGACCGATCTCTCCGGCCAGGGCCTGCGGGGAGCTGATCGAGCAGGCACGGCTCGCTATCACCACTGGCATCGAGGCTGAAGTGCCCCAGCGGGCAGCAGCCCTGCTCATGGAGGCGATGGGGACTGCGCACCTGCCGCACCCGATCGCGCAGGTGATGGTGCAGGGCACCGGTGATGCAGCGGCGCTGATAGGGAGCTGGCCGCTCGCCGGCTCGGCAGCGGGGAGCGGAGCGCACCAGGGCCTCGCGGGCCCGCAAGGCAGAACGGCTTGGCGTTTGGGCCTGCTGAGCAGAAACCTGCTGCTGGCAGCGAGAAAGGGAAGCGAAGGGAGCCATCGGGGAGACGGCGGAGAAGAACCCCACCACCACCGGCTGGCCGCAGCGCCGCGGCAAGGACGCCCCCCCCCTTGGGGGCGCCTGGCCCGATCCTTGACGCGGCGTGAGGACTGGCCGAGGGATGCGGTGGGTGTGCGCCAGTCCGGTGACGATTTCCTCCCCCCGTGCTGCCTGCCAACCGCTCAGGACAAAGCACCGCCTTTCTCTGCCCTGGCCCGCGAGTGTGACCAGCTGGAGCACCCCGCTCGGATGCCAAGGCGATGCCTCAAGCCCGGCTTCCAGCAGGGGATCTGATCCATGGCCCTGGGACCTGGCCGCTCAGCACTCCAGCTCATCGGCAAGCGCCAACACTGTGTTCAGCAGAGGCTCCATCGGCACCAGCAATGCGTCGCGCTCAGGGGAACCCACCGCAGTGGCCCGCACCCTTGCGGTGAGCTCAGCCAACTCGCTGCGCAGCTGGACCAACCGGCGGTGGCGATGATCTACGTGAATAGCAAAATGCACAGCCACCCCCAGTATTGCCGCAACTGCAGCAATCCGCCGCAGAAGGCAGCAGGGGCCAGGTCAGTGGAAAAGGGGGCCAAAGCCCCCAGCCCTCAGAAGGGCAGCAGAGCCTCCAGCTCGGGATCAAGGGCTGCTGCCAGAGAAGTGGAGCCGGCGGGCGGCATGAATGTGAACGGAAGCAGAACCCGGAGTGAGCAGCGTGGCCATGACGGACCGAGCGCAGGACCTGGCCTCCCAGCGGGGCGGGGTCAAGGACCCGCGCCGATCACCCGATGTGCCGCGTTATGCGGCACCACCGCCAGCCAGGCAGCGGGCATGGCCTCGATCCTTGTCGCCGCCACACATACTGACGAGGCTTGCGCGTTAGCCATCAAGCAACCTCCGTCGCAGAACAACCCAGCGGGAACTCCGCCGGGCCAGGTGCTCAGAGCACCCGCACCTGGGCGGCTGCTCCCCAGATGAGCTGCTGATTGTGAGCAACCAGCAGGGCCTGGTCGCGCAGCAGCCAGTGGGAATGGGCGCAGATCTGTCCCTCGACATTGAGGAACAGGCGGCGGGGCAACTCGCTGCCCTTTGCGGCTAGCTGGAAGCAGACGATGCGGATCGGGCCAGAGCGACTCAGTGGCGTGGCGACCATGGCTGGGCTGGCGAACGACACCGCCGTTGAGCCCCGGCGCCGCCAGCGCCGCGCAAGGGTCGCGGAGCGACTCGCGTCAGCCCTTGCGCGGTGCGCAAGCCGGGGCAGGCCGGGTGGCGTGATCGCCAGAGCCCAGGGGCGTCTCACTGACCTGCCAAGCCCTGGCTGCGTCAGGCATCAACCAGCTGGGTCCTGGCGGATGACGCCAGAGAAGCCCATCACCACTGGCGGCTGATAGGGACTGAGCTGCTGGGCCGTGGCCTCCAGGAAGGCCACCAGGATCGTGATCAGCAGGATGTAGTCCCGCAGGGCGGGTTCCAGGGGGCCGTGGGCTGAGGGTGGCTGGGCGGCCAGCACCGTCTCCAGGGGAGCCCACAGGGGGTTGGTGCGGGCCTCGGCAACGATCTCGGCCAGACGGGTGCTATGGGCAGGATCCGCCAGCGACGCCGATTCAGCGGAATGGGCAAAGGCGTTGCGCAGCTTGCGCAGGGCGGAGAGGGCCCGCTCCACTGGGGCGTCGATCAGGCCCAGACGGCTGGCCAGGGCCACCTTGGCGCCGATGGAACCCAAGGGTCGATCAGGCAGAAATAGACCATCGCCGCGGGCTGGTGCCTGAGCCATCACCGCCTGAAGCAGATGCTCCAGGGCCGCATCCACCCGGGCAACACCCACGAGAACAGCCCCTCGGCCGCGCTCCTCAAGCATCTGCAGGGCGATTGTGCCGGCCGCCTGAGAAGCGACCGCATCGGAACCGTTTGCTTGTTTGCCAGTCATGGTGCTGGGCCGGGCACCAAGCCCAACAAACGATCTTTGATCTGCTGGTGGCTGCCAGCCAGGTCAACGGTGGCGAAGCGCATCTGGTGTCCTTGGATCGCCACGGATTCATCGAAGTCGCCATAGATGGCGGGATGAAGAAGGAGCCCCGCGGCCTGATCGGCCCGGGGATCTCCGCGATTGACCTGGGAGCGCAGATAGGCATACAGCTGGTAGACATAGCCGGCCCGTAGCGAGTGCTCGCGGTACCAGCCGCGACCGAGCACGCCGGTGAACTTCGTGTCGATCACCAGGCGCTGGTGCTGATCGCAGCGGTCGATCACGATGTCGGTGCGCATGGACGGAAACACCTGGGCGATGCCGGGTGTGGCTTCTTCGATGGGCCAGCTGAGCGGCTTGCCGGTGTTCACTAGCCATTGGGTTTCATCGAGGTGGAGGCGGTAGAAGCCACCGATCGCTTTTTCGTAGAGCCGCCGCAGCCAGTGCACGCAGCGCTGGGGATCGAGAAGCGCATTCGGACCGGCCTCCTCAGCTGGCAGGGCTAGATCCATCGCCAATCGTGCAGCGGCGAGCATGGGCTGGTCAGCCTGGTCGTGTCGGCCAAAGCGTTCGTTGCTGATCTGCTGGCGCGTTGGTGGTGCTCCCACCACTCCTTTCAGCCGCAAGCCATGGGCGAGGCCGCGGCAGCGGTGAGCGAGCTCAGGCTTTCGGACCACCCTGCCAACGGTGTCGAGGGCGGCGCGCACGTAGCGGTTGCGGGGGCTGTCGATCGAGAGCTCTTCGAACCGGCAGGCCACCTGGCCTTTGGCCAACAGGTTCTTTCGGCTGGTGGTGAGGTGATCGATGCGCCCCCGCACACGGGTGAGCACTGCATCTCTTGGTAGAAAAGAGGTGGAGAGTTGGCGGCGCTGCCGTTGTTCGACTGCCCTGGCCAGGATTTCGGCCACCAAGTCCGGGATGTCGTCGGGAAGGTCTTCTGACGCGAGCTTGGCAGGATTGGCGGCCTTGCCCAGGTCTGAGGCGTAGAGCATCAGCCACCAGATGTTGCGAACCGGGATGCTCACCACCCCTCCAGCAACGCTGCGGCCTGGCGATCGGCTTCCTCAGGAGCGTCAAACCAGTACTCCTGCAGTAGGGGTTTGAGTTCGCTGGCTACCACTTCGGCGAACCAGTCTCGACAGGAACGGCCCTCCAGGCTCTGGGTGGGGGTGGCGTAGCTGTGGCCGATTTGGAAGGCCTTCCCAAGCCGGCCATCGGCAGCGATGGCGGCGTTGAGCTGGCCAATGCGCTGCTCGATGGTTTCGGCGACGGCCAGATCCATCTGCATGCGTGTCACCACCCACTCCCGCCAGGCAGCTCCCAGGCAGGGCTCCAGGTCGACGAAGGCGAAGCGGCGGCGGAAGGCCATGTCCACCAGTGCCAGGGAGCGATCGGCGATGTTCATGGTGCCGATCACGTAGAGGTTCCCCGGCACATGCACCGGTCGGTGTACGCCATCAGGGTCGGGGTAGCAGAGCTGCATGGCATCGCGGGGCGTGCGCTTGCCGGCCTCCAGCAACGTGAGCAGCTCCCCGAAGATCTGGGCGGGGTTGCCGCGGTTGATCTCTTCGATCACGAGCACGTGGATTTGGCTGGGGTGCTCCAAGGCGCCCTTCACCATCTGCATGAACACGCCCTCATGCAGGGCCATGCCGCCATTGGCGTTGGGCCGCCAGCCACGCACGAAGTCTTCGTAGGAGAGGTTGGGGTGGAACTGCACGGAGCGCAGCTGCGGCTCTTGCACCAGATGGCCCACCAGGGCCATGCCGAGGCGTTTGGCCAGCCAGGTTTTGCCAGTGCCGGGCGGGCCCTGGAGGATCAGGTTCTTCTTGTCGCGCAGGCGGCGCAGGATGCGTTCCAGCTCGCTGGGGGGCAGGAAGCAGCCATCGGCCAGGATGTCATCGATGCCGTAGGACGTGAGAGGAACTACCGGATCCACCACTGGGGTGTTGTCGATTTCATTGACCACCGCCTCGTCGTCTGCTGAATCGTCTTCATCCGTGTCTGTGCCGCTGGCGGTGTAGGACCAGGCCTCCAGGGAGAGCTCAGGAAATGAGTGGACGCTGAAGTCGGGCTCCTCAAAACGCTGCTTGAGGGATTCGATCAGCTGGAGATAGTCGGCGGCGCTGCAGCGATGCTTTGGGCCATTTCGGCCGATCGTGAGGCGGAGCTTCTCGCTGATATAGCTGCGTGAGCGCTCATCAAGGCTGAGGAAGCTCCAGGGGCGGCACCAATAGAGCCCGAAGGTGAGGTTCCAGGCCACACCGAAGTAGCCCATTGCCGCATCGAAGTCGCGGCTGAAGCGCTCGATCGCCTGCTCGGTGTCGGCATCTGCGAGCGACAGGCCACTCTGAAACACCTGCCAGAGGGCCTCGATCTGGGTGGGATCGCGATTTTTGGCGTAGGGGAAGAACCACGACTTCTGGTTGTTGAGCACCGGGATGCCCTCGAAGCTCTCGGGGAGTGCTTCCTCTACGCCCAGGAACTGGGCCAGGGCGGCAGCGATGGCTCGGCGGTTGCTGTCTTTGATGCCGCGGTTGAACAGGCCGAACAGAGTGAAGGGATCGATGTCCTGGATGAAGCCCTTGCTGCCATCGGCGAACTGATCCCCGCTGAGCAGGCCGAGATTCTCCACGCTGGGTTGGAGCTCCTGGAGAAAGGCAATCAACCGGCTGCGATCGGCGGCGTGATTGACCAACCCATCGGCAATGGCCTGGTAGAAACGCGCCCAACGGAAGCGCTTGTGCTCTTTGGGATCGGTGCCGAAGCGTTCCCGCCAGTAGGAATCGTTACGGAATCGATCGATGTCCTGCGGCTTGCTCTGGAAGGTGAAATCGATCAGGGCATCGGTTTTCCAATCGCCGGGGGTGACTTTCCAGATCGTGGGTTGGTAGGTGTAGAAGTACCACTCGCGAGGGGGGCTGACGCGCTGCCAGTGCACGCGCAGGCGGCGGCCATCACCCATGTTTTCGGCGATGACGCCTGTGGCCTTGATCGCCATCACCGACACGGTGTTGCCGCCGGTTTCAAAATCCAGGCCGTGTTTTTTGATGTAGGCCGCCTTGATGGCGATGCGCTCGCCGGTCTGCATCGAGCGCACCTGGGCCAGCACCCTGCTGTTGTCGTCGAAGTCGTGCTCCCAGAGGCCCTCGTCGATGAATCGATTGGTCTGATCGACGCCACCGGTCATGGCGCCGACGAACCAGCAGGGGGCGGACAACTGCCCAGTCAAGAACGAGTTCTGGCTCAGCATGGAACGGCTCCCGCAGGGCCGCAGGCTGGGGCCAACAACCACGCCAAACCCCGGCCTTTACTCGTCATAAAAGGCGAAAAATGACCTGAGGGCTGAGTTTTTCGACGGATCTGGCGGATCATGACTGCGGCTCGGGGTGCTGGAGCTGCAGCAGATCGAGGCGGTGGCTGGCCTGAATCTCGCCATAGCGATCCTCTGGCACCCCGGCTTCAGCCGCGTAGCGCGGCCAATCTCGAACGGCGGCGATGACCTCCTCGGCGATGGCTTCGGCTCGGCCACGCTTCAGCTGAGCGGACCGGCCCGCGGCCAGGAGGTCGGCCCGGGTGAACTGATCGCGCTTGCCATTGACGGACATCTGATGGGTGGCTGTCCAGCCGCCAGCGGGATTAAAGCTCCAGGTGATGTCGAAGGCCGGTGAAAGCGACCATTGGCCAGTGCGATCCATCAGAAAAGCGATGTTCTTGACGTGATCATCCTGATTGCGGGCCACGAGATTAAACACCATGCGCCGGTACTGCTCTTCGAGGTCCCGCATCGGTAACTGGAGTTTGCGCATCACCAGAAAAGCCTGTTCGTAGCTGTAGCTGCCTGGTTCGTTGTAATCGAAGTGGGCCAGGGCTCCGAGCGACTGCATGTGCAGCTTGTTGCCGGCGTCATCGCGATCGAAGCGTCGTGTCATGAAATGGCTGCGGCCATTCTCCTCCAGCAAACGGCAGTCGCTCATGGTGATCTTCGCAGCCCGGGCCATTCGGCTATAGGCGAGTTCAATCAAGCCATAGCCTTGGGGATCTTCAAGTTCTTTGTCCTTGTTGCCGCTCACGCCATCGAACTTCAGCAACCAGTGGCTGAATCCCGGTGGAGCCTCCAGCTGGCCGGAGCGCACCTCACCAGTGCTGGGATTCCAGGCAATCAACGCCTTGGCCCTGGCCCCCCCCGCCGATGTGCCAACCCGGAGGATTGTCTGCAACGCTCGCTCCCGCTCGGGTTCCTGGAAGGAGGTGGCCAAACCCTTCTTTTGCGACAGGATCTCGGAGGCCAGGGTCACGAGGTCGGCGATCTGGATGGACCCGCTGGCTTCGGCGCTGGGCCCCTGGGCCGGCATGAATTCCAGGGCACCCATGCCCCGCTGGCCGGTGTAGCAGAGCCGCTCCACGGCATCGAAGCTCTCCGGCGTCCGGCCCTGCCGAGCCAACCAGGCGTTGATCAGATTGTTGCCAAAGCGATCGGGCAGGGAATCGGCGAGGAGCCCTGGCAGGCCACGAAAGGTGCGGCGTGGCAATTCAGGGAAGCTGTAGACGCGCTCTTCCAGCGGCATCATCAGGGGCGCCAACTGGATGCCACTGGCCAGGAACCCGGGCTCATATTCGAAGGCGGCGACACCGGTGGAATCGGTGAGAGCCACAGCGCCGATGCGTGTACCCCAGAGTTCAACGGCCGCAACGGTCATGGCTGCCCCCAGCTCCAGGAGGTGGCAGGTTTGGTGAGGCGGCGGCGACTGGCGCGCTTGCGCGTGGCTTGCTGCTGCTCCAGCAGGGCCAGGGGTGACGGCTTGGGCTCGGGAAGCAGCTGCTCCAGCCGCTCAAGGAGATCCAGCTGACGCAGCACGCGCAGGAACAGCGAGAGCTGGGTGGCTGCAGCTCCGGATTCAAGGCGTTCGAGGGTGCGCTTGGAGATACCGGCCTGCTCGGCCAGCTGGGCCTGGGTGAGGTTGCGCTCCAGGCGCAGGCGGGCGATGCGCTGCCCCAGCTCCCGCAGGAGAGCCTCGTCACTCATCAGACGCTGGATGGGCATGGCAATGGGACTGAGTCGCCACCTTTGGCGAATTGATCAAGAGTAGCAGGCTCTTCTCGTCTTATCAGTCGAATCAATAAGGCCGGCCTTCCTCCTGGTGGCCGCCTTGATGGCGATGCGCTCGCCGGTCTGCATCGAGCGCACCTGGGCCAGCACCCTGCTGTTGTCGTCGAAGTCGTGCTCCCAGAGGCCCTCATCGATGAAGCGATTCGTCTGATCAACGCCACCGGTCATGGCGCCCACGAACCAGCAAGTAGCCGATGACTGGCCTTGAGACAGTAAGGGAGACTGTGTCATGAGCCAAACAATCGATCCCATGCCTCAAGCACCAGCCGCTGCGTGCGGTACTCCCCGAACTGACGGATCTCGTTGTTCTTGAGCACGCGGAAGGTTTCGCTGGGGTAATCACATCCCAATGGGTCGGAAGGGTCGAGAACAAAGCGCATTTCGTCCCTGGAAAGACCATAAGATTTTCCAACTAGTGCATCAATAGTTGCCCTTACTTGCATTCTTTCTTCAGGTTCAACATATGACCTAAGGGGCTCTAAGCCGACTTCCTCTCTCCACTCCCTGAGCTCAAGGCAGTCTGTTGACAGGTTGGCACTTTTCAAGATTATGTCGTTGCGAAAAGGTGATAGCGATTCTGCCGTTGGTACTAACATCTGAAGTACGGTTGATTGAGGCAGGCTTGGTTGTGCGAGAAATTGGCGAAGCAAGTAGTCAAATACTAATGAGTTCAGAATTGCTTGCAGTAATGCCATCTCTTGTGAGGTTACCCCAAGAACAATGATAAGGCTGGCGCTAATAGGGAGAAAGGGAACTATGCTGATATGAGAGTTCTCTCGTCGGTATTTCTGGCAACTCTTCGGAAGACTAGAAGACCTTCTTTCAACAAGAATAGGTGATCCCCAATCTTTGAGACTTTCTTCTCTAGGTCTTCACGCCGAATGCATTGATCAGAAAATACTTCGCATTCAAGTATAGATCTTGGCTGTAAAAAATCAGAGTTGTTCTTCTCGGCTGAGTTGAATGATAAAGAATAGTGTTGGATGCAGTTGCCCTCGATCAGGGGGAGTGCTGAAGTCCGCTCACACTCAGCACCTGAAATCATGACGGCGGCATCATCTGGCTTTCTAAACATCCTCCTTAGGCATAGCCTGTCACTCCATTCAAGGTCGCTAGCACTATCCCCAAGAGGCAATAAATTAGCCGAGAGGCGTGAGATTAGCGACGCATCAACGCTGCTTCTAGGTGTTGGAAGCAACGTCGAGAAAGGCGTCAATCGATGGATGATTTCTCGGTGCAATACGATATGGCGATCTGGCTTGCCTACTTGTGCTGTTGCGGTGAGCAGAAAGAAGCATGAAATAATCTCGCTATCCGGCGAAAGTGTTACAAGAGAAAATCTATATCGACTTTCTACTGACTTAAAGAACGGTGCTCTATTCTCGAAGTCTATTATGCCATTCATAAGAGACTTGTTCAGCATATACCGCAGAAGAGCACTATTTCCGTGGTCTGTAACTATTCCAGTTGGCACTAGGATTCCTGCGCGTCCAATTAGGCCTACAAGGCTTAGGGTTAACTCAGAGAAAAGTGAGTATAGATTCAGTTCCCCACTCCCTGCTAGCGGAAAGCGGCGAGATTCGCGTGCAAAATTTGCTGATGAAACGGAGTAACGTCTCTCATGCTCCCACTCTTGAAGCAACGCTGCAGACCAAGGAGTTCTTGACTGAATGACTGACAGCAACGCATTTTCTCTTTCATGATGGCTTGTTGCAAGTGAATACTCTTCGCACCGAAGGGAAAAGAACTCCCTTTGTTGCGGTTTTACTCGATCCCAAGGTGGATTTCCCAGGACACAGTCGAAGCCTCCTTCCGTCATGATTTGGCTGAAGCGCAGGTGCCAATGAAAAAATTTGAAAGCTTTGGCCATTTCCCTGGCAGCCCTCTGTACCGAATGGGGCACTGTGTGGATTGGATCGTCAGCTACTAGGTGCTCGGTAAGTGGAATATTATTCTGAGACTCTTCGTCCTTCCGTAGAGTAAAAGCTGCTGTATAGAGGTCCGCCAAAAGCTGATCAGGGGCGTCCTGCAGCTCGACTTGCAATTGCTCATAGCGCTGTCGCTTCAAGAGGGTTTGTTTCAAGTTCTCCTCAGGCAAACTCTCGATCTCGGCGATTTGAGCCTGTGGCATCTTTGTCTCTTGGACACTAAATAAATCTAAAGTCGGCTGCACGGACTGTGTCTCTTAGTAAGACTCGCGTTGCTTCTTGTTGATCTTCTTGAGACTGTTGCAGATGGAGGGGTTGTCACCCGTGAGCGGTTTGTAAGCCCCATCAGGGATGCCTCTCTTCAATATTTCGGGATTGAACACCCCCACCAGCGAATCGCCGCATTGGATGTGGGCATCGAGAAAGCTCAGGGGCTTGCCCGGCTCAATCGCCTCCATCCACAGAGCCACCTTGCACAGCTCCACCGCCATCGGGTTCTTGTCGACTCCGTAGATGCACTTGGCCACCACCTCGCGCAGGCAGTGGCGGCGAAGCTCTTCGCTGGGTTCGTCATCGCCGGCCTCTACCCGCGCCAGCTCCAGTGCCAGCCGCCGTGCCGCTGCTAGCAGGAAATGGCCACTGCCGCAGGCGGGATCCAGCACCCGGATCGCCAGCAGGGCTTCCCTTCTCTCCTGCTGTGTGGTGGCGCTGCTGAGCCGATCGCGGATTACCGGCAGCAGGGCCGAGAGGATCAGCAGCCGTACCAAGTCTTCCGGGGTGTAGTAACTGCCGCTGGTCTTGCGTTCGCTGCCGGCTACCCCGCCGAGGGAGAAACGCAGGTTGGCGCCGCTGCCATGAATCTGCGGATGCAACTCCAGCAGGCTTTCGTAGACGCTGCCGAACTCCTCGGTGTTCAGCGCCTGGTAGTTGATGCGGGTGCGGCTCTGGCTCTGCTCGTCGTAGAACCAGCCGATCGCCTGCACCGCCTCCAGCAGCGCCGCATTGCTGAGGTGCGCCTTGTCGAGGTCGGGGCAGCGATCCTCTTCAAAGAGGCCTCCCAGCGCCGGTAGCCCGAGGCTGGAGCCCTCCGGGTTCCGGAGCTGCTCGAACACCAGTTTCTGCACCAGCCACAGGTCACCGTGCTGGTGCTCGTGCGCACCGCTTTTGATCGCCAGATTGCGCAGCCGGCTGAGGCTGTAGCCCTCGCGGTAGATCTGCCGCAGTTCCAGCGGCACGTCTGCGGCAAACAGCAGGCCGCGGTCTTCCGCCACGCACAGGAACAGCAGCCGGTACACCAGCCGCAGCAACTGCCGGAAGAAGTCTTGAGTGCTCAGCTCCCCGCTCTGCAGCCTGCCCACCAGCTCGCCATTGGCCAGGTGCTGCAGCACCCCCTGGCCCATCGCCTCCAGGGCGGTCTGCACCCCATCGCGCAGTTTGTTCAGTGCACGCTCGCCGCTCTGCTGCCCTTCCTGCTTCCAGCCATCCAGCACGCAGTTGCCGTCGTCACGGCGCTGGAAGCGGCTGGCGTGCAGCAGCAGCCACACCACCGCGAACTCATCAAATAGCCCGCCGTCAAAAATCTGATCCAGCGCGACGGCCACATAGGCCGGCTTCCCCCGCCGTCAGGAAAGTTGTCGCCCGTGCTTTTGACCACCCGGGGGCTCAAGGAGATGACCAGTGCGGCGTTACAGCGAGGCTGTCAAAGCTGACATCAGGAAGCGGATGAGTCCGCCTGCTCG
>JBIIIC010000014.1:0-68573 GCA_044235095.1 Prochlorococcaceae cyanobacterium | reverse complement strand
AGGATCAGCAAGAGAAAGCCACTCTGCGGGGTGGCTTTTTTGTTGGCCTGCTGTGTTGTGGCTGGCTGTTTGGGTGACAGGCTGGTTTTGTGACAGGCTGTTTTTGTGACTCCCTTGCTGCGGGGCGCTCAGGAGCGGTGCACGTGCACTTGCTGCCAGACCCCGTTAGAGCGCTCCCAGATCCGGGTTTCGCAGCAGCTGCTGGTCACGGGGGCGCCATCACTGAGCCGTTGAGTCAGACGTGTGTAGCTGACCACCACGGCGTTATCGCCGAGCCAGCGCAGGTGGGGGCGCGCCATGCTCACCTGGACATGGGCGGGCTGGTCAGTTGGTTCGCCTGGCAGTTCGAAGTAATAGCGATGAAAGGAGAGCCCCTCGGCCAGGAGGCCATTCGTCTCCGCTTCGAAGCAGCTCAGATCCTCGCTGCATAGCCCCGCGTAGGTGGGCCAATCACCGCGAACCACGCTCTCGAGCATGGTCTGATTGAGGGCCAGAATCTCCCGATCACGGTCGCTGTTGTGGGGCTGCAACGCCTCATTCATGGCTGGATCACCAGATGGCTGTAATCGCTGATCTTCTCAAATGGCCCTGCGTCACGATTGGGATTGCCCGGCCGGTCGCTGAACAGCACCGCCATGCCGGCCTGATGGGCGGCTTCACATTCGACAAGGGCGTCGCTGATGAATAACACCTGATGCGGCCTCACCCCCATGGCCTCACTGATGGTTGTGTAGCTCTCTGAATCCTGCTTGCGACCGGTGCGGGTGTCGAACCAATGCCTGAACAGCTGCCGTAGATCACCGTTCGGGGTGTGGCCGTAGAGGAGCTGTTGGGCCGGCACCGATCCTGAGGAGTAGACAGCCAGTTCCACGCCAGCCCTGTGCCATCGCTCCAATGCTCCTGGCACATCGGCGAACAAGGGGGCCACCAGGTCGCCACTCGCATAGCCCGCCTGCCAGATCAGCCCCTGCAGATCTTTGAGAGCGGTGAGTTTGCGGTCCTGGCGAATCAGCAGCTGGAGATAGGGGGCAACACCTTGCTCAGCGATTTCGGCTGCAGCGACATCCTGCTCCGGGGGCACCAGCTGCCGGCGCAGCGTTGTGGCTTCGGGATCGGTGTCGCTCCGCCAGGCCTGTTCGGCTTCGGAAACCAACTGCCGAACTGCTTCGTTGTCCTTCTGCTGGCGAAGGAAGTTTTCCAGTCGATCAGCGGCGTAGGGGAACAGCGTGTCGGCCACAAAGCTCACCGGGCAGGTGGTGCCCTCGATGTCGAGCAACAGATGGCTGATTCCGGTGAAGTGGCGCATGGGTCGGTTGAATCAGGGCCTGAATCAGCGCAGCAGGGCCTGGAGCAGTAGCTGGCGCCAGTGCTGCTCCAGCAGGAATTCGAGAATCTCCAGATGGCGCTTGGCCTGTGCCAGCCCCTGGCCCCAGGCATACAGCCCATGACCGGCGATCAGCAGACCGTGCGGTGCGTCTGCCAGATGGGGACTGGCCAGGGCACTGAGCCTCGCCAGATCCTGGTTGTTGGCCAGCACGGGCAGCGCCACTTCGATGGCATGGGTGGACACGCCCTCCAGCCCCTTGAGCATCTCCAGGTCGCGCAGGTTGATCGCGCTCACAGCGTCACCCTGCGGGCCGTAGTGCTGAGACAGCAGGGTGCCCGCCTGGGAGTGGGTGTGCAGCACCGCGCCGGCACCGGTGGCCGTCACGATCGCCAGATGCAGGCGGGTCTCCGCGCTGGCGCGCCCCTCGCCCCGCCGTACGCAGCTGCTCCCATCCACCACGATCAGCTCTTCCGGCGCCACCGCGCCTTTGTCGACTCCGCTGGGTGCCATCAACAGCTGCAGCGGCTCACACGACAGCACGCAACTGAAATTGCCGCCGGTGCCGTCGCACCAGCCACGGGCATGGATCTGCGCCATTACTGCCGTGAGCTGCCGGGCGAGCTGCTGCTGCCCGACAAGCGCGCCGTGCGGCGGAGGCGCGGGATGGGGGTTGGCTGGCATGGCTCAATGCTGGCAGGTAGGGCACCAGTGGCTGCTGCGGCCACCGAGCTTGTCGCGGCGGATGGCGGTGCCGCATTGGCGGCAGGGCTCTCCGCCCCGGCGATACACCAGGGCCACCCCCCCGTAGTTGCCGTTGGTGCCGGTGAGATCGCGGAAATCACTGAAGGTGGTGCCGCCGGCGCCGATGCTGCGCTCCAGCACCTCCACCAGGGCTGAGCGCAGCGTTTCAAGCTGGGCCATGCTCACCCGGCCACTGGGGGTGTGGGGGCGGATTCCGGCGGCAAACAGCGACTCATCGGCATAGATGTTGCCCACACCGGCCACCAGGGCCTGATCGAGCAAGGCGTTCTTGATCGGACGCTGGGAGCCCTTGAGCCTGTTCCGCAGATAGCAGGCGTTGAAGGCGTCGCTGAAGGGTTCAGGGCCGAGTTTCCGCAGGCCCGTGATCACGCTGTCAACGGGTGATGAGGGTGGCACCCACCACATCTGGCCGAAGCTGCGGGTGTCCACGAAGCGCAGTTCCTGGCCCTGGGCGTTCCAGAGCTGCACCCGCGTGTGCGCGCACACGGGCCGGGGCTGCTCGAGCCAGAGAAATTGGCCGGTCATGCGCAGGTGCACGCCCCAGTGGCCAGCGTGCTCACCGTTGCGCTGCAGGCTGGCGATCAGGTATTTGCCGCGTCGGCTCCAGACGCCCACCTGGCAGCTGCTGAGGGCCTGGCAGAACGCTTCCGGCTCAGGTGGATGGGCGATCGCTCGGGCGCGGTGAACCTGCACCCGCTCAATCCTGTAGCCGCCGGTGCGCTGCTCCAGTCCGCGGCGCACGGTTTCCACTTCGGGCAGTTCCGGCACGGAGCGGCTGGCGGCAGGTGACTCGCCAGGTTGCCATAACCAAAACCCCTGGCTTGCCAGGCAAGCCAGGGGAAGAGAATGCTGTGGGCTTGCCGGAAGGCGGCTTGAGGTTCAGGCCTTCTCGAGCTCGCTCTCGGCGAAGTTGTTGGTGTTGATGCCGCCCTCGGAGCCGCTGTAGCCGTTGTAGTTCACCTTTTCAAAGCGCACCACCACGGGGTAGCGGATGCCGGAGGTGTCGATCGAGGCGACAGTGCCGACTTCGTTGAACCAGTAGGACTCAGGGCGCTTGATGCGCACTTTGTCGCCGCGGGAGATGGCCATCGCTGCGCTGTAGATCGGGTGGCTGCCAGAGGGAAGATACCCGGATCACAGCCGTCAGATGCAGGGCGCGTCACGATTCGTCGCCAGGCGTGGAACTCCTAGAAACGGCGCCAGGCGGCTGGGCCCGTGGGAGCATCGCGGCGGTTCGCCCGCTGCTGCCCGTGTCGATGGCTTCCCTGGAGGCAACGGCCCCGCCCGTGCTCAATCTGGAGCTCCCCGATCCCGACAGCGACACCATCAGCACGATGGAGTTTCTGGCCCGGCTTGAAGAGGCCTGGGCGGTCTGCGACCGCTTCGACCTGCAGACCGAGATCTGGCGGGGCCGGATCCTCCGGGCCGTGCGCGATCGCGAGAAACGCGGCGGCGAGGGGCGCGGCACCGGATTCCTGCAGTGGCTCAGGGAGCGGGAGATCAGCAAGACCCGCGCCTACACCCTGATCCAGCTGGCTGAGTCGGCCGATGCACTGGTGGGGGATGGGTTGCTGCAGGAGGCCAGCGTGAACCTCTTCTCCAAGCGGGCCTTTCTGGAAACGGCCCAGGCCGATCCGGAGGTTCAGCAGATGATCGCCGAGGCGGCCAACGAGGGCCAGGAGATCACCCGCAAGCAGGTTCGGCGTTTGGCCGATGAATTCACGGCGGCCACCAGTCCGCTGCTGCCCGAGGAGATCCGCCAGCGCACCGCCGAAAACCTGTTGCCGCCGAGAGCGGTGGCTCCGCTGGTGAAGGAACTGGCCAAGCTGCCGGAGGACCAGCAGGATGACCTGCGCAAGGTGCTGCGCGAGGAGCCCGAGCTGGAGCGGGTGCGCGATGTGACCCACACGGCCCGTTGGCTGAGCAAGGCGGCCGAGGCGGCGCTGGCGGTGCGCGCTTTCCAGTACGACCAACTCGATTTCGACAAGGCCCTGCAGGAGGCCCAGCGCCTTGATGCCCTTGGCCTGCTGGCCGATGCCGTGGGCCAGGCCCAGGCACTCGAGGCTGCCGTGCTCAAGCTGCACACCAGCTGGCGCAGGCTGGGTGGCCTGCAGGAGCGCCTGTGGGTGGAGAGCGGCAGCAGTACCCCCCACCTGCGCGAGTTGCTCACGGCCCTGCAGTCGCTGAGCGGCAGCACCCTGAGGGTGTCGCTGGGGGAGCTGGCCGGCGGCAAGCGGGTGAGGCTGCAGCTGGTGGAGGAGTCGCCTGATCAGCTGGCGCCGCCTCCGATGCCCTAGGGGTGGGGCCGCTACCCTGGGCGATCGCTACTGGTGGTGTCTGCTTCGTGCCCGATTCGCTCGAGCAGGCTCTCCAGCGGCACTTCGGCTGGGATCGCTTCCGTCCCGGTCAGCGGCCGGTGGTGGAGGCCCTGCTGGAAGGCCGCGACTGCCTCGCGGTGCTGCCCACCGGCGGTGGCAAGTCGCTCTGCTATCAGCTGCCGGCGCTTGTGCGCGAGGGCCTGGTGCTGGTGGTGTCCCCACTGGTGGCCCTGATGCAGGATCAGGTGGGCCAGCTGCAACGCCGGGGCATTCCGGCCGCCTGCCTGCACCGGGGACTGCCTGCTTCTGAACGCCAGCAGCTCCTGCGGCGACTGGCCGACAACCGGTTGCGGCTGCTCTATCTGGCCCCTGAGCGCCTGCAGGGCGAGGCCACCCGCCAGCTGCTCGACGAGGTGCTCGAGAGCGGCAGGCTGGTGGCCCTTGCGGTGGATGAGGCTCACTGCATCAGCGCCTGGGGGCACGATTTCCGCCCTGATTACCGGCGTCTGGGGCAGCTCCGCAGCCTCTGCCCCGGGGTTCCCCTCGTGGCCCTGAGCGCCACTGCCGCTCCCCAGGTGCGGGCCGACATCATTCGGCTGCTCCAGCTGCGGCGTCCCCTGGTTCAGGTGCGTTCAGCCCGGCGCGCCAATCTCCACTACGCCATGGCTCGGCGACCGGCCGATCCCTTGCCTGAGGTGCTGGATGCCGTGAGCGCGGCGCGCGGGGCGGTGCTGATCTATGCGCGCACGCGCCGCTCGGTGGAGCAGTGGGCCGATCGGCTCACGGCCAACGGCATCGAGGCCATCGCCTATCACGCCGGGATGGATCCGGAAAGCCGCCAGCTGGCCTTGGCGCACTTTCAGCAGCAGCCCAGACCGCTGCTGGTGGCCACGGTGGCCTTCGGCATGGGGGTGGATCGGCCCGACGTGGGGTTGGTGCTGCACCTCGACCTGCCCGCCAGCCCGGAGGGCTACCTGCAGGAGTCGGGGCGGGCGGGACGTGACGGGCTGCCGGCGCGCTGCCTGGTGCTGTTTGATCCGGCCGATCGCCTCAGCCTGGCGCGGGCCATCCGGGCCACTGGTCAGGCCCTCAGCCCGGAACAGCGGGAGTTGGAACGGCCCCGGCTGGAGCTGGCCCAGCGACAGCTGCGGCGCATGGAGGCCGTGGCGGAGGGCGACAGCTGCAGGGAGCAGGCCCTGCTGCTGGCGGTAGGGGAGCTGGCGCCGGATTGCGGCCGCTGCGACGTGTGCCAGGCGGATCGCTCCGGACGTCGCAACTGGTCGGAGCGGGCAGCCCGGCTGCTGGAGCTGCTGGAGGAGCGCAGCGGCCGCGACCTGCGCAGCCTGACGGTCGAGCTGGCCGATGGGGCGGCCAGCTCGGAAGAGGAGCGCTGGGCCTGGCTGGCGCGACGCTTGGTGCAGGAGGAACTGATCAGCGAGAGCGACGATGGCTCCCAGCGGCTCTACCTGCGTCCGTCGGGCCAACGCTTTCTGCGCCAACCCTGGCCCCTGCACTGGGCAGCCTGAAGGGCCGCCCGCCCGGGATCAGGAGCCCTTGGCCTTGCAGAGGTCGGCGATCAGCTGCTGCTCGAAGTCGGTCTGGGGGGAATCCCAGCTCTTCCACTGGCCCGACTGGCTGGTGGCATTGAGCTTGCGGGCGCCGCAATTCACCGCCAGATAAAGGGCCTGCCCATCACCGTTGAGGGTGGGAGCCACGTAGCTGCCGCCCATCGGTTGCCAGTTCGACCAGTCGACCTGCAGGGGGCCATAGCTGCGCCATTCGGCTCCGCCTGGCCTGGTAGCGGTCTTGCTGGATGTCTTGGGGGCGGCCGTGGTGGGCCTGGTTGTGGCGGCTCGGGTCGCGGGGGTGGCCTGGGCGCTGGCCGTTGCTGCGGCTGCAGTCGTGGCTGCGGTCGCGGTAGCGCCTGTGGTCGAGGTTGTGGTCGAGGTTGTGGTTGCAGTCGCGACTGTGGGAGTGGACCTAGACGTGATGCTCCTGCTGGCCTGGGATTTGGTGGTGGTCTGGGCTGCCCAGAGGGTTGTGCTGGGCTGGCCTGTGGCCGAGGCCACGGAGCGCACCGCCGGCTCGGTTGCCGCTGCTGTACTCCTGGTTGTGGGGGTGGCTGCGGCTGTGGTCGCCATCGCTATCGATGGGCGGACGGTGCCTGGGGCTGCGGAACCTGCGGCTGTGGAACCTGCGGTTGCGGCAGCTGTGGCTGGGGCCGCTGAGGCTGACGCCACCGTGGCTGTGGCGTTGCGGGCGACAGGGGATGGGGTGGCGGCCGCCTGGGCAGCCTGCTGGGGGCGGGGTGCCGGCTGAGCCTGGGCAACCGGTTGGACCATGGCTTGCTCTTGAACAACGGGTTGCGCTTGAGCAACGGGTTGGGCCTGGACCTGTGGCTGCGGCTGGGGTTGCGGCTTTGGCTGGGCCTGGGCCTGGGCCTGGGGCTGTGGTTTGGGGGTCGGGGTGGCGGCCGTCGCGGTTGTTGCTGTCGCGGTTGTGGCCGGCCTTGCGGTCAGCTGGGGCTGGGAGGCTGGCTGTTTGGGGCTGGCTGTTTTGGCCGCAGCCGGCTTTGCGGCGGGTTTGGGCTTGGCCTGGGCGGTAGGCCGCGGAGCCGGTTTCGGAGCCGGCGGAGCCTGCAGTTTCAGGTGGGAGCCGGCCCACACCAGGTCGGGGTCGCTGATGGCGTTGATGGCGATTAGCCGGTCCACGCTCATGCCGTAGCGATCGGCGATGGCCGAGAGGCTCTCACCTTCCTGCACCACATGTTTCTGGGGTTTGGCGCTGCTGGCCGAGCCGGAGCTGCGGGGCGTTGCTGCGGGGCGCCCCGGGACCGCCAGACGGGTGCCTGCCACCACCAGGTTGGGGTTGCTGATGCGGTTGAGCTGGATCAGGCGATCGGTGGTTGTTCCGAAGCGATCGGCGATCTCCGAGAGCGTTTCCCCACTCTTCACGGTGTAGGGGGCGGTGGGCAGGGATGGGGCCGGTGCTGCGGCGGTGCGTCTGCCGGTGCCGCCGCTGCCGCCATTCACCACCAGGCGCGTGCCAGCCACCACCAGATCGGGGTTGGTGATGCCGTTGACCTGCATGAGTCGGTTCACGCTCATCCCATGGCGGGCGGCGATGTCGGACAGGGTGTCGCCCGGTTGCACCGTGACGGTGCCGCCACTCCTGCCTGAGCTGCCGCGATTGCCGCTGCTGGCGCCACTGCCCGGAAGCACCAGGCGCGTGCCAGCCACCACCAGGTCGGGGTTGGCGATGCCGTTGGCCTGCATCAGCCGGGTGAGGCTCACCCCATGGCGATCGGCGATTTCAGAGAGCGTTTCACCGGGCTTCACCACCACATCGGCGTGCACCTTGCCGCCCATCAGGGCCGGCATCGGCAACACCACCGCTAGGGCCAGAGCTGCGAGTGAACGGCGCATCGACACCACCGATAGCTCCGCAAACCATAGGGTGGGCACCCCGGGTGGACCAGCCTGCCGTTCACCTTCGGCCGATCAAAGCTCCTGATCAACCCAGCAGCCGCCGCACCAGGGGGAGCTTGCCGGCATAGGGCGGGTAGCGGAAGGGCAGATCCAGGGCAAAGGGCCGGGCCAGCACGCTGCGTAGATGGGAGAAGGTGTCGAAGCCGGCCTGGCCGTGGTAGCGACCGATGCCGCTCTCTCCCACCCCACCGAAGGGCAGCTCCGCAGCCCCGGCCTGGAGCACCACGTCGTTGAAGCACACGCCGCCCGAGCTGGTGGTGGCCAGGGTGCGCTGCTGGGCCGTGCGGCTGCGGCTGAACAGGTAGAGCGCCAGGGGCTTGGGCCGCAGGCGCACCTGGGCCAGGGCCTCCTCCAGGTTGGCGATCGTGTGCACGGGCAGGAGCGGCCCGAACAGCTCCTCCTGCATCAGCGGATCATCGGGGCTCTCCACCGCCACCAGGCTGGGCTCGATCCGCCGATCCGCTTCACTCCAGCGACCGCCCACCAGCACCTGGCCGCGGGCCTGGGCGCCCTCCAGCAGCCGCCGCAGTCGCTCGAACTGGGCCTGGTTCACGATCGCACCCAGATCGGGCGACTGGAGCGGATCAGCCCCATAGAAACGCCGGATCTCGGCAGCCATCGCCGCAACCAACGGCTCGCCCAGCGGTGCTTCCACCAGCAGGTGGTCGGGGGCGATGCAGGTCTGGCCGGCGTTGAGACTCTTGCCCCACACCAGGCGCCGCGCGGTGGTGGCGACCTGGGCATCGGCCAGCACGATCGCCGGACTCTTGCCGCCCAGCTCCAGGGTCACCGGCGTGAGGTGCTGGGCCGCGGCGGCCATCACCAGCCGGCCCACCCGGCCGCCGCCGGTGAAGAAGATGTGGTCAAACCGCTGCTCCAGCAGGCCGGCGGCCACGGCACCATCGCCGCACACCACCTGCACCACATCCGGCTCAAAGGCGTCAGCGATCAGCCGGGCGATCAGCTCGGCGGTGCGCGGTGCGTGTTCGGAGGGCTTGAGCACGGCGGTGTTGCCGGCGGCCAGGGCGCTCACCAGCGGGTGCAGGCAGAGCTGGAAGGGATAGTTCCAGGGGCCGATGATCAGCACGCAGCCCAGCGGTTCGGCCTGCACCCAGGCCCGGGCCGGGCTGAGCGCGAGCGATACCCCCACCTTCCGCGGCGCCATCCAGTGGCGCAGCATCCTGCGGGTGAGCGCCAGTTCCTGGCGCACGGCCACCAGCTCGAAGTGGGCTTCCAGCGGCGGTTTGCCCAGATCGGCCCCCAGGGCATCGGCCACCTCCTGCTCGTGCTCTGCCAGCAGACGGCTCAGCCGATCGAGCTGCTCCAGGCGCCAGGCCTGGGGGCGGGTGTGACCCTCCTCCACCGGTGCGCGCATGGCCTGGATCGGCAGGGTGGGGACCATCGGGCCACGGGAACTGCTCCCACCCTGGCAAATGCTCCCGGTGCCTAGAGCCAGTCGAGGCCGTCGAGCTGGCCGAAATGGCTCAGGTAGGTGCTGCGGATCAAGCCGATCAGCCTCTCCACGGCAGTGTTGTCCTCGTGGTCCCGGTGCAGCAGCACCAGGTCGATGTCGCGCAGGCCGGTGTTGAGTTTCAGCGGAGCCAGCTGCACGCGCTCGGCCAGCACGTGGCGATGCAGGGTGCTGCTGGGCACCACATGGCAGCAGTCGGCGGTGCTGGCTTCCCAGCCTCCCAGGCATTTCCTTGGGGAGCCAGTGGCGCTGACTGGGCTGGAGCGGTGGCCCCTGGACTGCCGCAGTCCGAGCTGGGCCAGGTACTCGCTCAGCACCGGGAACTGCTGAGCGGCACCAGACGGTGTGGGGTACCCGGCCAGGTCGCCGGGTTGCAGCTGGGCCTGCCGTTGCAGGGGGTGGTCGGGGTGGCTGGCTAGGTCGATCGGATAGCGCACCACGCCAAAGGCCACCCATTGGCCGAAGTGAAAGGGGAATCGGCGGGCTTCCCAGCCAGGCGGGAGCACATCCAGGCCGGAGATCACCGCCAGGTCGATCACGTGCTGCTGTAGCAACGCGAGGGTGCGCTGTTCGCCCAGCCAGTGGCGTGGCAGGGGGGGCGGCGCAATCGCGGCAGCGAGCACCGCACAGTTCCAGGGGGTGCCCACCCAGCGCAGCGCTCCGCGCTGGAGGCGCAGCAACTGGGAGGCCTGCCGCAGGGAGCACAGCACGTCCTGGTTGCGCTGGGCCTGGTAAGTGCCGTTGCACTTCTCAAACCCGAGCCCCAGGGTGTTGCTGGTATGGCGGTAAAGCCGCGATACGGAGCTCTGGTCGCAGTTCAGCCAGGTCGCCACCTGCGAGGTGCTGGCGGTGATCTCCAGCAGATCCAGCACGGGTAATCCATGAATGAGGATGTCGCGCATGGCCGGTCGGCCGCTGGGACGCTGTGGATTTCACAAGTCAACGCTAAGAACCCCTTCCGGTTAACTATCGGCTGTCTACCGAGAAGTGGGTGGGGGCAGGGTGGTGGGGGTGCCTTCGCCGCAGTCCGGGAACACGAGCCGGGCCTCGGCGCCGCCCTGGGGGGAGCGTCCCAGCACCAGCTCGCCGTGATGGTTCGCCATGGTGGTTTCGGCCAGGAACAGCCCCAGTCCCGTGCCCGTTTGCTTGCTGGTTTGCAGGGGCTGGCGAGCCAGCTGGGGCGAGCTGAAGCCCGGGCCGTTGTCGCCCACCACCACGCTCACCCGCTGTTTGTCCTGCACCAGCTCCACGCTGATCAGGGGGGGCTGGCCATCGGCGGTGGCGGCTGCCTGTTCGAGGGCCTCGATGGCGTTGCGCAGCAGATTCACCACGGCCATCTGGATCTGGGCCCGATCCCCCATCACCGTGGGACGGCTGTCGAGGCCCTGGCGCTGCACCTGGATGCCGCTGGCCTGCAGGTTGGGCCGCAGGTAGAGGAGCGCGCTGCGCACCACAGCGGCCAGGTTGAGGGGCTGATGGCTGGTCTGCACATTGCGCAGCAGCGCCCGCATCTTCTCGATCGTGAGCACCACCTGGTCGGCGTTGCGGGCGATTCCCCCCAGCAGCTCCTCCAGCTCGGGAGGCAGGGGGGTGTCGCTCTGGCCGAGCAGCAACTTGGCGTTGAGCAGCAGGCTGCTGAGCGGCAGGTTGATCTCGTGCGCCACCGCGGCCGCCTGCAGGCTGCTGCGCAGCTTGTCGTGCAGCAGCAGCAGGGTTTCGGCGTCCTTGAGCCGCTCCCGCTCCAGGGCCTCAGTCAGTTGTCGCTCCGCCAGCCGTATGGCGGTGAGATCGAGATAGGCCTCCACCCGCCTGCCGTCGTTGTGCCCGGTGCACACCAGCACCGTGAGCAGTGTCCCGGCCTGGCTGCGGATCTGGGTTTCGCGACCCTGCAGTGACGCATCGGCCAGATCCGGCCACTGGGGCCAGCGCTGCCGCCAGGATTCCACGCTGGGGAGCTGGGTGGCCGCCGTGCCAAAGCTGCGCAGGAAGGCCTGGTTGGTGAAGTGCACGGGCCCCCGATCGCTGGCGTCGAGCACGGCAATGGCCACCGGCAGTCCGTCGAGCAGTTGCTCCAGCCGCTGCTCCTTCTCCCGCAGGGCGGTGGCCAGCTGGTTGAGCTGGCTCACCAGATCGGCAAAGGCGTTCGATACCTCGCTGATTTCGGCAGCCGAATCCTCAGGGAGCTCGCCTGCGAAGGCCACCCCCCCGCTCGTGCTGCCCTCGGCCTGCTGGGCCTGGAGCTGGGCGGCGGCGCTGCGGGCATCGCGGTGCAGCCGCTCCAGGGGCAGCAACAGCCAGCCCGTGAGCTGGCGGGTGAGCAGGAATGCCAGGGCCAGGGCCGCCACGCTGAACCCCAGGGCCCCGAGGGCGGCGCGCTCGGCGTTGAGGGTGTCGGTTTCGGTGGGCTTGGCGGTGAGCAGATACCAGGTCAGCCCCAGTTCCTGGCCCCAGGGCTGCAGGGCGATCAGCTGGTGGTGGCCGCTGCTGCGGTTCTCCAGCAGGGGCAGGGCGGTGGCGCCGGTGCGCAGCCGTAGCTGATCGCCCTGGGGGGCGAAGAAATAGCGGCTGGCCTGCCGGATCGCGGGGCTGGTGAGTTGATCGAGGCGGACCCGGCGCTGTTCCTTGCCGCTGACCTGCAGTGTCCAGCCCGGTCGGGAGCTGGCCACCACCATGCCGTTGGCCTCCACGATCAGGGCCATGCCGCTGCGCCGGTCCCAGAGCTGCTGCAGCCAGGTGCTCAGTTGGCTGAGCACGAAATCCACCCCGATCACGCCGATCAGCCGGTTCTGGCGATCGCGCAGCGGCTGGTTGAAGGAGATCGCAAACACCTCGGGGCGGTCTTCCCACTGGTAGATCGAGCTCCAGGTGGGGCGATCGGCCGCCACGGTCTCGGTGTACCAGGCCTCCTGGTGGGTGGGCGTCATGCCGGGCACCACCTCCAGCAACCGGCCCCGCTTCCCGATCGGTTCCATGGCGTAGATGCCGAGCCGGCCCCGGCCCACACCCCCCTCGGCCACATCGAGGTTGAGCACCAGCTCGCCGCTGTCGCGGCGCTCCACGCCGATATAGGAGCCATCCACCCCGCCGAAGTTGATGCAGCCCACCGGGTAGAGCTGCATCTGCTTCCAGAACCGCCGAGCCAGCTCGTCGGGTTGGTTGTGGCGGAGGTCTCCCTGCTCGAAGGCGAGGGCGTTGAGCTCGTTGATCACGCGGCTGGCCTGCAGCTTTGAAGAGAGCTGTTCGGCCAGGCTCAGGGTCGCTGCCTGCTGGCGAAAACTTTCGGCCAGCTGCAGACCGCTGCGGCGCCCGCTGAAGTAGGCCAGGCTGCCGATCGCGCTGCTCACGATCACCAGCTGCAGGGTGGTGGCCAGCACCAGTCGTTCGCGCAGCTGCCGGCCCATCAGGCGCCGCGGGCCCAGCCGGTGGCGGCGCATCTGCCCCTGGTGGCTGGTGGGCCTGGGGGCAGGCCCGGTGCCGCTGCTCATGGCTGCACCGGTGGATGCATCAACAGGTCGCCGTGCAGAGCGGCCATGCGCACCAGCTCGGCGCCACTGCGGCCCAGCCTGCGGGCGATCCCCTTGCGGTGGGTTTCCACCGTGGCCACCGACAGGCCGGTGAGCCGGGCGATGTCCTTGCTGGTGAGGCCCCGGCCGATCAGGCTGAAGATCTGGCGCTGGCGGGGCGTGAGGCCGAGCGCCAGCACAGTGTCGCTGTTGGCGGGTTGGGCGCTGCCGCTCTGGGGATGGAGGGCGCTGTGAATCACCTCCTCAAGGGTTTCGTAGGTCGACGTCTTGTCGACCACGCCCACCACCATGGCTTCCAGCTCCTCAGGGCACACAAAGCTGCTGGCCTGCGCGGAGAGCACCAGCACCCTGGCGTCGGGTTCCAGCATCCGCAGAAAGCGCGCCACCTGCAGGCCTTCACCATCAGGCAGGGCCAGATCGAGGATCAGCAGCTCGGGCCGATGCAGCTGACAGGCCTGCATGCCCTCCCGGCAACTGGTGGCCGTCGCCACGATCTCCAGCCCAGGCATGCCGTACAGCAGCCTGCTGAGCAGCTGCACGAACATCACCTGATCTTCCACGATCAGGCAGCGCAGCAAACACTCCATGCAGCAAACACTCCATTTGGATGCCGTCCATCTGGGATCGACTGGATGGTGTCCCGTTCAGATGCCAGACCTTCGGAATGCATCCCGAGCAGGAGATGGTTGAGCTGGAGCTTTCCAGCTGGTACAGCCATCATCGAGCGTGCAGCTTCGCGTGGAAAACCTGCGGTTGCCCTTTGCAGCCTTTTGAAGCCCTTGACGAGACTTGAACTCGTGACCTCTCCCTTACCAAGGGAGTGCTCTACCGCTGAGCTACAAGGGCGTGTGGTGGATGGGCCGGGCTGGATTTGAACCAGCGTAGGCAGAGCCAGCGGATTTACAGTCCGCCCCCATTAACCACTCGGGCACCGACCCGAACCACACCCCGAGAACTTACCAGCCGGCCCTCCCGCCGGTCTTCCCGTCCCATGCAGCTGCTTGCCCTCCATGGCCCCAACCTCAACCTGCTCGGCACGCGCGAGCCGGGGCTCTACGGCAGCGCCAGCCTGGAGCAGATCAACGCGGAGCTGTGCCAGGGAGCGGCCGAGCTGGGGGCAGCCTTGGCGTGCTTCCAGAGCAATCACGAGGGCGCCCTGGTGGATCGCATCCACCAGGCGCGCGGCGCCGTGGACGGCATCCTGATCAACGCCGGTGCCTACACCCACACCTCGATCGCCCTGCGCGATGCCCTGCTGGGCGTGGCGATTCCCTACGTGGAACTGCACCTCAGCAACGTGCATGCGCGTGAGCCGTTCCGGCACCACAGCTATCTGGCCGACGGGGCAGTGGGGGTGATCTGCGGGTTCGGCGCCGGCAGTTACCGTTTGGCCCTCGAGGGCCTGGTGGCCCATCTGCGCAGCCAGTCTTGATTCAGCCTGCCGCCAGCCCGCCCAGTGCCGCCAGCCTGCCGAGCGCCGCAGCCGCCCGCATCCGCTGGCTGGCCGCCTCCACCAGTGCCACCTGGCTGGAGCAAGCGATCGCGCGGCCGGATCTGCTGCTGCTCGACCACGCCCACTGCGAGCGCAAAGCCGCCGGCGTGGCCCTGCAACTGATGTTTCGCTACCCCGGCGATGACGCTCTGGCGGAGGTGCTCAGCCCCCTGGCCCGTGAAGAGCTGGAGCACTTCGAGCTCGTGCTGGCCCTGATGGCCCGCCGTGGAATCGCGCTGAGGCCCCTGCCGGCCTCGCCCTACGGCGCAGAGCTCACCAGGGCGGTGCGGCGGGAGGAGCCCGGTCGCATGCTCGATTCTTTTTTGGTGGCGGGGTTGATCGAGGCCCGCAGCCACGAGCGCATGGCGCTGTTGGCCGAGCATGCGCCCGATCCGGAGCTCAGGCGGCTCTATGGGGAGCTGCTGGCCAGTGAAGCCCGCCACTTCGGGCTGTACTGGGTGCTGTGTGAGCAGCGTTGGCCACGGGCGCTGGTGATAGAGCGGCTGGAGCAGCTGGCAGCCCTGGAAGTGCAGGCCTTGGTTGCTGCCCGGCCAGCCGATGGCACGGTGCGCTTCCACTCGGCAGGGGTGGTTCAGGACGCCGTGGCCAGCAGCTGATCGAGCAGCGGAAAGCGCTCGGCGATCGGGTCGCCGGTGAACTGGGCTACCCAGCCCTCCGGGTTTTCGAAAAAGCGCAGGGCACAGAAGCTGGGCTCGGGCCCCATGTCGAACCAGTGCCTGGTGCCGGCCGGCACGGCGATCCAGTCGCTCGCCTCACAGAGCACCTGCAGCACCGCCTCGCCGATGTGCAGGCAGAACAGGCCCCGGCCCTCCACGAAAAAGCGCACCTCGTCTTCGCTGTGGATGTGTTCGGCCAGGAATTTCTGGCGGAGCATCGCGCGATCCGGGTGATCCGGTGCCAGGCGGATGGCATCCACCGTGGGGTAGGCGCCGCCGGCCTGCACCTGGGCCACCTCGTCGGCGTAGGCGGCCAGGATGGCCTCCTGATCGGCGCCGGCAGGCAGTGGCTGGCGAGCCGGCCAGCGTTGAAAACGGATGCCGTGATCGGCCAGGTGCTGCACGATCAGCGCCGGATCGCTGGTGACCAGCTCCGGCAGGGGCGGGCCCGCCGGATCACTGGTGCTGGCATCGTGCCGGTAGAGGGCAAGCAGACTCATGGCGCAGGCGCCGCAGATCCCCAACCTAGGCAGCGCCCCCGCCAGCGCGGTGCCCGGTCTCACGCTGGTGAGCGTGGGCCCGGGGGATCCGGAGCTGCTCACGGTGGCGGCGGTGCGGGCGATCCAGGCCGCGGCGGTGGTGGCCTATCCGGTGGCCCGAGAGGGGGGGGAGGGCATGGCCGCGGCGATCGCGGCCCCCTGGATCCATGCCGGCCAGCGGCGCCTGCCGCTGCTGTTCCCGATGGTGAGCGAGGCGGCGCCCCGCATCGCCGCCTGGCAGGCGGCGGCCGATGCCCTGGCGGCGGTGGTGGCCGCCGGGGCGGCGGTGGTGCTGCTGTGTGAGGGCGATGGCTCGCTGTTTGCCAGCAGCTCCTACGTGCTGCTGGCCCTGCTGCAGCGCCATCCGGCCTGCCCCCTGCGCCTGATTCCCGGAGTGCCGGCGGCCTGTGCCGCAGCCGCGGCGGCCTCCAGCCAGGGGATCGCCTGGCCCCTGGCCCTGCAGAGCGAGGGCCTGCTGATCCGTCCCACCCCCGAGACGCCCGCTGCGCTGGTGGCCCTGCTGGAGCAGGCCGCGGCCAGCGGCACCGTGCTGGCTCTGCTCAAGCTGGGCCGCCGCTGGGCCTGGGTGCGGCCGCTGCTGGCCGAACGAGGGGTGCTGGAGGGAGCCCTGTTTGCCCAGCGGGTGGGCTGGCCTGATCAGCTGATCGCCCCAGCTGCCGCGGTGCCCGCCAGCGAGCAGCCATACTTCTCGTTGTTGCTGATCCGCCAAGGCTGGCCCGAGGTGCTGCCCTAGCTCAGCGCCCTTGAGTCAGAGCGCTTGCCAGGCCTGGTCCAGCAGCGCCAAGGCGTCGGCCGGGGTGGTGGCTCGCATCAGGGAGTGGCGCAGCTGGGGGGCGCCGGCGAAGCCGGTGCAGGTCCAGCTGAGGTGCTTGCGGGCGATCAGCAGGCCGTGGTCGCCCTTGACGGCCACCAGGGCCTGCAGCTGCTCGGCCGCCAGGGCCAGCTTGTCGGCGGGGCCCGGCGTGGGCGGGATCGGCTGGCCGACCAGGGCTGCATCGATCTGGCCCACCAGCCAGGGGGCGCCCATGGTGCCCCGGCCCACCATCACGCCATCGGTGCCGGTTTCCGCCAGGCAGCGCAGGGCATCGGCCGGACTGGTGATGTCGCCGTTGGCGATCACGGGGACCGTGAGGGCCCGCTTCACGGCGGCAATCGCAGCCCAGTCGGCGTTGCCCTTGAAGCCCTGCTCGCGGGTGCGGCCGTGCAGGGTGAGCAGCTGGGCACCGGCGGCCTCCAGCTGGCGGCACCAGCGCACGGCGTTGGCGGTGGTGTCGCTGCCGCTGCCTCCGCACCAGCCCAGGCGGGTCTTAACCGTGACCGGGATCGCCACCGCCGCCGCCACGGTGTCGACGATGCGGGCTGCCAGGTCGGGCTCGCGGATCAGGCCGCTGCCGCCCCCCTTCCTGGCGATTTTCTTCACCGGGCAACCCATGTTGATGTCGATCAGAAAGGCGCCCGCCGCCTCCGCTCGCCGCGCCGCTTCGGCCATGGCGGCGGGGCGGTGATCGAACAGCTGCACGCCGATCGGCCCGGCCTCCTCGGCCAGCTCCTCCACCTTCTGGCGGCCATGGCCCAGCTCCAGGCTGGTGGCGTTCACCATCTCGGTGAACAGCAGCGCATCGGGGGCCCAGCGGCGCACCAGGCCGCGGAAGATCCGGTCGCTCACCCCCGCCAGCGGCGACTGCAGCACGCGGCAGCGCAGGGCCCGGGGGGTGCCGTGGCCGGCCAGTTGCAGGGGGGTGGCAGTGATCATGGTGATCCGATTGTGAGGCTCCAGGCCGATGCCCTCCGCCGAAGCCGCCGCCATCTCCGCTGCCTTCCCCCTCAGCCGCCAGCTGCTGGAAGCGGTACTCGCCGACCGCACCAGCGATCGCTTCGTGTGTGAGCTGATCTGGCCGCGCCTGGGTTACGCGCCCGATGGCTCCGGCACCTGGAGCGCGGGCCCGGCCACGAGCGCCTGCTGGCGGGAGCCGTTCCCGATCGAGCCCCAGTTCATTGCCGAGCGGCCGCCCAGCGTGGCGCTCACCCGCTCGATCGCCAAGGAATACAAGCAACTGCTGAAGGAGCAGCTGGGCTTTGCCGGCTACCGCATCGGTGAGCTCTATCCGCGCCGCACTCGCCGGGCCACCGCCGTGAACTGGCTGCTGGCCCACCTGGCCGAGCGCGGCGAGCCCCTGCCCGACTGCGGGCCCCTGCCGCCGCTGCTGCCGGCGCCGGCTGATCCGGTGGCCGGCCATCCGGGGGATCTGGCGGTGCACTGATGATGGACCACCGCCAGGCCTGCTCGCACCCCTCCAGCCATCACCTCGAGGTCCGTCTCGGCGATGGCCTGTTCACGGCCCTGCAGGAGCGCTGCCGGCGCACCGGTGAAAGCGCTAGCCATGTGATCCGCGCGGCCCTGGCCGCGGCACTGGATCTGGAGCACCACACCATCTATCAGGTGTCCACTTCCGGTGCTCTGGTGCAGGGGGTGTATGGGGGCTGCGTGCGGGTGGGCGATCTGCTCCAACACGGCGACTTCGGCCTGGGCACCTTCGAGGGCCTCGATGGTGAAGGAATCCTGCTGGATGGCTGCTGCTGGCAGGCCTGCGCCGATGGCTCGGTGCGCCAGGCTCCCGCCGACGCCCTGGCTCCCTTCTGGGTGGCCACGCGCTTCCAGGCCGACCATTGCCACACCCTCCACCAGGTCACCAGCTGGGCCGATCTCACCGCGCGGCTGGATGGGTTGCGCGACAACGCCAACCTGTTTGTGGCCATTCGTCTGCGCGGGGTGTTCGAGCGGATCCGCTACCGGGTGGCCTGCCAGGCTGTGCCCGGCATGGATCTGGTGAGCGCCACCAATGCCCAGGCCACGTTTGATCTGGACCACGTGGCCGGCACCCTGGTGGGCTTCTGGACGCCCAGCTACGCGCGCAGCATCAATCTGCCCGGCTATCATCTGCATCTGCTCAGCGACGACCACCGCCATGCCGGCCATGTGCTCGAGCTGCAGAGCCGCGAGCTCAGCCTGGAGCTGCACCGGGAAAACCACCTGCAGCTGGTGCTGCCGGAAACGCCCGAGTTTCTAAAGGCCGATCTCAGTGGCGATCCGGCCGCGGCCCTGGCCTGGGCCGAAGGCGACCACCATTGAGCCGGCCTGTAGGGTCGACACAGGACAGACGTAGGAATACATCTCTTGGCCTTGCCGGTTGTGGCCATCCTTGGCCGCCCCAATGTGGGCAAATCCACCCTGGTGAATCGCCTCTGCCGCAGCCGCGAGGCGATCGTGCACGACGAGCCGGGCGTGACCCGCGATCGCACCTATCAAGAGGGTTACTGGGGGGATCGCACCTTCAAGGTGGTCGACACCGGCGGTCTGGTGTTCGACGACGACAGTGAATTTCTGCCCGAGATTCGCGAGCAGGCCAACCTGGCCCTGGCTGAGGCCTCGGTGGCCCTGGTGATCGTCGACGGCCAGCAGGGCTGCACGGCGGCGGATGAGGCGATCGCCACCTGGCTGCGCGGCCACAACGTGCCGGTGTTGCTGGCGGTGAACAAGTGCGAGTCGCCCGAGGTCGGCCTGTCGATGGCGGCGGAGTTCTGGGGGCTGGGCCTGGGCGAGCCCCACCCGATCTCGGCGATCCATGGCGCCGGCACCGGCGACCTCCTCGATCAGGTGATCAGCTTCCTGCCCCCCACCAGCGAGGAGGGCGGCGAGGAGCCGATCCAACTGGCGATCATCGGCCGGCCCAACGTGGGCAAATCCAGCCTGCTAAACGCCATCTGCGGCGAGCAGCGGGCGATCGTGAGCCCGATCCGCGGCACCACCCGCGACACGATCGACACCACGGTGGAGCGGGAGAACCACACCTGGAAGATCCTCGACACCGCCGGCATCCGCCGCAAGCGCTCGGTGAACTACGGCCCTGAGTTCTTCGGCATCAACCGCAGCTTCAAGGCGATCGAGCGCAGTGATGTGTGCGTGCTGGTGATCGACGCCCTCGACGGCGTCACCGAGCAGGACCAACGCCTGGCCGGCCGCATCGAGGAAGACGGCCGCGCCTGCGTGGTGGTGGTGAACAAATGGGATGCGATCGAGAAGGACTCCCACACCATGCCGGCGATGGAAAAGGAACTCCGCGCCAAGCTCTACTTCCTCGACTGGGCGCCGATGCTGTTCACCTCCGCCCTCACCGGCCAGCGGGTGCAGAGCATCTTTGCCCTGGCCCTGCTGGCGGTGGAGCAGCACCGCCGCCGGGTGAGCACTTCGGTGGTGAATGAGGTGCTCACTGAGGCCCTCAGCTGGCGCACGCCGCCCACCAGCCGTGGCGGCCGCCAGGGCCGCCTTTACTACGGCACCCAGGTGGCCACCCGGCCGCCCAGCTTCACGCTGTTTGTCAACGACCCCAAGCTCTTCGGCGACAGCTACCGCCGCTACGTGGAGCGCCAGATCCGCGAGAGCCTGGGCTTCGAGGGCACACCGATCAAGCTGTTCTGGCGCGGCAAGCAGCAGCGCGACGCCGAGCGGGATCTGGCCCGGTCCCAGGCTCGGGGGCGCTGAGGCCTGGTCGATGCCCAGCCTGGTGGCTGACACGATGGATCCTTCGCTGCGGCGACTGCCCAGGCTCTGAGTGGACTTCCTGCGCCAGCTGCCGATCGGCCAGTTTGTGGCTGAGGAAGACACGGAGGCCGGAGGCGCCGGCAGCTGGCTGCGGCGGCTTGACCCGCGCCTGAAGCTGGCTTGGACCGTGGCCTTCCTGGTGACACCGATCCTGGCAGGGCCGATCTGGCGCCTTGCGCTGGTGGGTCTGCTGCTGCTGATCACGGCGCTGAGCGGCCTGCCCTGGCGGCTGTGGCGCCGCAGCCTGCCGCTTTTGCTGGTGGTGGCCGTACTGGTGGGGGGGCTGGCGGCCTTGCTGCCGGCCGGCGCCGTGCCGCCCGGCCAGCTGCAGCGGCCGCCGGCGGAGGTGCGCCTGGTGGCCGGTTCACCGCTGCAGACGCCGCCCGAGAGCGCCGGTGAGTCCTGGCAGCTGTGGCGGTGGGGCCCACTGGAGATCACCCGCCGTTCCGCCGAGCTGGGCCTCAACGGCGCCACCCTGCTGGTGACTCTGGTGCACAGCGCCAATCTCCTCCTGGTGGCAACGCCGCCGGAGGAGCTGGTGTGGGCGATCGGCTGGTGGCTCCAGCCCCTGGCGCGGCTGGGCTGGCCAGTGGAACGGCTGGGCTTCACCCTGCTGCTGTCGCTGCGGTTTATGCCCCTGGTGCAGGAGGAGCTGCAGAACCTGGTGCGCGCCGTGGCCACCCGGGCCGTGAACTTTCGCGCCCTGGGCTGGAAAGCTGGCCTGGGGCTGGTGCTGGCGGTGGCGGAGCGGCTGCTGGCCAACCTGCTGCTGCGCGCCGAGCAGGGTGCTGAAGCACTGGTGGCCCGCGGCGGCCACTGGTCGCCGCCCGACCAGCTGCGGCTGCCGCCACCGGTGGCCCCGATTCTCAATAGCAGCGCTGCCCTGGGGCTGCTGGTGCTGTTTGGCCTGCGCTGGAAACTCGGTGCCCTTTAATAGCCCCCAGCGCCCGCTTGGAGGCGGCGATTCCATCCTCAGCCCTGAGCCTCTGTGAGCACTGAGCGCTATCTCAACCATCCCACCTTCGGCATGCTCTACCGCGTGGCGCCGGTGGCCGAGGGTCGTGATCTTTTCGCCACGCTCTATGCCCAGCGGATCTTCTTTGTGGTGACCCTGCAGCAGCGCGGGGCCACCTTTGAGGTGGTGCCCCTGATGGATGCCCGCCATTACGCCGAGCAGAACCTGGCCCGCGCGCGGCGCGAAAGTGCCGAGGCCCATGCCCGCTGGCGCCAGTTGTTTGACCAAACCTTCATCTGATTGCCCTCCCCTGACTGACCCCGCCCCGCCGATCGCCGCGCGGCTGGAGAGCCTGCGCCAGCAGCTGCCGCCCGGTTGCCGGTTGCTGGCTGTGAGCAAGGGCCAGTCGGTCGAGGCGATGCGGGCTGCGGTGGCTGCTGGACAACGCAGCTTTGCTGAGAGCAGGCTCCAGGAGGCCGTCGCCAAGCAGGCGGAGCTGGCCGATCTGGAACCCCTCGATTGGCATTTCATCGGGCGCCTGCAGGCCAACAAAGTCCGCGGAGTCGTGCGCCGGTTCAGCACGATCCACTCGCTGGATTCATGGCTCCTGGCCCAGCGCCTGGCCCGCATCGCTGCCGAGGAAGAGCGGGCGCCGGCCGTGTTGTTTCAGGTGAAGCTGCGCCCGGATCCCAACAAGACCGGCTTCAGCGCCGAGGAGCTGCGCAGCGGTTGGCCGCAGCTGGCGGCCCTGGCGCCCCTGCGGCCGGTGGGCCTGATGACGATCGCGCCACTGGGGCTGGAGTCGGTGGAACGGCTGGAGCTGTTCCGTGAGTGTGCGGCGCTGGCCCGGGAGCTGGGGCTGGCGGAGCTCTCCATGGGCATGAGCGGCGATTGGCGCGAGGCCGCCGCCTGCGGCAGCACCTGGCTGCGGATCGGCAGCGCTCTGTTCGGCGAGCGGGCGGTGGTGCAGGATTAGGGCTTAAAGCCTTGCAGCGCTTGAGCCAAGGCGCTATTCAAGGCCAAGATCCACCCTCAGAGGTTCGCCCCGTGTCGTTGTTCTCCCGTTTGCGTTCCGTTGTTGCCGGAGACGACTACCTCGATGGTGACTACGACGACGAGCTCGAGTACGACGGCGGCGAGATCAGCGAGCCCAGCGCCAGCAGCGTGAGCCGCTCCAGTGCCCTGGCCACCACCTCCGATTTCAGTTTCGAGGATCCCTTCGCCGGCACCAACGTGATCGGCATGCCCGGTCTCTCCAGTCAGACCCCGGAGATCACTCTGATGGAGCCCCGCAGCTTCGATGAGATGCCGCGGGCCATCCAGGCCCTGCGCGAGCGCAAGACCGTGATCCTCAATCTCACGATGATGGAGCCCGACCAGGCTCAGCGGGCCGTCGACTTTGTGGCCGGTGGCACCTTCGCCATCGATGGCCACCAGGAGCGCATCGGCGAGAGCATCTTCCTGTTTGCTCCCAGTTGCGTCTCGGTGACCACGGCCCTGGGTGAGGAGACGGCCTCCCCCACCGTGGTGCAGCGTGAAGTGGCCTCCCAGCCCGAGCAGGATGCCGCCCCCAGCCCCGCCTGGGGTCGGCACGAGGCGGCGGTCTGAACCCGTCTTGCCCCGTTGCTGTCCAGGGCACCCCTGGAGCTGATCGCTGGCCTGGAGTGAGCCCCTTGCGTGAGCCGAGCTTCGGTGTAGTGGGCCTGGGCCGCATGGCACAGGCCTTGCTGTTTCCCCTGCTGGAGGCTGGCCTGGTGGCGCCCGAAGGGGTGCGGGCTGCCGTGGCCAGTGCCGCCTCCGCTGAACGGCTGAGCCAGAAGCACGACCTGGCGGTGGCCACCGATCCGGCGGCGGCCTGGGCGGCGCCGGTGGTGCTGCTGGCGGTGAAGCCCCAGCAGCTGGATGCGGTGGCAGCCACTGCTCCCGCTGCCGGCGGCCTGCTGATCTCGGTGCTGGCCGGTGTCACCCTGGCGCGGCTGCAGCGGCTGTTTCCGGGCTGGAGCTGCGTGCGCGCCGTGCCCAACACCCCCTCCCTGGTGCGCAGCGGTCTCACGGGGCTGGCCTGGGGCGAGGGCGTGTCTGCCGAGCGGCGCCAGTGGGTGAAGCAGCTGTTCGCCCAGGTGGGTGAGGTGTTTGAGCTGCCTGAGCCCCAGCTGGATGGCTTCCTGGCCCTCACCTCCTCCGGGCCGGCATTCGTGGCCCTGGTGGCCGAGGCGATGGCTGATGGCGCCGTGGCGGCGGGCTTGCCCCGGGCCCTGGCCCACGATCTCGCCCACCGCACCCTGGCTGGCACCGCCGCCCTGCTGGAGGGTGAGGGGCTGCATCCCGCGGCCCTCAAAGACATGGTGAGTTCTCCGGCCGGCACCACCATCGCCGGGCTGCGTGAGCTGGAGCGCGCGGGGTTGCGTTCAGCCCTGATCGAGGCGGTGCTGGCGGCGGCCGAGCGCAGCCGGGAGCTGGCCTAGCCCCGCGGCTGACCCAATCGCGGCTCGGTGCCCGCCAGCAGGCGGCTCAGATTGCTGCGGTGGCGCCAGATCACCAGCACGCTGGTAAGCAGGGCCAGGATCAGGTAGGGCCAGCGGATGCTCTGCGGCAGCGGCGCCCCGAACCAGCCCAGCATCAACAGGGGCAGGGCCAGGGCCCCCACCACGCTGGAGAGCGACACGATCCGGCTGGCGCTGAGCACGGTGAGAAAGATGCCGAAGCAGGCCAGCCCCACTGGCCAGGCCAGCCCCAGCAGCATGCCCAGGGCGGTGGCCACCGCCTTGCCGCCGCGCCAGCCCAGCCACAGCGGCCAGCTGTGACCGGCCAGGGACGCCAGGCCCGCGGCCACCGCCAGCACATCCGAGCCGGGCAACACTGCCTGGGCCAGCAGCACCGCCGCGGTGCCCTTGAGCACGTCGACCGCAAACACCAGCAACGCCGGCCCCTTGCCCACCACCCGCAGCACGTTGGTGGCACCGGTGGAGCCAGAGCCTTCCTGGCGGATGTCGATGCCGCGCCACCAGCGCCCGGCCAGGTAGCCGCTGGGGATCGAGCCCAGCAGGTAACCGGCGAACAGCAGCAGGATCGGCATGGAGAGGGGCGGTGAGGGAGGAGCTGGGGGGAGGGCCTGGCAGCCGTGCGGTCAGGTGCGGTGTGGCGAGCGGTCAGACGAAGTCGTCGTCGCTGGCCAGTTCACCCGGCCCGGCGGCGAAGGCCAGCCAGAGCGGGAACTGCAGGATCGGAATGTCGACCACCTGCTCGGCGGCGTCGATCACAATGAAGGGCAGTTCGCCGCGCTCCTCGAGCCGGTCGGCACGATCGATCAAGGCATCGGGCCGCTCGAACAGCACGATGCCGCTGCTGGGGCCGAAGTCGTCGCGGGAGAGGCCCAGGCAGTCCTGCAGGCCTCGGCGCCATTCGCCTAGCCGCTCGGGCTGACCGGCCAGCACCAGGGTCTGGAAGCGGTCGCCGTAGAGCTCGCCCAGGATGGCGATGGCCGCGGCGGTGGTCAGGGCGTTGCGGTTGCGGCTGCCGCTGCTCGACTGGGCGCCGCGCCCGCCCTGCTCCAGAAACCAGCTCTCGAGCTGGGTGGCCGCGCTGGCCTCCAGCGTGCGGCGCAGCTTCCAGGGGTCGGCGTAGAAGTCGGGCTGGCCCTGCAGGCTCTCCAGCCGGCTGCGGATCAGGTCGGCGTCGTTGCTAAACAGTCCGGCATGGGCCAGTGGCGCCCCACTGGCCTCGCCGCCGCCGGCTGAGGATGGGGCCTGGGTCGCATCCAGGGGCGAGGGCTGCACCAGCAGGGGCTGGGGCACCAGGTCGATCTGGTCGGCGGCCACCACCAGATCCTGCAGCGCCCCCACCAGATACTCCTGGAAGCCCTTCAGCCGGCGGGCGATGCCATCCGCCTGGCCGGCGAAGCTGCCGGCGATCTCCCGCTCGATCTGCTGCTTGCGGGCCTCGAGTTCGCCGATCTCGCGGCTGAGAACGTCGCGTTGCTGGCGCAGCTCCTGCAGGGCCAGCTCCACCAGGGGCTGCAGCTCGGGGCTGGGGGATGGGGTCGGCTTAGTCATGGCGGTGGCTCAGGTGGCCGAGGCGCTGCTCCAGCTGGGCCTGCAGTGTGGCCGCATCGAAGAGCACCGGCAGCAGGTGGATGCTCTGGCGTTCACGGAAATAGAACAGCACCGGCAGGCCGGGCCAGAACAGCCGCCAGCCGAGCCAGGCCTCGTAGGGGAAGCGCCGCAGCAGGGTCTGCTGGCGCCACACCAGCAGGGCATCGCTGCTGAATTCCAGCCGCAGCAGCACCGCCTGCAGCAGGAGAAACAGGCCGAACAGGCTCACGGCCAGGGCCAGCCACGGTGCACCACCCCACAGGGGCAGCAGCGCCAGGCTGCTCAGACCCAGCACCACCACCCCGAGCGGAACCCCGAAGCGGGGGGCCAGCACCACCGCGGGTCCTGGGGCGCCGGGCGCAGTCGCGGGAGCCTTGTCGAGAGGAGTTGCGCCCGCAGGGGAGGGATCAGCAGCCATCAGCCGAACAGAATCTTGGTGAGCAGGGCATCCATCAGGGCCACGGTGACGAGGATCATCACCACCGCGCCGGTGGTGCTGGTGCCCACCTCCTTGGGGCCGCCGCTGGTGGTGAGCCCCCAACCGCAGGAGATCACGGCGATCTGCAGGCCGAAGACCACCGCCTTGATCAGCATTGAGGGCAGATCCGAGGGCTCCATCCAGGTGCGCACCGAGTTCCAGAACACCGTGGGTGGAATGTTGTAGAGCAAGGTGCTGCTGATCTGGCCGCTCCAGATCCCCACCCAGAAAAACAGCAGGCACTGCACCGGCGCCATGATCACCATGGCCAGCACCCGTGGCACCACCAGATATTCCACCGGGTCGGTGCGCAGCATGGTGATGGCGTCGATCTGCTCGGTGACGCGCATCGTGCCCAGCTGGGCCGCATAGGCGGTGGCCACCTTGCCCGTGAGCAGGGTGGCGGTGAGCAGGGGGGCGATTTCCCGGGCCAGACCCAGGGCCAGCAGGCCGCCCACCGCTGAGCTGGCTCCCTGCTTGGACAGTTCCGCCACGGCCTGAATGTTGAACACCGTGCCCGCTGCCAGCGAGGTGATGAACACGATCAGGAAGCTGCCGGGCCCCGCCTCCATCAGTTCGGCCAGCAGATCGGTGGTGTTGATGCGGCCGCGCACCACCGAGCTCACCGCCTGGCCGCCGATCAGGCAGCTGGCGCCGAGGCGCTTCAGCCAGCGGGGGGCTGTCAGCCTGGCCTGGCGGGTCATGGCCACTGGGGTTGCGGCTGGGGTTGACGTTGGGGCCAGCGTCGCATCACCACCAGGCCCAGCACCACCAGCAGGGCGGGAATCAGGCCCATGCAGAGCCGGATCGCCACCAGGGCGCTGGTGGGCTGATCCGCTGCCCGGGCGGCCACATAGCCGCTGAGGCTCATCAGGTTGCCGAAAAACAGCAGGGCGAGGCTGATGCAGAGCTTCTGGCCCAGCACCATCCAGGCGCTGTACTGGCCGGCCGGCCGCTCCGGGTCGGCATCGATCGCGTCGGGCAGCAGGGCCCAGGGGATCAGGTAGGCCGATGCGGCACCCACTCCGGCCACCATGATCGTGACCACCAACAAGGTCAGCCGCACCAGGTTGGCGGTGCTGGCGGTGGGGAGCACCGCTGCATCCAGGGCCGGCAGCACCATCGCCACCAGGCAGGCGCCGATCCACAGCAAGGTGCCGCGGCGGAGGGCGACCAGCCGGCCGCGCTGATGGCAGACCCGATTCCAGACCCACAGGCCTGCCAGGGTGCTGAGCATGAAGGGCAGCAGGATCCAGTTGCTCCAGCTCTCCGGCAGGCGCATCACCACCGGCAGGTAGATCAGCGCTGCGGTCTGCATGATCTGCAGGGCACACCAGAGCAGCAGGTAGAGCCCCAGCACGCGCAGGAACCGGCCGTTGCGATGCACCCGCTGCAGCAGCCGGCGGGTGGTGCCGCTGTGGGCGATCGGCCGCTGGCAACGGCGGGCCACTGGAGCCAGCCCCCAGCCGCAGAGCAGCGTCGAGACGCTCACCAGAGCGCCACTCAGGATCCCCATCTGCAGGTAGCTGCCGCCGTCCCGGTGGTCCTGCAGCAACAGGCCGCCGAGCACGATGCCCACGAGGCTGGCCAGGATCGAGCCGGTGAAGCGGGCGGTGTTGAGCCGGGTGCGCAGCCCCACATCGGTGGTGAGCTCCGCCGCCAGGGCGGAGTAGGGCAGGTTCACGGCGGTGTAGAAGCTGTTGGCCAGGGCCGAGATCGCCACGAAGTAGGCGAACTTCAGCCAGATCCCACCCTCGGGATACCACCACATCGCCGCCATGGTGAGTCCGAGGGGGATGGCACTGCCGAAGATCCAGGGCAGCCGCGGCCCCCAGCGGCTGTGGGTCTTGTCGCTGAGCCAGCCCACCAGGGGATCGTTGATGCCGTCCCAGAGCCGGCCCACCATCAGCACCAGCCCTGCCATCCAGGCCGGCAGCCCTGCCGCAGACGTATAAAAAACGAACAGATAGAAGCCGATCAGCGACGCTGCCATGCCGGTGCCCGCATCGCCCAGTCCATAGGCCCACAACAGCCGCTGCCGACCACCCGGAGCCAGATCGGCGGCATCCGTGGCTGGGGCTGTAGCGGGCTGGGAGACGGCCGCTGCCTTGCCTGGGCCTGTCACCGGAAACCGCTCTCGCACGCAGGCCATAATGCTTGAGCTCGTGGGCCTGGGCCCATGGGTCATGCGGCAGCGAACCGTTAGCCGCCACGCCAGATCGCCTGTCGACTGGCGTGCGACTGGTTCATCCGTACTGCTGCGGGCGTAGTTTAGTGGTAAAACCTCAGCCTTCCAAGCTGATGATGCGGGTTCGATTCCCGCCGCCCGCTCTCTAAAGCCGCTTCCCCTTCAGCAGGTTCTGGTTTACCAGTAGAACCAGGCTGCGGTTCTCCAGGGGAATGCCGGCCGGACTCCAGCGCTGGGGAGCCTCGGGCAGGTCCTCGTCGAGCGGCAGGGCGGTGTCGATCACCCGCAGCCAGCCTGCGGGGCACACCGGCAGGTCGAAGTGCATGGCCTTGCTGTAGGCGTTCATGCCACACCACAGCAGCGGCCCTTCGCGGTTGTCGTTGATGCTCCAGGCCAGGGTGTGCGACCACGCGGCCCAGTCCGGTCGGTCCAGCTGCACACCGTGCCACTGGCGCCAGCGGTGGGAGGGGTCGGTGCTGCGGCGCTGGGGCTGCTCCTCAAACGGCAGCTCGGGGTTGAGCAGGGGCAGCAGCAGGCGGCGCAGCGTCACCAGGCGCTGCAGATAGAGCCGCACCGCACGATCACGGCCGTCCGGCTGCCAGTGCATCCAGCCCAGCGGGTTGTTCTGGCACCAGGTGTTGTTGTTGCCGCCCTGGCTGCGGCGCACCTCGTCGCCCATCAGCAGCATCGGCACGCCTGGCGCCAGCAGCAGGCTGGCCAGCAGGTTGCGCAGCTGGCGCTCACGCAGGGCCGTGATCGCGTGGTCGCTGCTGGGTCCCTCCGCGCCGTGGTTCCAGCTGTTGTTGTGGTTGTCGCCGTCGCGGTTGTCTTCGCCGTTGGCCAGGTTGTGCTTGCCGTTGAAGCTCACCAGATCGGCCAGGGTGAAGCCGTCGTGGGCGGTGAGGAAGGTGATGCACTGGCCGGGATGCACCGGCGTTTCGGTGTAGAGGTCGGGGCTGCCGGAGAGGCGCTGGCCCAGGGCCCAGCAGGTCTTTTCATCGCCTTTCCAGAAGCGGCGCAGGTCGTCGCGGAAGCGACCGTTCCAGGTGGCCACCCGCCGGGCCGGAAAGTCGGCCAGCTTGTAGAGGCCGCCGCAGTCCCACGGCTCACTGATGAGCTTGAGGTCGGCCAGGTCTGGGTCGGCCTCCATGTCTTCAAACAGGGGCGGCTCCTCCAGCGGCGCCAGGTTGTCGCCGCGGCTGAGGGCGATGCCCAGGTCGAAGCGGAAGCCATCCACCCCCAGCTCGGTGGCCCAGCAGCGCAGGGATTCCAGGATGAGACGGCGCACCAGCGGCCGGTTGGCGGCGATCGTGTTGCCGCAGCCGCTCACATCCTGGTAGTCGCCCCGGGCGCTCTGCTGGTAGTAGAGGCGATCGCAGAAGCCACGCCAGCTGAGGGTGGGGCCGGCCTGATTGCCCTCGCTGGTGTGGTTGTACACCACATCCAGCAACACCTCGATGCCGGCCCGGTGGCAGGCGCTCACCAGTTGGCGCACCTGCTCCCGGCCCGCCAGCGGGTCGTCGCCCAGCAGGTAGCCGGGGTGGGGGGCCATCCAGCTCAGGGGGCTGTAGCCCCAGTGGTTGATCCGCCCCGCTGGAGCGTCGGCCGGATCGAAGGCCATCACCGGTAGCAGCTCGATCGCCGTGATGCCCAGCTCCTTCAGGTAGGGCAGGGTGTCGATCAGTCCCAGCAGGCTGCCCTGGCGTTCGGCTGCCACCGGACAGCCGGCCCCCTGGGTGAAGCCACCCACGTGCAGTTCGTAGATCACGCTGCTCTGCCAGCTGTGGCGGGGCCGCGGCGCCGCTTCGAAATCAAAGCGGTCGCGTTCGGTGACCACCCCCTTGAGGCAGCAGCTGGTGTTGGGGGCTGCCCCCACGGCGGCGCCCCGTTGGTAGCCATCCCAGCCGGCGATCGCCCGGGCGCAGGGATCGAGCAGCACCTTGGAGGGGTTGAAGCCGTGGCCGCCGGGCTGCAGGGGCCCGAACACCCGGTAGCCGTAGCACTGGCCGATGCCGATCCCCTCCACTTCCACGTGCCAGTGGTCGGCGGAGCGGTGGCGCTGATCCAGCTCGATCACCTGGCTGGGCTCCGTGGCCTCGCCATGGGCAAACAGCAGCAGCTCGAGTCGGGTGGCGAGCGGAGCCACCACCGAGAAGTTGACCCCACGGCCGGTGAGGCTGGCGCCGAGGGGCCAGGGCTTGCCGAGGTGCACGCGGGCTTGGGGGCTCGACAACGCTCAGCGGGCAACGGCCCCAACCTAGGCAGATCGCTCCAGCGGGTCTGCCGGCCGGGTGGTTTGATCAACACATGGCGCTGCTGATCTCCCCTCCCGAACCCGGCCGGCCGCCGCGGCAGGTGCAGCCCGGGCTGTGGCTGTTCTCCCCCAGCCGCGACAGCCAGGGGGGCAGCAGCTGGTTGCTGGAGGCTGAGGGGGAGCAGCCGGCCCTGCTGGTGGATTGCCCGGGCTTCACCCAGGCCAACCTCGACTGTCTCGAGGCCCTGCAGGGCGGCGGTGTGGTGGTGCTCACCAGCCGCGAGGGCCATGGCCGCTGCCGCCGCTTTCAGGAGCAGCTGGGCTGGCCGGTGTGGGTGCAGGAGCAGGAGGCCTACCTGCTGCCGGGGGTGGAGTCGCTACAGCGCTGGGGGGCTGAGCAGGAATTGGCCGGCGGCAGCCTGCTCTGGACGCCAGGGCCCACGCCGGGAGCGGCGGTGCTGCACGTGCGGCGCCACGGGCTGGATCTGCTGTTCTGCGGCCGGCTGCTGCTGCCCACCGCCCCCGGGGTGCTGGCGCCGCTGCGCACGGCCCGCACCTTCCATTGGCCGCGGCAGCTGGCCAGCATCGAGCGGCTGCGGCAGTGGTTGCCGGCCGGTTCGCCCGGCGTGATCGCTTGCGGCGGCGGGCTTGGCGCCCTGCGGGGCGAGGCGCTGGTGCCGGAGGGCGCGGCACTGCTGCGGGGTCTGGAGCTGACTGTTTGAGCGGTGCAGGGTGTTGGCTCCAGCGTTCGCTGCCAGCTCTCCGCCTTGGGGCCCGGATGGCCAGCTGTCAGCAAAAACCGTTGCGGCGGCGGGCTTTCCGGTTGCAGTCCCGGTCTGCCCCCCATACCATTGGCCCGCTTACCTCAGGCAGGTCGGGTTCGCCGACACGCCCCAGCACCCTCGTCCAGCTGCTTTCCCCGCTGGCCCACTCCCCCGACCGCCGCTCTCGAGGCTTCTCCTTCCCATGAACAAAGCTGATCTCGTCAACCTCGTTGCCGCCCGCACCGAGCTCACCAAGACCGACGTCTCCCAGGTGGTGGATGCCGCCATCGAAACCATCATCGACTCGGTGGTGGAGGGCAAGAAGGTCTCGATCCTCGGGTTTGGTTCCTTCGAGCCTCGTGAGCGCTCCGCTCGTCAGGGCCTGAACCCCAAGACCGGCGACAAGATCAAGATTCCCGCCAAGCGGGTGCCTGCCTTCACCGCCGGCAAGATGTTCAAAGACCGCGTGCAGGGCTGATCCGCCCCTCCGCAGGCTCACCGCACCTCTCTTTGCACAACTCGTCGTACTCCGGAAGCGGCCCAGGGGGCCGCTTTTTTGTGGCTACCGCGCGCCGGTGCCGGGTTCCAGCTCAGGCGTTGGCTTCATCGCTGCGGCTGAAGGGTTTGGATGGGGGCAGCGATGGTCGCTTCGCCCGGTGCTCGCCGCCCTGCCCGCCCACATCCAGGCCCAGCTGGGGGCGGGGCTGGCCCAGCGGGGCCAGGGCTATCGCGGTCGCTTTGCGCCATCCCCCAGCGGCCCGCTGCACCGCGGCAACCTGCGCACGGCTCTGCTCAGCTGGCTGGAAGCCCGCCTCAGCGGCGGGGCGTGGCTCCTCCGCCACGACGACCTCGACACCCCCCGCAACCGCCCCGGCGCGATCGAGGCGATCGAAGCTGATCTGCGCTGGCTGGGCCTGCACTGGGATGGCCCTGCCCTGTTGCAGAGTCGCCGGCGCGGCCTCTACGGCTCCGTGCTGGCGGCCTTGCGGCGTTCAGGCCATCTCTATCCCTGCCGCTGCAGTCGCCGTTTGCTGGCGGATATCTCGGCGCCCCATGGCAGCTGGCCCGTGTATCCCGGCTGGTGCCGCACCCGGCCGCCCCACTGGGGCCTTGAGGCTGGGCGCCTGCCCAGCTGGCGCCTGCGTCTGGGCCCCGGGGAGCTCCGCTGGCAGGAGCGCTATGCCGCGCCGGGCCACTGTGATGGCCCCACCGCCGTGGGCGATGTGGTGCTGCGGCGGGCCGATGGCTTCCTCGCCTATCACCTGGCCACGGCGGTGGATGAGCTGGCCCTTGGCATCAGCGACGTGTTGCGTGGGGCCGATCTCTGGGCTGCCACCGCCGCCCAGGTGGCGGTGATGGGGGCACTGGGGGCCGCTCCGCCGCGCTACGGCCACGTGCCGCTCTGGTGCGATGGCGGTGGTGCGCGCCTGAGCAAGCGGGAGGGGGCCGAGGGGCTCGCTGGCCTGCGGCAGCGGGGCCTGGACGCGGCGGCGGTGGTGGGCGAGCTGGCCGCCAGCCTGGCGCTGGTGCCGGCAGGCGCGCGGCTCAGCGTGGAGGAGTTGCGGCAGGAGCTCACCCTGGAGCGCTTCCGGCGGGCCCTGGGCGGGCCCGTCAAGACTTAAGGAAGACTTCGGGATCGCAGGCAGTTGGGGCCACCACACTGGAGGCACTGCAAAGCCCGCTGAGGCGGGCCCTGTGATGACGGTTGATCCCGCCCGTTCCGCGAACCCATCCAGCCAGGCTTCCATGTGCCCCCACTGCGGCGGCAGCGGCACCCTGAGGCTCGGCGGTCAGCGCTACCGCACCTGTCTGCCCTGCCTGGGGCAGGGGCAGACACCGTCGCTGAAAGCCGCCATCACCATGGCGAAGCTGGCGGCACTACGGGCCGAAGCCCTGCGCAACGCCACCCAGTTCGAAGCCGGCGAGCTCAGCGCGTCTCAGCTCAGCGGGTCTCAGTTCAGCGCAGCTGCTTCCGCCGCTGCTGCCAGATGAAGAAGCCGGCGGTGCCCACCACCACTGCCAGGGGTGCTGCGGTCAGCAGCAGCAGGATGACGGCCGTCCAGTCGGTGTACATCGCACCAGATGCTTGCGCCTCCCCATCCTCTCAGTTGGCGCGCCCCCGGTGCCCGAGCACGGGGGGCCTGGGCATGGGATCCCCGCGCAGTGCACGCTGGTTGCTGGCGCTCACCGGCCTGCTGATGGTGCTGCCGATCCCACTGCTGGCACCGGCTCCGCTGCGGGCCGATGTGGTGTTTGACAACTGCCAGCCCAGCGGCGACGGCGGCATCACCTGCGACACCCGCCCCACCGGCAACACCCTGATGGACGACGAGGACGCCCGCTACGGGCTGCTGCAGCAGGCCAGTCCGGGCTGGAATGAATTCATGCCCGAGGAGGGCTACGACGACATGTTCGGCGGCAACGAAACCTGAGCCGGTTCGCAAACCTGTTCGCCAACCGGTTCGCAAACAGACGTGTCGGGCCCGCCGGGTTCGCCTGCCGGCGCCACCAGCCCTTGCTATCCCGAAGAGAGTCGGAGGAGTGCCTGTGGGAGCAGCCGCGCCCAGCGCCATCAGCCGGCTGGTGCGGCAGCAGCGCGGCCAGGCCGACGCGTTGATCGAAGTGCTGCACCAGGTGCAGGAGATCCATGGCTTTCTGTCCCGGGCTGCGCTGGCGGAGGTGGCGCGGGAATTCCAGTTGCCGCTCAGCCGGGTGTATGGGGTGGCGAGCTTCTACCACCTGTTCCGGCTGGCGCCGCCCACCGCCCACCGCTGTGCGGTGTGTCTGGGCACCGCCTGTTTCGTGAAGGGTGGGGCGGAGCTGGCCCGTTGTCTGGAGCCGCTGCTCGGCCTGCGGCTCGACGATCCGGCCGGCAACGGCACCTGGGCCCTGGAAACGGTGAGCTGTCTGGGGGCTTGCGGCCAGGCGCCGGTGCTGGTGGTGGATGGCCGGCTTGAGCCCCGGCTGCCGGTGGATGACCCCCAGGCGCTGGGCGCGCGATTGGCGGCTCTGGGGCTGGGGAGGTGAGCTGATGGGCACGGCCACGCGACTGCGTTGTTGCACCGCCAGCGGCTGCCGGTCTGCCGGCGGCCAGGAGCTGCAGGCGGCCCTGGAGGCGGCCCGCGATCGGCTGGGCGGGGCGGCCGGGGTGGTGCAGATCAAGGCCGTGGGCTGTCTGCGGCTCTGCGGCAAGGGACCGCTGGTGGCGGAGGATCACCGGGAAGCCGGAGCCAGCGGCTGGCAGCCGCTGGCCCTCCATGGCGGCCTGCTGCCTCAGGAGGCGGAGGCGCTGCTGGAGCGTGCCGCCGGGCTGGGCAACAGCCTGCCGGAGCGGCAGCTGGATCTGGCCCAGCCTTTTTTTGCCCTGCAGCGGCCGGTGGTGCTCGAAACCTGCGGGCTGGTGGATCCCGGGTCGATCGACGATGCCCTGGCCCATGGCACCTACGGCCAGCTGCAGCGGGTGCTGGCGGAGTGCACGCCGGAGCAGGTGCGGGAGCAGGTGAAACGCAGTGGGCTGCGCGGCCGTGGCGGTGCCGGCTACCCCACCGGCCTCAAGTGGGACACGGTGGCCCTGCAGCCCCCCGGGCCGCGCTTCGTGGTGTGCAACGCCGATGAGGGCGACCCCGGTGCCTTCATGGACCGTGCCGTGCTGGAGGGCGATCCACACCGGCTGATCGAAGGACTGGCCCTGGCCGCCTTCGCCGTTGGCGCCGAGCACGGCTACGTGTACGTGCGTGCCGAATATCCCCTGGCCATCGCCCGGCTGCGGCTGGCGCTCCAGCAGGCGCGCGCCAAGGGGTTGCTCGGCGCCGGCATGGCCGGCAGCCGCTTCAACCTGCGCCTGGAGGTGCGGGTGGGGGCCGGTGCCTACGTGTGCGGCGAGGAAACGGCACTGCTGGCCTCGATCCAGGGCCAGCGCGGCACACCCCGGCCGCGCCCCCCCTATCCCGCCGAGGCGGGCCTGTGGCAGGCGCCCACCCTGATCAACAACGTGGAGACGCTGGCGGCGATCCCGGCCATCCTGCGGGAGGGGGGCGACTGGTATGCCGCCATGGGCACCGGCGCCAGCAGGGGCACCAAGGTGTTTGCCCTCTCCGGCGCGGTGGAGCGCACCGGCCTGTTGGAGGTGCCGATGGGCACCAGCCTGCGCACCGTGGTGGTGGCGATGGGCGGGGGCGTGCCCGGCGCCGATGGGCCGGATGGGGGTGTGAAGGCCGTGCAGACCGGCGGGCCCTCGGGCGGTTGCATTCCCGCGACGCTGCTCGACACGCCGGTGGACTACGAGAACCTGCGGGCGCTCGGTTCGATGATGGGCTCGGGCGGCATGGTGGTGATGGGCGAGGCCACGGCGATGCCGGAGGTGGCGCGCCACTTCATGCGCTTCAGCGTGCAGGAGAGCTGCGGCAAGTGCGTGCCCTGCCGGGCCGGCACGGTGCAGCTGGCGGCGCTGCTCGATCGCTTCGTGGAGCGGCGGGCCACCCCAGCCGACCTGGAGACGCTGGAGCAGCTGTGCGCCATGGTGCAGGCCACCAGCCTCTGCGGCCTGGGCCAGGCGGCACCCAATCCTGTGCTGAGCACCCTGCGCCATTTCCGCCAGGAGTATCAGGCGGCCTGCCGGGCACCCCGGCAGTGCGAACCGCTCGATGCCTGCAACCTGCAGGAGGCCGGGCCATGAGCGTGCTCACCCTGCGGGTGGATGGCGTGGAGGTGGCGGTGCCGGCCGGAGCCTCGCTGCTGGATGCCGCCCGGGCCGCCGGCGCCGAGCTGCCCACCCTCTGCCATCTCGATGGCCTCACGCCGGTAGGCGCCTGCCGGCTGTGCCTAGTGGAGGTGGAGGGCAGCGGCAAACTGCAGCCTGCCTGCGCCACGGCGGCGAGCGAGGGGCTGGTGATCCTCACCCAGACCCTCCAGCTGCGCGAGTGGCGGCGCATGGCGGTGGAGCTGTTCTTCGCCGAGGGCAACCACATCTGCGCCTTCTGCGTGGCCAACGGCGCCTGCGAACTGCAGGACGTGGCGGTGACGGTGGGGATGGACCACTCCCGCTTTCCCTACCAATATCCCCAGCGGCGGGTGGATGCCTCCCATCCCCTGTTCGCCCTCGACCACCACCACTGCATCCTCTGCACCCGCTGCGTGCGCGTGTGCGACGAGATCGAGGGGGCCCATGTGTGGGATGTGGCGCACCGCGGCGCCCAGTGCCGGATCATCGCCGGGCTCGATCAGCCCTGGGGAGAGGTGGAGGCCTGCACCAACTGTGGCAAGTGCGTGGATGTGTGCCCCACCGGCGCCCTGTTCGCCAGAGACGACACCACCGCCGAGAAGCAGCCCCACCGCGAGCGGGCCCAGCTGCTGCGGATGGCCCGCGAGCAGCGGCATTGGCTCAATCAGGGGGAGGCGCCGTGACGGCCACCGCCAAGTTGCGGTTCGCCACGGTGTGGCTGGCCGGCTGCAGCGGCTGCCACATGTCGTTTCTCGATCTCGACGAGTGGCTGTTCAAGCTGGCCGAGCGGGTGGAGGTGGTGTTCTCGCCGGTGGCCAGCGACGTGAAGGTGTTTCCCGAAGGGGTGGATGTGTGCCTGGTGGAGGGGGCGGTGGCCAACGCCGACAACCTCGAGCTGGCCCTGCAGCTGCGGGCGCGCAGCGCTTTGGTGGTGTCGTTCGGCGACTGCGCCGTGACCGCCAACGTGCCGGGCCTGCGCAACCTCTGGGCGCACGTGGATGGGGGCTCGCGCCAGAGCGTGCTGGATCGCGGCTACGTGGAGCTGGCCGACACGGGCGCCCAGCACCCCCACGCGCCGGGGATCGTGCCGGAGCTGCTGGAGCGGGTGCTGCCGCTGCATGAGGTGATTCCGGTGGATCTGTATCTGCCCGGCTGTCCGCCGTCGGCCGAGCGCATCCGCGGTTTTCTGGAGCCGTTGCTGCTCGGCGAGCGGCCGCGGCAGCAGGGCGCCGCGCAGTTGCGGTTCGGCTAGGGCTGGCCAGTCAGGGCTGGCCGGTCTCCAGTTCCAGCGCCGCCCGGCTCAGGTTCCAGCGGTGGATGGCCGTGGCCTCCGCGGCGCGCGCCACCTGCAGGTTGCGCTGGGCCAGCAGCACCTCGGTGATCGGTGCCAGTCCGGCCCGATAGCGCAGGAGGCCATCCCGCACCGACCGTTCATTGGCCTTGATCGCTGCGGCGGTGGCCTGGGTCTGGGCTGCGCTGGCCTGGTGGGTGGCGTACCAGGTTTCCACGCTCTGGATAATCCCCTGCTGGGCTTCCTCCACCGCCAGCTCCGCCTGCTGGGCCCGGCGCTGGGCCAGGGCCACCGTTTCACGGCTCTGGCCGCCGTCGTAGAGGGATTGGCGCACCGTGATGGCCGCGCCCCAGTCCACGAAGCTGCCGGAGGCACTGCCACTGCTGCTGAGGGCGGGCAGGCCAGCTCCACCCACGGAGGCGGTGGTGCTGGCGTTGGGCACGCTCAGCCAGTCGCCGCTGATGCCGCCGCCCAGCAGCAGGCCCACGCTCGGCAGTCGCGTGGCCCGCGCCAGCTTCACCCGGGCCTGCTGGGCCGCCACCTGCCGCTGCAGGGTCTCCAGGGCCGGGCGTTGGTTGAGGGCCTGCTGCAGCGTTCCCTCCAGCGAGAGTGGCCAGGCGGGGTCAGGCAGGAGTGGGTCGGTGGTCTGCACCGCCGCTTCGGCGGGCAGGTTGAGGCTGCGGGCCAGGGCACTGAGGGCGATCGCGTGCTGGGCGCGGGCTTCGGCCAGGCCCTGCAGATCCGCCTGCACCTGCGCTTCGGCCTGGAAGGTGTCGATGCGCGGCGCCAACCCCTCGCGCCGGATGGCATTCACATCGCGCAGCAGGGTTTGCGACAGGGTCAGGGAGCTCTGCCACACCGGGATCAGAGCGGCGGTGTACTGGGCCGCCAGGTAGCGGTTGAGGATCTCGAAGCGGGTGCGCCGCTCCTGCTCGGCCTGCTCGGCCCGGGAGGACTCCAGGTCGGCCCGGGCCGCCTGCTGCAGCGGTCCCCGGCCGAAATCCACCAGGGGCATCGTGAACACCAGCCCCAGGTTCACGAAGGTGTTGGTGATGAGAGCGGAGCTGTCGCCATTGAGGTTGAGGCTCAGATCGCCGATCGTGGGCAGGTTGGAGATGAAGCCCACATTGGTGTCCACCTGGGCAAAGGTGCCGAGGGCCACCAGGTCCAGTTTGGGCAGGAAACGGGAGCGGGCCAGCCCCACCAGGGACTGGTTCTCCTCCACCGCCAGGGCCCTGCCGCGCAGGCTGAGCGAGGCGTTCAGCCCGAGCTCGAGAGCCTGCTGGCGGCTGAGCTGCAGCGGGGCGGGCTGGGCGCAGGCGGGCTGGAGAGGGGCCAGGGCCAGGGTGATCAGCCCAATGGTGCTCCACCAGCCTGTCCGGCGACCCAACGGCTTGATGCGGGAAATTGCCGGTACCGTAAGGCCACTTCACGGGCGGCGGGATTGCCAGGCGCCATGGCCGCAGGTGAAACCGCCGCCGAAGCCGCGGCGACAACCGCATTGGATTCCGAGCCGCGCCTGTCTGTGCCGCAGCTGCTACCGATGGCCGTGGTCACGGCGATCTGTGGCGTGTGGGCGCTCTCGCCGGTGGTGGCGGTGAAGGTGGAGGGCAGCGCGGTGCTGCTGCAGCCCGGCAGTCGGGTGGGGTTCTACGCCCGCTCGGCGGGGCAGGTGCAGATGCTGCATCGGCGGGTGGGTGACGCCGTGGAGCGGGGCGAGCTGCTGCTCACCCTCAACCGGGTGGACCAGGCGGCGGCCGGGGCCGGGGCGGTGGGCCCCGATCCCGGTGCCCTGGAGCGCCAGAAGCTGGCCATCAGCCGCCAGCAGGAGGCGATTGAGGCCCAGATCGCGGCTCTGCGCACCACCAACAAGCCGGTGTTGCAACAGATGCGGGCCCTCGACAGCCTCCGCCGCGAGGAGGTGATCCCGCGCTACAGCCCCCTGTGGGTGGGCGCCCAAGACCTCTATCTGCGCAACGTGGGCCAGATCAGGGCGCTGGAGGGGCAGCTGGCCCAGCTGGATGTGAACCGGGCCGAGCTGGAAGGGCAGCGCGATTCCCAGCAGGTGCTGGCCCCGCGCTCGGGGGTGCTGCTGAGCCTGGCGGTGGCCCCGGGCCAGGCGGTGATCCCCGGCCAGCGGTTGGGCACGCTGGGCCCCGGACCCCGGCAGGAGGAGCGGCCGCGGCTGGCCACGGCCCTGTTCAGCGACGCCGACGCGGTGCGGCTGCGGGTGGGTGAGCCCATCCAGCTCGATCCACTGCTGCAGACGCGCGACCGCTACGGCGGCACGGCGGAGCGCTATGGCCTGCTTGAGGGCCGGATCGTGGCCATCTCGCCGGCGGCGGCGGATCTGGCCGAGGTGAGCCGGGTGGTGGGCGATCCAGAGCTGGCCCAGAGCCTGATGACCCGCAGCCGCCAGGCCGCCTTCGGCGAGGGGGGCGACCCGGTGGAGATCGCCGGCGACAAGTTCACGGCCCCGGTGCAACTGGTGACGGTGGAGCTGGAGGTGGCCCCCACCCCCAGTGGCCTGCGCTGGAGCAGCGGCCGAGGGCCGGATCTGCCCCTCGAAAACGGCACCCCCGCCAGGGCGAAGGTGGAAGTCGAACGCCGTTCGCTGATGAGTTTCGTGCTGCCGTTTCTGCGCTGGCTCGGGGGGGCGGAGCGATGAGCCGATCACCCGGTGAACGTTGGCTGGGGCCCTGGCGCCAGCCGGCCCCCTGGCTGGCCCTGCTGCTGCTGGGGATCGCCAGCGTGAGTGCGCCGCCGCGGCTGTGGTTCTGGGTGGCGCTGCTGGTGGTGGTGCTGCTGCTGGGCTGGGCCCAGGCGCTGCGCCCGCCGCGCCCCTGAATGGCCCAGCTGCGCGTGGTCCTGGTGATCGGCCTGGCGGCGGCCTTCAGTGCGGCCGTGTGCCAGGGCGTGGGCCTGGGCGGCGATTCGATCGCCTATGGCGCGGTGATCGCGGTGCTGGTGGTGCGGCCGGATTTCAGCCGCTGGCCCCTGGCGATCTACCCGGTGCTGCTGGTGCTGCTGGGCTTCGGCATGGCGGTGGGGATCAGCCTGGGGCTGGCCCTGGAGGCGGTGCCCCAGGTGTTCGTGTTTGGGTTGGTGGCGGCGCTGATGCAGCTGCTGGCGCTGCTGCTGCCGGCCAAGCTGCGGATGCTCTCCGGGGTGCTGGCGGTGGCAGGGGTGCTGCCGCTGCTGGCCAGTGCCCCCAGCTGGAGCGATTGGCGCGATCACCTGCTCGCCATCAGTCTGGGCATGGCGATCGGCACGGCGGTGCAGCTGGCCTTCACACCGGCGGGGCTGGCCCCGGGTGGGGAGGGCTCCAAGCCAGAGCCGGCTGCCGATGAGAGCGATCTGCCGCTGGCGCAGCGGCTCAGCCAGGGGCTCACCTCGCCCTTCTTCTGGCGCAAACTGGTGTTTGCGTCGCTGGCGCTGGCGATCGGCGAAGGGCTGGGGGCCGTCACCCCGAAATACCTGTATTTCGGGGTGGTGCTGCTGCTCAACGACAGCATCGGCGCCACGCTGGCTCGCGTGCGCGACCGGATGATCGGGGTGAGCCTCGGCATCCTGATGCCGCTGCTGGTGTTCAACAGCTTCGGGCTCGGCTCGCTGCAGACCGGCCTGGTGATGGGGGGCACGGCGGCGCTGGTGCTGGCGCTGAATCGGGGCGATCACCTGCGCACCGCCCTGATCTCCAGCGGTGTGGCCTTCATTGGCTACGGCCCGCTGGTGGCGTGGTACCTCCCGCACCGCTGGATCGATTACACGCTGGGCTGTGGGCTGGCCCTGGCGGTGGGCCTGCTGCTGTTTCCCAGTTCGGCCCTGCGCCGCTACCGGCAGCTGCGCGCCAGCGCCAATGCCAGTGCCGAGGAGCTGGCGCAGCTGCTGCCCGCCGCCCGCGAGGAGGCCCGCTGGCTCGGGCTGCCGTTGCCGGAGTGAGCGCCATGGGCCGCCGCGCGCTGCTGGGTTGGAGTTATATCGGCCTGCTGGCCGGCCTGGTGGTTCACCTGCTGGCGGGCCTGCCGGTGAGCGGTGCCCAGGCCCCGCTGGCCCCGGCTGCCCCGGCCTGTGCCGGGTTGGGCACCCAGCTGGTGATCGCCGTGGGGATGCTGGTGCTCACGGCAGTGGTACACAGCGTGGTGACGGTGATCCAGGCCGAACTCACCCACCGGCCGCGGCTGGATGCCTGGTGCGCGCCGCGCAGCTCCCGGCGGCTGCTGCTGATCGTGGCGATGGCCCTGCTCACGGCCCTGGCCCTGCTGGTGGAGATCCTGCTCTGGGCACTGGTGTATCGCGGCCTGGGCCTGTTTGCGGGGCTGGAGGCCAGCGTGTATTTCTCCGGGATCACCTTCACCACCGTGGGCTACGGCGACATGACCCTGCCCCAGTGTTGGCGCCTGCTGAGCGTGGCGGAGGCGGTGAACGGGGTGCTGATGGCCGGCTGGAGCACGGCCCAGCTGGTGTATGTGGTGCAGCGGATCATGGTGTTCCGCCTGGAGGTGGAGGGGCGGCTGCCTCCCGAGCTGCCGCCGGGGCCACCAGCGGGTCAGCCGTAGCGTTCAGCTGCCGGCCGTGCAGCAGGCCTGTCCGGCGTGGCCATGCTGAGGGTCGCGCCCAACTGATCCGCCGTGGGATGACCCGCACGATCACGATCGACCCGGTGACCCGCATCGAGGGCCACGCCAAGATCACCCTGCACCTCGATGAAGCCGGGCGGCTCAGCGATGCCCGCTTCCACGTTGTGGAGTATCGGGGGTTTGAAACCTTCTGCGAGGGCCATCCATTCACGGAGATGGCGGGCATCACGGCGCGGATCTGCGGCATCTGTCCGGTGAGCCACCTCCTTGCCGCGGCGAAAACCGGCGACAAGCTGCTGGCGGTGCAGCCGCCACCGGCGGCGCGGCAGCTGCGGCGACTGCTGAACCTGGCCCAGCTCTGCCAGAGCCACGCCCTCTCGTTTTTTCATCTGAGCAGCCCCGATTTCCTGCTGGGCTGGGAGAGCGATCCGGCCCGGCGCAATGTGTTTGGCCTGATGGCTGCCGATCCGGAGCTGGCCCGCGCCGGCATCCGGCTGCGCCAGTTCGGCCAGCAGGTGCTGGAGCTGCTGGGCGGCCGCAGGATCCATTCGGCCTGGGCGGTGCCCGGTGGCGTGCGCACGCCGTTGAGCGCGGAGGCCCGGGATTGGATCCTGCAGCGGCTGCCGGAGGCCAAGGCCACGGTGGCCAAGGCGCTGGAGCTCTACAAAACGCTGCTGGATGGGCCGCTGCAGCGGGAGCAGCGCACCTTTGGCGATTTCCCGTCGCTGTTCATGGGCCTGGTGGGCACAGGTGGGAGCTGGGAGTGCATCGAGGGGGCGATCCGCTTCATCGACAGCACGGGCCGGATCGTGGCCGACGGCCTCAGCGAAGACGACTACGCCGATTTCCTGGGCGAGGCGGTGGAGAGCTGGAGCTACCTGAAGTTTCCTTATTACAAGCCGCTCGGCTATCCGGAGGGGATCTACCGGGTGGGCCCGCTGGCGCGGCTGAATGGGTGCGAGCACATCGGCACGGAGTGGGCTGATCGGGAGCTGGCGGAGTTTCGCCAGCGCAGCGGCACGGCCGAGAGCGGCGGCAGGGTTGTGACCTCCTCATTTGCGTATCACCATGCCCGGCTGGTGGAGATCGTGGCCTGCCTGGAGGGGATCGAGCAGCTGGTGGCCGATGAGCGCCTGATGGGTGGCCGCATCCGCGCCCACGCCAGCCTCAACGCCAACGAGGCGGTGGGGGTGAGCGAGGCACCGCGCGGCACGTTGTTTCACCACTACCGGGTGAACGACGAGGGCCTGATCACCCGCGTGAACCTGATCATCGCCACGGGCCAGAACAACCTGGCGATGAACCGCACCGTGACCCAGATCGCCCGGGAGTTCATCAGCGAGCCGGTGGCGGAGGGCGCCGAGATCCCCGAGCCCCTGCTCAACCGGGTGGAGGCGGGCATCCGCTGCTTCGACCCGTGCCTGAGCTGCAGCACCCACGCCGCCGGCCAGATGCCGCTGCGGATTGCGCTGGTGGATGCGGGTGGGCGGGTGCTGGCGGAGCGGGTGCGGGATTGATGGCTGCCAGTCGCCTGGTGATCGGCATCGGCAATCCCCTGCGCGGCGACGACGGCGTGGGCGCCCTGCTGGCCGAGCAGGCGGCGGTGCTCACCGCCGCCGATCCCGCGGGCCCGGTGGCGGTGCGCTGCATGCAGCAGCTCACCCCTGAGCTGGCCGCCGAACTGGCTCGGCTTCAGCGGGTGCTGTTCATCGATGCCTGGCCGGCTCCTGCGGGGGCCGCGCCCCAGCTGCAGCCGCTCAGCCCGGCGGGCGCAGCCGCAGGCACCAGCGCCGGGGCAGGCGCCGACAGCCACCGGCTGGAGCCGGCCGCCCTGCTTGCGGTAAGCCAGGCCCTCTACGGTCGGGCCCCCGAGGCCCAGCTGCTGCTGGTGCCGGCCACGGCCTTCGATCACGGCACGGCGCTCTCAGCCGAGCTGCGCGCGGCCCTGCCCCAGGCCCGCGCCCTGCTGCGCCAGTGGCTGGCTGGCCATGCATGAGCTGAGCCTGATGGAAGCGGTGCGCGATCTGGCCCTGGAGCAGGCCCGGGCCCATGGCGGTGGCCGCATCGCCGTGATCCGCCTGCGCATCGGCAGCCTGGCCGGCGTGGAGCCGGAGGCGCTGCGCTTCGCCCATCAGGTGGTGATGGCCGGCACAGCGGCCGAGGGGGCGGCGCTGCAGATCGACACCGTGGTCGCCCGCTTTGCCTGCGAGCCCTGCCAGCAGCCCTTCGAGGCCGGGCAGGGCGATTGCCTCTGCCCCCGCTGCGGCGCCTTCAGCCGCCAGCTGCTGCAGGGCCGCGAGCTGGAGCTGGCCGCGTTGGAGCTCGGCTGACAGGATGCTCCACAGAGCCATGTTGAAGGCTGGCCCCATGGCAGAGGTGGATCTCCGCTGGCGGCAGCGGTTCGACAACTTCCAGCGGGCGCTGCAGGTGCTGGGTCGTGGCGTGCAGCTGGCCCAACAACGCCCCCTGAGCGAACTGGAGCAGCAGGGACTGATTCAGAGCTTTGAATTCACCCATGAACTGGCCTGGAATCTGCTCAAGGACTATCTGCAGTACCAGGGGATAGAGGGGATCATCGGCTCACGCGATGCCACCCGCCTGGCCTTTCAGAATGGGTTGATCAGCGATGGCGAGGGCTGGATGGCGATGATCAAGGCCCGCAATCAGTCTTCGCACACCTACAACCTCGAGCAGGCCCAGGCGATCGCCCACGATGTGATCGATCGCTTTGCATTCCTGTTTGGCGCGCTGCGGGAGCGTTTCGCAGCGCTGAGCAACGATTCGCAATGACCACGACTGCGTCGAAACCCACCCCCCAACCCACGGGCCTGCCGGATTCCGCCATTCGCGCCATTCAGCAGGTCTTGCTCGCCTATCCCGAGGTGGAATCCGCAATCCTCTACGGCTCACGTGCCCTGGGTCGCCACCGCCCCGCCTCCGATATCGATCTCACCCTGATCGGTCCGGCTCTCAGCGCCGGCACCCTGGCCCGCATCGATGCTGATCTCGATGATCTGTTGCTGCCTTGGGTGATCGACCTCTCCCGCCTTGCTTCCATCTCCCATCCAGCACTGCTGGCCCACATCGCGCGCGCTGGCCTGCCGCTCTATCGCCGCGAGCTGGAGCTGGCGGCCCTGGAGCTGGGTGACCGCTGATCAGTTGATCGAGGCCGGATCCCACTGCTCCGGGCCGATCACGAACACCAGATCGCCCTTCTGGAAGCTGGTGTCGCCCGTGGGGTTGGCCAGGGGTGTGCCGCCGCGGGTGATCGCCAGCACGGTCACGCCGTGGCTCTGGCGCAGGCCGCTGGTGGCGATCGTGCGGCCCACCAGCGGTGAGTGGGGCGACAGCCGCAGGGTATGGGTGGCCAGATTCGGCACGGCCACGCGCAGATCGGGCACCGAGGTGGCCTCGGCGGCCAGGCCGCGGGCCATCTGCCGCCAGTCGCCGCGCACCTCGCCGATCAGGCGCTTGATGTCGTCGCGGGGCACCAGCATCCGCGCCAGCACCCGCGAGAACACCTCGATCGACACCTCCAGCTCATCGGCGATCACCTCATCGGCGCCGAGGCTGATCAGTGGCTCCACCTCCCGCAGGTAGCGGCTGCGCACCAGGATGTAGGCATCAGGCGCCACGCGCCGCGCCAGCTCCACGATGCGGCGGGCGCCGGCGGGATCGTCGATCACCACCACGATTGCCCGCGCCTTCTCGGCGTGCACCAGCTCCAGGATCGGCGCCTGGCTGGCGTCGCCGTAGTGGATCGGCTCACCGTCGGCCAGGCCCTGGCGCACGATCGCCGCGTTGGTTTCCACCACTGCGTAGGGCACATCGCTGCGGCGGGCGCTGTGGGCCAGGTTGCGGCCGGTCACGCCGAAGCCGATGATCAGCACGTGGCTGCAATAGGCCGGCCCGCCCTCGCCAGACGTCGGGCCGAGCGAGCGGTGTTGCAGCCGGGCCAGGGGCGTACGGCTGAGCCGATCCGCCAGCCGCGGCGCCGTCGCCATCAACAGCGGCGTGAGCACCATGCTCAGCACGGCCACATCCAGCACCATCTGGAAGATCTCGCTGCCCAGCAGCCCGGTGCCCACCGCCGCCTTGGTGGCCACCAGCGAAAACTCCCCCACCTGGCCAATCGCCATGCCGGCCAGCACGGCCCCGCGCAGCGGCAGCCCCTGCAGCAGGCCTGAACCGATTCCCACCAGCGGCTTGATCACCACCACGCCGAGGGTGAGCAGGCCGATCTCCAGCGGGTGGCGCGCCAGGTAGTTGATGTCGAGCAGCATGCCGATCGACACGAAGAACAGGCTCATCAGCACGTCGCGGAACGGCAGCATCACCGCCACCGCCTGGTGCGAGTAATCCGATTCCGACAGGATGAAGCCCGCCAGAAAAGCCCCCAAGGCCAGCGACAGCCCCAGCGACTGGGTGAACACGGCGATGCCCACGCAGAGCATGAACACCCCAAGCAGGAAGGCTTCCGAGCTGCGGGTGCGGGTGATCCGCTCCAGCACCCAGGGCACCACCCAGCGGTAGGCCGCATAGCCGAACACGGCCACGATCACGATCCGGCCGATCAGGCTGGCGATCGCCGCCAGCCCATTCCCGGCCCCCGCCGCGCCCGCCGCGCCCGCAGCGCCGCCGGCCAGCAGCGGTGCCATCAGCATCACCGGCACCACGCCGATGTCCTGGTAGATGAGCGTGGCCAGCACGGCGCGGCCGTGGGGCGTTTCCAGCTGGGCCCGCTCCTGCAGCAGCCGCAGCACGATCGCGGTGCTGGAGAGGGCCACCACGAAACCCAGATACACGCTCTGCGCCGCCCCAAGCCCCAGGGCCGCCAGCACCGGCGCCACCACCAGCGCCGTGCCGAAGAACTGGGCGCTGCCGCCCACGGTGAACTGGCGCTTGAGCCGCTTCACATCAGCCACGGAGATCTCCAGGCCGATCACGAACAGCAGCAGCACCACGCCGATCTCGGCCAGCAGCTCGATCTCGTGCACGTTGCGGATCAGGCCCAGCAGTTCCGGGCCGGCCAGCACGCCGGCCAGCAGCAGGCCGATCGAGCTCGGCAGCCGCAGCCTGTGGCACACCACCGCTGCCAGCACCGACATCCCGAAGATCACCACGATGTCGAGCAGCAGGCTCTGCACGTGATCTCTCCCGTTCCTGGCCCGGATGCTAGGCAGGGCCTGGTTTCCGGCCTAGCCTGAAAGTCCCGCTTGAGCGGCCATGTGCGGCAACTGTGGCTGCAGTGCGCCGGCGCCCGAGCAGGCGCCCAGGCAGCTGCCCGTGCACCTGGAGCTGGGCCAGGCGCTGCTCGCCCGCAACGACGCCCTGGCCGCCCGGTTGCGGGAGCGTTTCGCCGCCGCCGGCCTGCCGGTGCTCAACCTGCTCTCCTCGCCGGGTTCGGGCAAGACCGCCCTGCTGGAGAGGCTCGGCGCCGAGCTCACGGCCGCCGGCCGGCGCGTGGCGGTGATCGTGGGCGATCTCGCCACCGACCACGACGCCCGCCGGCTTCAGGCCGCCGGCCTCACGGCGGTGCAGATCACCACCGGCCAGGCCTGTCACCTGGAGGCCGCCATGGTGGAGCGGGCCCTCGCGGCCCTGCCCGAGCCCCTGGAGGCCTTCGATCTGCTGGTGATCGAAAACGTGGGCAACCTGGTGTGTCCGGCCGCCTACGACCTGGGCGAGACCCGGCGGCTGGTGCTGCTCTCGGTGACCGAGGGGGAAGACAAGCCGCTCAAATACCCGGCCACATTTCACTCGGCCGATCTGGTGCTGATCAGCAAGCTGGACCTGCTGGAGGCCACCGGCTTTGATCTGCCCCACACCCGCGCCCATCTCTCCCGGGTGGCGCCGCGGGCCCGGGTGCTGGAGGTGTCGGCCCGCACCGGGGCGGGGGTCGCCGCCCTGATCGAGGAGCTGGGGCTGCCGGTGCCGGCGTGAGCCCGCCGGTCCGGTTGCGGCTGCTCTGTTGCGGCGTGGTGCAGGGGGTGGGCTTCCGGCCCCTGGTGCATCGCCTGGCGGCGGCGCGGGGCCTGGCTGGGGTGATCGAAAACGTGGCCGGGGCCGTGAGGCTGGAGCTGCAGGGCCCCCGGCCGGCACTGGAGGCGCTGCTGCGCGAGCTGCCTGGGGCCCTGCCAGCGCCGGCGCGACTGGAGCCGTTGCAGCCCGCATGGCTCCCGCCCCTCGATCCGGCGCCGGCCGGCCTGCGCATCGCCGCCGCCGACCCCCAGCCCCTGGGTGTGGGCCTGGTGGCACCGGCCCTGGTGGCCGATCTGGCCCCCTGCCCCGCCTGCCTGGCTGAGCTGCACGATCCCGCCAGCCGCCGCCACCGCTATCCCTTCATCAGCTGCGCCGCCTGCGGCCCGCGCTACTCGATCGCCACGGCCGCGCCCTACGCCCGCGCCCACACCACCCTGGCTGCGTTTCCGCTCTGCCCCGCCTGCCAGGCCGAGTTTCACAACCCGGTCGATCGCCGCTTCCACGCCGAAACCATCGGCTGCCCAGCCTGTGGGCCGCGGCTTGCCTATTGGGGTGCGGATGGGGCGACGCTGCCGGGCGATCCCCTGGAGGGGGCGGCTGAGCTGCTGCGCGGCGGCGGCATCCTGGCCCTGCAGGGGGTGGGCGGCTTCCAGCTGCTGGTGGATGCCACCGCGGCCAACGCGGTGGCTCGGCTGCGGCGGCGCAAGGGCCGGCCCGCCAAGCCCTTTGCCCTGCTGGTGGCCGATGCCGCTCAGACGGCCCCCTGGGTGGAGCTCAGCCCCGAGGCCGAGCGGCAGTTGCGGGCGCCGGCGGCGCCGATCGTGCTGTTGCCGCGGCGGCCCGACGCCTGGCAAGCCCTGCCGGGTGTGGCGCCGGGCAGCGCCGCCCTGGGGGTGATGCTGCCGGCCTCGGGGCTGCATCAGCTGCTGGCGGCGGCGCTGGAGCGGCCCCTGGTGGCCACCAGTGGCAACCGCAGCGGCGAGCTGCTCTGCATCGATCCGCTTGAGGCCCGGGAGCGGTTGGCCGGGATCGCCGATGGCTTTCTGGTGCACAACCGGCCGATCGCCCGGCCGCTCGATGATTCCCTGCTGCAGCTGCTGGAGGAGCGGCCGGCCCTGTTGCGCCGCGCCCGCGGCTACGTGCCGGCGGCGCTGGCGTTGCCGCACTCGCCGAATGCCGGGCGCAGCCTGCTGGCCCTGGGCGGTGATCTCAAGAGTGCGCCAGCGCTGTTGCATGCCGGTCATTGCTGGCCGGCGCCCCACCTGGGCGACCTGGCCGGCGCCCGGCACCAGCGCTGGCTGGAGCAGGGGCTGGCCCAACTCACCGACCGCTACGGCGCCCAGCTGGAGGCGATTGCCGTCGATGGCCATCCCGGCTACGTGAGCCAGGCCCTGGCGGCCCGCCTGGCACGGGAGCGGGGGCTGCCGCTGCTGCGGGTGCAGCACCACCGCGCCCATGGGTTGGCGGTGGCGGCCGAGCAGGGGCTGCCTCTGCCGCTGCTGGCCTGGACCTGCGACGGCCTCGGCCTGGCTCCAGGCGCCCCCGGCCACCAGCTCTGGGGCGGCGAGCTGCTCTGGCTGGAGCCGCGTGGCTTTCAGCGTCTGGCGGGGCTGCGCCCCTTCCCCCTGCCCGGCGGCGAAGCGGCCATGCGCCAGTGCTGGCGGGTGGCCCTGGGCCTGCTGGTGGCGGCGGGCGATCGGCGCGGGGCCCAGGCCCCTGCCTCCTGCCGGGCCGCGGCCGCGGCGCTGGCCGGCCCCGAGGGCTGGGATCTGCTGGCGGCGGCCACCGCGGCCGGATTGCAGGCGCCGCTGTGCTCGTCGCTGGGGCGTCTGTTTGATGGTGCGGCCTCCCTGCTGGCGGTGTGCCAGCAGCAGAGCTACGAGGGCGAGGCGGGGCTGCGGCTGGAGGGGCTGGCGCAGCAGGAGCTGGCGCGCCAGCCCCTGGCCGCTGGCAGCTCCGCAGCGGTGGCGGAATCCGGCCTGTTGGCCGATCCGGAGCGCGGCTGGCTCAACTGGCAACCGCTCATCGAGCAGCTGCTGGCCGATCAGGCGGCCGGGGTGCCACCGGCCCGATCGGCGCTCTGGCTGCACCGCAGCCTGGCCGAGGGCCTGGCGGTGCTGGCCGCACAGGCGGCCCGCGAGCGCGGCTGCCGCCAGGTGGCGCTGGCGGGCGGCTGCTTCCAGAACGCCCTGCTCCTTGAGCTCACGGCCCAGGCCCTGCGCCGCCGCGGGCTGGAGCCGTTCTGGCCCCAGCAACTGCCTTGTAACGATGGGGGCCTGGCCCTGGGCCAGCTTTGGGCAGCCCTCCACGACCTCCCTATAACGAAGCAGAGCCCGCGCTGAGCCCATGTGCCTGGCCACCCCCGGGGTGATCGTGGCGATCCGCCAGGGTGCGGCGCCCGGCGGTGAAGCCGATGCGGATCGTGATGACCCACCCGATCCGCTCTGGCGCTGCGCTGAGGTGGATTTCGGTGGCGTGCGCCAGCAGGTGAGCCTGGCCTGCCTGCCCGAGGCCCGGCTGGGCGATCGGGTGCTGGTGCACGTGGGGGTGGCCCTGAGCCTGGTGCTGGATGACGAGCCATGACCGCCAACCCCGCCACGCCGGCCACGGTCACCCTCGATGCCAATGAGGCGGTGGCCCGTGTGGCCTATCGCCTCAACGAGGTGATCGCGATCTACCCGATCACGCCGGCCTCGCCGATGGGCGAGTGGGCCGATGCCTGGGCTGCAGGCGGCCGGCCCAACCTCTGGGGCTCGCTGCCGTCGGTGGTGGAGCTGCAGAGCGAGGCTGGCGCGGCGGGCACGGTGCACGGCGCCCTGCAGGCGGGCGCCCTCACCACCACCTTCACGGCCAGCCAGGGGCTGCTGCTGATGATCCCCAACCTCTACAAGTGGGCGGGGGAACTCACGCCGGTGGTGCTGCACGTGGCAGCCCGCTCCCTGGCGGCTCAGGGGCTGTCGATCTTCGGCGACCATGGCGACGTGATGGCCACCCGCGGCACCGGTTGCGCCATCCTCTGCGCCGCCTCGGTGCAGGAGGCCGGCGACTTCGCCGCCATCGCCACGGCCGCCAGCCTGCGCAGCCGGCTGCCGTTCCTGCATGTGTTCGACGGCTTCCGCACCTCCCACGAGATCCAGAAGATCGAGCCGCTCAGCGACGCGCTGCTGCAGCAGCTGATCCCCGAAGAGGCGATCAGTGCCCACCGGGCCCGAGCCCTCAGCCCCGAGCACCCGGTGCTGCGCGGCACCAGCCAGAACCCCGACGTCTACTTCCAGGCGCGCGAGTCGGTGAACGGCTTCTATGACGCCGCACCCGATCACCTCACGCAGGTGATGGAGCAGTTCGCCGCGCTCACCGGTCGCCGTTACCGCCCCTACGACTACGAGGGACCCGCCGATGCCGAGCGGGTGCTGGTGCTGATGGGCTCCGGCTGCGAAACCGCGGCAGACACCCTGGCGGTGCTGCAGGCGGCGGGAGACAAGGTGGGGCTGCTGAAGGTGCGGCTGTTTCGGCCGTTCGCCTCCCGGCTGCTGGTGCAGGCCCTGCCGGCCAGCACCCGGGCGATCGCCGTGCTGGATCGCTGCAAAGACCCCGGCGCCAGCGGCGAACCCCTCTACCTCGACGTGCTGACGGCCATCGCCGAGCAGTGGGCGGCGGTGCACGGCTCGGCGCTGCCGCAGGTGCTGGGCGGTCGCTACGGCCTGGGCTCCAAGGAGTTCACCCCCGCGATGGTGAAGGCGGTGGCCGATCACCTCAGACCCCTCCTGGCACCCGATGGTGCGGCGGCGGCGCCCCAGCCGATCAACCACTTCACGGTGGGCATCACTGACGACCTCACCCACCGCTCCCTGCCGCTGGATCCGGGCTTCGTGATCGAAGCCCCCGACACCGTGCGGGCGGTGTTCTACGGCCTCGGCTCCGACGGCACGGTGGGGGCCAACAAGGCAGCGATCAAGATCATCGGCGAGGGCACGGATCTCTTTGCCCAGGGCTACTTCGTCTACGACTCGAAGAAATCGGGCTCGGTCACGGTGTCGCACCTGCGCTTCGGGCCGCGGCCGATCCGTGCCACCTACCTGATCCAGCGGCCCAGCTTCGTGGCCTGCCACCAGTGGGATTTCGTGGAGCGCTTCAACCTGCTGGCCGGCATCGAGCCGGGCGGGGTGTTCCTGCTCAACAGCCCTTATGGCCCCGCCGACACCTGGGCCCGCCTGCCCGAGCGCCTGCGGGAGACGATCCGCGGCCAACGGCTGCGGGTGTTTGTGATCAATGCCAGCCGCGTCGCGCGCGAGGCCGGCATGGGGCCCCACATCAACACGGTGATGCAGGCCTGCTTCTTCGCCGTGAGCGGTGTGCTGCCGCGCGAGGCGGCGATTGAGCGCATCCGCACTTCGATTCAGCACACCTATGGCCGCAAGGGCGAGGCGGTGGTGGCTCGCAACCTGGCCGCCCTCGACGCCAGCCTCGATCACCTGGAGCCGCTCGACTGGCAAGGCCTGCCCGCTCCAGCATCCGGGCCGCTGCCGGAAGACCGCCTGGCGCAGGCTCCCGCCTTCGTGCGCGAGGTGATCGGGCCGATGCTGCAGCGCTGCGGCGACGCCCTGCCGGTGAGTGCCATGCCCTGCGACGGCACCTGGCCGGTGGGCACGGCCCAGTGGGAGAAGCGCAACATCGCTGCCGAGGTGCCGCTGTGGGAGAGCGATCTGTGCGTGCAATGCGGCAAGTGTGTGCTGGTGTGCCCCCACGCCGTGATCCGCGCCAAGGTGGCCGAGCCGGAGAGCTTCAACGCCGCGCCTGAAGGCTTCCGCACGGCCCCTGCCCGCGACCCCGCCTTCTCCGGGCAGACCTTCACCATCCAGGTGGCCGCCGAAGACTGCACCGGTTGCGCCCTGTGCGTGGCGGTGTGCCCCGCCCGCGACCGCAGCGAGCCGAAGCGCAAGGCGATCAACATGGCTCCGCAGCGGCCCCTGCGCCAGCAGGCCCGCGGCCACTGGGACTTCTTCCTGCAGCTGCCCGAGCTGCCCCGCGCCGATCTCAACCTGCACAAGATCGGCCAGCAGCAGCTGCAGCAGCCGCTGTTTGAGTTTTCCGGCGCCTGCGCCGGCTGCGGCGAAACGCCCTATCTCAAGCTCGCCAGCCAGCTGTTCGGCGATCGGATGCTGATCGCCAACGCCACCGGTTGCAGTTCGATCTACGGCGGCAACCTGCCCACCACCCCCTGGAGCGCCAACGCCGACGGGCGCGGCCCGGCCTGGAGCAATTCCCTGTTTGAAGACAACGCCGAATTCGGCTACGGCATGCGGGTGGCGCTCGATCAGCAGCGCCAGGCGGCGCTCGATCTGCTGGAGCGGCTGGCAGGCCAGCTGCAGCCTGGCCAACTCCCGCCCCCCCTGCTGGCGGCCCTCGCCAGTGCCGACCAGGGCGATGAGGCCGGCATCGCCGAGCAGCGTGAGCGGGTGGCCGAGCTCAAGCGACGGTTGCAGGGGCTGTTGGCTGGTGCGGCCCCCGGCGACGCGGTCAGCCCCCAGATCCGCCAGCTGCTGGAGCTGGCCGATGCCCTGGTGAAGACGAGCGTGTGGCTGGTGGGCGGCGACGGCTGGGCCTACGACATCGGCTTCGGCGGCCTCGATCACGTGCTGGCGGCCGGCCGTGACGTGAACGCCCTGGTGCTCGACACCGAGGTGTATTCCAACACCGGCGGCCAGGCCTCCAAGGCCACGCCCCTGGGGGCGGTGGCCAAATTCGCCGCCGCCGGCAAGCCGGCCGGCAAGAAGGACCTGGGCCTGATGGCGATGAGTTACGGCACCATCTACGTGGCCAGCGTGGCGATGGGTGCCCGCGACGAGCACACGATCCGCGCCTTCCTGGAGGCCGAGAGCTATCCGGGGCCGTCGCTGATCCTGGCCTACTCCCACTGCATCGCCCACGGCATCGACATGGCCCAGGGCATGGCGCAGCAGAAGCTGGCAGTGGATTCGGGCCGCTGGCTGCTCTACCGCTACGACCCGCGTCGCGCCGAGCGGGGCGAGAACCCCCTGCAGCTCGACAGCCCCGGCCCGCGCACGCCTCTGGCCGAGGCGATGGAGAGTGAGAACCGCTTCCGCATGCTGCGCTACAGCCAGCCCGAGCGGGCCCGCGAGCTGGCCCGCGCCGCCCAGGTCGCGGTGGATCGCCGCTGGGCCGCCTACCGCGCCCTGGCCGCCCAACCAGCTGGGCCCCTCCCGCAGGAGCCTGCGTCATGAGCCGCCCCGATCTCTCCACCACCTGGCTGGGCCTGAAGCTGCGCACCCCGTTGGTGGTGGGTGCCGCCGCCCCCCTCAGCGACGACCTCAATCGGCTGCAGGTGCTGGAACGCGCCGGTGCGGCGGCGGTGGTGCTGCACTCGCTGTTTGAGGAAGACATCGAGGCCGAGCAGCTCGATCTCAACTGGCACGCCATGGCCGGTGCCGACAGCTACAGCGAGGCGCTCAGCTACCTGCCCGAGCCGGCCCTGCGCCATGGCGGCATCGATCTGTATCTCCGCCAGCTGGAGGAGGCGCGACGCCGCCTGTCGATACCGGTGATCGCCAGTCTCAACGGCACCAGCCCGGGCCGCTGGGTGGAAACGGCCAAGCGGATCGAGGCGGCCGGAGCCTCGGCTCTCGAGCTCAATATCTACTCCCTGCCCACCGATCCGGGCCTGAGCGGCGAGGCGATCGAGAACCAGCTGGAGGAAATCGTGCGCGAGGTACGCGCCGAACTCAGCCTGCCGCTGGCGGTGAAGCTCGCCCCCTTCTACACCAATCTCACCGCTGTGGCAGCCCGCATCGCCCGCGCCGGGGCCGATGGCCTGGTGCTGTTCAACCGCTTCTACCAGCCCGATATCGACATCGAGGAGCTGACCCTGCGGCCCAACCTGCTGCTCTCCACCCCCCACGACCTGCGCCTGCCGCTGCGCTGGATCGCCCTGCTGCACGGCCGCCAGCCCCTGCAGCTGGCCGCCAGCGGCGGCGTGCACCGCGGCACCGATGTGGTGCGGATGCTGATGGCCGGCGCCAGCTGCACCCAGATGGTGGCGGCGCTGCTGCGGCACGGACCCGAGCGGCTGGCCGGCATCGAGGAGGAGCTGGCCCACTGGCTGGCTGAGCACGACTACGGCTCGGTAGGCGAGCTGATCGGCTGCATGAGCCAGCGGCGCTGTCCCGATCCCACCGGCTATGAGCGGGCCCAGTACCGCCGTGCCATCGCCAGCTACCGGTTCGCCGAGCCCTGGAGCGGCAGCGAGCCGCCATGAGTGCTCCGCCCAGCGCAGCCGTGGATCCCATGGGCCGGGTCCAGGTGCTCGCCGCGGAGCTGGCGGCGATCACCACCCGCCCCTGGACGCTGATGGAGGTGTGCGGCGGCCAGACCCACGCGATCGTGCGCTGGGGGCTCGATCAGCTGCTGCCGCCAGGCTTGCGGCTGATCCACGGGCCTGGCTGTCCGGTGTGCGTAACCCCGGCGGCCACGATCGACGCGGCCCTGCGGCTGGCCGAGCGGCCGGAGGTGATCCTCTGCTCCTACGGCGACATGTTGCGGGTGCCGGGCACAGTCGCCGGCCACGACCTGCTGGGCGTGCGCGCCGCCGGCGGCGACGTGCGCCTGCTCACCTCACCGCTGCAGGCGCTGGAGCTGGCGGCGGCCCATCCCGGGCGCCAGGTGGTGTTTCTGGCGGTGGGTTTTGAAACCACGGTGCCGGCCACCGCTCTGCTGGCCCGCCAGGCCCTGGCCCAGGGCGTGCCCAACCTGTCGCTGCTGGTGGCTCACGTGCGGGTGGTGCCGGCCATGGTCTCGATCCTGGAGCAGCCCGGCAACCAGGTGCAGGGCTTTCTGGCGGCCGGCCATGTGGCCAGCGTGATGGGCATCGCCGAGCTCAACGACCTGGCGGCGCGCCATCGGCTGCCGGTGGTGGTGAGCGGCTTCGAGCCGCTGGTGCTGATGGAGGGGCTGCTGGCCTGTGTGCGCATGCTGGAGGCCGGCGAGGCCGGCGTGGTGAACGGCTACGCCGCTGCGGTGCGGCCCGGCGGCAACCCCGCGGCGCGGCAGCTGATCGACCAGGTGTTCGCCGTGGTGGATCAGCCCTGGCGCGGGCTGGGGGTGCTGGTCGGCGGCGGCCTGGCCCTGCGCGAGCACTATCGGGGCCTGGATGCCCGCGCGCGCTTTGGCCTTGATGGTCCCGAGGCTGAGCCCGCGCCAACGCAAACCTGCATCAGCGGCCCGATCCTGCGGGGCCAGGCCCGCCCCGCCGACTGCCCGGCCTTCGGCACGGCCTGCACCCCCGAGCATCCGCTGGGGGCGCCGATGGTGTCGAGCGAGGGGGCCTGCGCCGCCTATTACCGCTACCGCCCCACCAGCGCCAGCGGCCCGATCCACCGGAACAGCCGATGAGCGGGCGCATCCAGCTGGCCCATGGCGGCGGCGGCACCCTGATGCAGCGGCTGATTGCCGAGGAGCTGCTGGCGCTCTACGGCCCCGAGCCGCCGGTGCTGCACGACGCCGCCCGGCTCACCCTGCCCCACGGCCGGCTCGCCTTCAGCACCGACGGCTATGTGGTGGAGCCGCTGGAGTTTGCCGGCGGCGACATCGGCAGCCTGGCGATCACCGGCACCGCCAACGACCTGGCCATGGCCGGGGCGCGGCCGCGGCATCTGAGCGTGGGCCTGATCCTCGAGGAGGGGCTGGAGCTGGCGCTGCTGCGCCGGGTGGTGGCATCGATGCTGCGGGCCGCCGCCGCCTGCGGCGTGCAGGTGTGCACCGGCGACACCAAGGTGGTGGAGCGGGGCAAGGCCGACGGGCTGTTCATCACCACCAGCGGCATCGGCGAGCTGGTGAGCCCCGAGCCGATCGAGCCCACGGCTATCCGCCAGGGTGATCAGCTGCTGCTCAGCGGCGACCTGGGCCGCCATGGTGTGGCGATCCTGGCCGCGCGCCATGGCCTGGCCCTGGAGCCGCCGGTGGCCAGCGACTGCGCCCCGCTCTGGCCGCAGGTGGAGCTGCTGCTCAGCGCCGGATTGGTGCCCCACTGCTTGCGCGACCTCACCCGTGGCGGGCTGGCCAGCGCCCTGCAGGAGCTGGCCGAGGGCTCGGGGCTGGAGCTGGTGGTGGAGGAGCCACGGCTGCCGGTGATCGAGCCGGTGGCCCGCACCTGCGCGCTGCTGGGTTTCGAGCCCCTGCACCTGGCCAATGAGGGGCGCTTCCTGGCGGTGCTGCCGCCTGAGCGGGCCGAAGCGGCCCTGGCCCTGCTGGCTCCTCACGGCGGCTGCTGGATCGGCACGGTGCAGGCGGCCACCGCTGCCCCGCGGGTGCTGCTGCGCACGGGGCTCGGCACCGAGCGGTTGCTGATTCCGCAGAGCGGCGAGCTGCTGCCGCGCATCTGTTAATTCGGCGCCTCACTGCGCTGCTGGCGTCGCCACAGGGCCAGGCCGCCGCCCCGGCCCCGGGCCGCCAGCCAGGCCGTGCCGCTCTCGTTGGCTGCCGTACTGCAGGCGATCAGGGCAAAGAAGGGCTGCCGCCGGGGTGCTGGCGCGGCCAGCTGGCCCGACGCCAGCACCCGCTCCCCCCACACCAGCTGCCAGAGGCTGAAGTGAAACACCAGCAGCGGTCTGCGGCCCCGCAGCTCACCCGGGCCGAGGAAGCGCAGCTGCACAGGGCCCAGCTGCACGCTGTTGCGCAGCTGCAGGCCGTTGGGCGTGTCACCGCTCGACACCCCGTGAGCGTTAGGCAGCTCGATGGCCAGGCAGGCCTGCAGGCCGCGCAGCAGGGCCGCCGCACCCTCCTGGGGTGTGGCCTCCCGTTTGCTCCACAGCTGATCCAGCCGCCATTCGCCCACCAGCTGGTCGGCGCTGATACCGCTGCCCAGCTGGCGGCTGCGGCGCTCCAGCTCCAGCAGCTTCGCTCCAGCGGGAGCATCGGCAGGCGGGCGTGGGGTTGAGGGCAACCCCGATGTGGATCGGGAGGCGGGAGTGGTCATCACGGGGTGTCCCCATCTGGGGGTAATTGGCTCGGTGGGGAAGGCTGCTGCCTAGGTTGGTGCCGGATCCGGAGCACTGCTGCCGGCCTGCCAGGAGGAGGTTCATGGACCTCACCCCCTTTCTCAGCACCCTGGAAGGCACCACCCTGGATCAGGTGCTGCTGTCGGTGGCGATCCGGGGCAAGGTGGCGATCGCCATGAAGGGGCGCTTCCTGCTGCGCTCGGTGTGTGAGTCGTTTCACGACCGCACCCACATCGGCTGTGCCGTGACCGATGAGCCCACCTGCCTCGGCTATCTGGCGCGCGAGCCCTATGAGCTGCTGATCTGCACCGACTACCTCGAGAGTGGCAGCGGTTTCGAGCTGGCCCGCAAGGCCCGGGAGGCCCAGCCCAGCCTCAAGGTGGTGGTGCTGGCCCTCGGTGATGTGATCCCGGCCCAATACGTGGATGCCGCCTGGCTGGAGGCGGTGGTGGCCGAGGCCGACTTCATCGGCGACCAGCGTCCCCTGCAGGCTGCCGTGATGGCGGTGATGGGCCACCACAGCTACCGCAGCCCGTCGCTGCGCTCCGGCAACCTGCCTTACCTGAGCTGCCCGCGGCTTACCAAGCGCGAATACGAGGTGCTCGATCTGCTCGCCAGTGGTCTCACCGACCGGGAGATCGCCGAAAAGCTCGTGGTGAGCGAGGAAACAGCAAAGACTTACACCAAGCGCCTGCTCAAGACCTTGGACGTCAATAACCGATTGCAGGCCGTGCTTAAGGGTATGCGTTGCGGCATGGTCCAGCTCTGAATCAGTTGGTTTCCGGGGCTAAATGTCCCCGAATGGGGGGCTCGCTCGGGTCGCTGTCGGAAGGAGAGTGATCGCTGTGCCCACAAGGGTTCTGCGCTGTTGCATCCGACCGCCGGTGCGGCGGTTTGCCCAGCCTGTTACGCAGTTGAACGCCCGCACAATGACCAGCACCCTCCCCGCCCCAAGCCTCACGATCGGAGAACTGGAAGCCAACTATTCCCTTTATTGCAAGGCACTGAGATTGCTGATCCGTGAGGGTAAATCGATCGCCAAAGTGCGTCGCACCGTGTGCTGGCAACGCCTGGAGACTCTGCACAACTGCCTGCCCACCCAATACCGCCAGCCCGACTATCTCTACGCCCTGTTGGCGCGTGAGGTGAATGGAGCCGCTTGAGGGCTCCATTCACCTCCGGTTGCTGGCGGTGCCGGTTCAGCTGGCGCCGCTTTCCAGTTGCAGCACGCCCCCGCGCCAGCATTCCATCATTTGGCGTTGTACCTGGCGCTCCTCGCCCTCGGGTTGCCGCATCACGAAGCTGCCATCGCTCTGCATGTCCCAGGCGGAGCGGTTGTCGTTGAGGTAGAGATCGAGCAGTTGCTCCAGGCGCAGGCGCAGCTCCAGATCCTCGATCGGGGTGAGGGCCTCCACCCGTCGGTCGAGGTTGCGCGGCATCCAGTCGGCGCTGCCGATGAAGATCTCGGGCTCGCCGCCATTGCCGAACCAGTAGAGCCGTGAGTGCTCCAGGAAGCGGCCGATCACGCTCACCACCCGGATGGTTTCACTCACGCCCGGCATCCCGGGCACCAGGCTGCACATGCCGCGCACCACCAGGTCGATCTCCACCCCGGCCTGGGAGGCCTCGTAGAGCAGGGCGATGATCGCCGGATCCACAAGGGCATTCATCTTGGCGCGGATGCGTCCGCCCCGACCTGAACGGGCGAAGTCGATTTCGCGGCGGATGCGCTCCTCGATGCCCTTGCGCAGGGTCACCGGTGCCACCAGCAGCTTGCGGAAGCTCTGCTGTTTGGAAAAACCGGTGAGGTAGTTGAACAATTCGACCAGATCGGCTCCCAGGTCGGGGCGGCAGCTGAGCAGGCCGTAGTCGGTGTAGAGGCTCGAAGTCTTGGAGTTGTAGTTGCCGGTGCCAATGTGCACGTAGGTGCGCAGATTCTGTTTCTCACGTCGCACCACCAGCATCACCTTGGTGTGGGTCTTCAGCCCCAGCACGCCATACACCACATGCACCCCCGCGCTCTCCAGTTGGCGGGCCCACTGGATGTTGCTGTCTTCATCGAAGCGGGCTTTCAGTTCCACCAGGGCCATCACCTGCTTGCCCTTTTCGGCGGCGCGGATCAGGGCGGCGATGATCGGTGAGCCCTTGCTGGTGCGGTAGAGCGTCATCTTGATCGCCAGCACATCCCGATCGTCGGCGGCCTGGTTGAGAAATTCCTCCACCGAGGTGGCAAACAGATCGAAGGGGTGGTGCAGCAGCACATCGCGCTGGCGCAGCACCCGGAAGATGCTCTCGAATTCCTCTTCCTTGATCGAGCCGTCCTGCAGCTGACTGCGCTGGGCGCGGGCCAGGGCCTTGCTGGTGCGGCCGGTGTAGGGCTTGTCCTTGAGGCTGGGCAGAGAAATGGCCAACAGTCCCATCAGGTCGTCGAGACCCAGGGGGCCATTGATCCGGTAGAGGTCGGCGGGTTCCACGCCTGTGCCCTCGATCAGCTGCTGGATCACGCGCTCGGGCATCTCGTCGGCCACCTCCAGGCGCACCACCTCGCCGCCCAGCCGGCGCTTGCGCAGCCCCTCCTGGAGCGACTCCATCAGGTCGTCGGCTTCCAGGTCGCGCAGTTCCAGGTCGGCATCGCGGGTGACCCGGAAGAAGTAGTGCCCCTCCACGGTCATGCCGGGAAACAGCAGCTGCAGGTTGAAGGCCACCAGCTGCTCGAGCGGCACCGCCACAAACACCGGCCTGGGATCCTGAGCACTCAGCTCCGCAGGGAGTTGCACGAAGCGCGGCAGAATCTTCTGCGGCACCTTGATGCGGGCAAATTGCTGCTGGCCGGTGTCGGGATCACTGATCTCAGCCGCCACGTTGAGGCTGAGGTTGCTCATGAACGGGAACGGGTGGGCCGGATCCACGGCCAGCGGCGTGAGCACCGGGAAGATGGCGCGACGGAAGTAGTCGTCGGCCCAGTTCTTCTGCGCGGCGTTGAGTTGGCGGTAGTCGAGCACCTGCACGCCATATTCCGCCAGGTGGGGTTTAAGGAAATGGCGGTAGTGCTGCTGCTGCAGGCTGAGCAGGGGGCGCAGGTCCTCCTGGATGGCATCGAGCTGCTGGCGGGGGGTGCGCCCGTCGTCGCTCAGTTCGCTCACGCCGGCCTCCAGCTGCGACTTGAGCGAGGCCACGCGAACCATGAAGAATTCGTCGAGGTTGTTGCTGAAGATGGCGCTGAATTTCGCCTGCTCCAGCAGAGGCGTGCGCTCATCCAGTGCCTGGGCCAGCACCCGCCGATTGAACTGCAGCCAGCTCAGCTCCCGGTTGATGTAGAGCTCCGGGGGCAGGACTGGCTTGCTCATCGGCTTGACAGGCTTCCGGGTGTTGACCCTAAGACCACTACTTGCAACTGCTCCCGAAAGGGGGTATTGGGGCGCACGCCTCCTTTTTATTGTGGTTTCAGAACACAAGGAGGGCCTGTCATGGCCCAGATTCAGCCCCCGTTCCAGCCTCCAGCCGGCGCTGATGCCCAGGCGGAACCCACCTGTCTGGGGCGCACCTGCATGAAGTGGAGTGCCGACGGTGAACTCACTGCGCTCGACGTGCAGTTGGTGCTGGAGCGGCTGGTTGCCGTGGATGCAGCCCTGAGCAGCGCCCTGGCGAATCGGGCCGCCAGCCTCGGCTGAGCTGCTGGAAACGCGCCAGGGTGGTGCTGAGCGCCGCGCTGCTGTCATGCCGCCGTTGTCTGCTGCCCATGCCCAGCCCTGCGCAGCAGTGGTGGCGGCTCTTCAGAGTGATGCCGGCACCGGCCTGAGCTCGGTTGAGGCCCTGCGGCGCCTTCACCAGCTCGGCCCCAACACGCTCACCGACCGCGGCGGCCAGGCCGGCTGGTTCAAGTTTCTGCTGCAGTTCAACAACCCGCTGCTGATCACCCTCCTGGTGGTGGGCGTGGTGAAGCTGCTGCTAGGCGACACCCGTGATGCCCTGGTGATCTGGAGTGTCACGGTGATCAATGCCCTGATCGGCTTCGTGCAGGAGAGCAAGGCCGAAAGTGCCATCGCCGCCCTCTCCAGCGCGGTGCGCACGGAGGTGGAGGCGATCCGCGACGGGGTGCGGCAGCGGTTGCCTTCCGAGCGCCTGGTGCCGGGGGATCTGGTGTTGTTGGAAGCGGGCGCCCGGGTGCCTGCAGATCTGCGGTTGCTGCAAAGCCGCAACCTCCACACCGATGAATCGGCGCTCACCGGTGAATCGTTGCCGGTGGCCAAGGGCACCACCGCCGTGGAGCTGGAGGCGCCCCTGGCCGAGCGCATCGGCATGACCTATGCCGGCAGTTTTGTCACCGCCGGGGTGGCTCTGGGGATGGTGGTGACCACCGGCGATGGCACCGAGGTGGGTCGCATCTCCACCTCCCTGCAGGAGCAGGTGAACCTCTCCACGCCTCTCACCCGCAAGTTCACGCGCTTCAGCCGCACCCTGCTCAAGGCGATCCTGGTACTGGCGGGCCTCACCTTCCTGGTGGGGTTGGTGCGGGGCCGCGGCGCTGAGGAAATGTTTGATGGGGCCGTTGCCCTGGCGGTGGGTGCGATCCCGGAGGAGTTGCCAGCGATCGTCACGATCACCCTGGCGATCGGCGTGAATCGGATGGCGCGACGGCGGGCGATCATCCGCAAGCTGCCGGCGGTGGAGTCGCTGGGCAGCACCACGGTGATCTGTTCCGACAAGACCGGCACCCTCACCCAGAACCGGATGACGGTGCGGCATCTCTATGGCGGCGGGGCACTGGTGGCGGTGGAGGAGCTCTGGCCCGGTGATGGCACCACGGGGCAGCTGAACGCGGCCCTGCAGGAAACCCTCCTGGCCGGACTGCTCTGCAACGATGCCCGGCCCAGCAGCCAGGAAGGACTGGTGGGCGACCCCACCGAAACGGCGCTGCTGGTGGCCGCCGATGCGGCCGGCATCGATCGCCAGGCAGCCCTCAGCCTGCACCCACGCCGTGATGCGATCCCATTTGAATCCGAACAGCAGTTCATGGCCACCCTGCATGGCAGTGAGCGGATCCTGCTGAAGGGTTCGGTGGAGGCGGTGCTGCAGCGCTGCAGCCGCCAGCTCGATCCCGCCGGCCAGCTCCAGCCCCTCAACCGCGGTGCCATTGAGGCGGCCGTGGCCAGGATGGCGGCGCAGGGTGAGCGGGTGCTGGCTTTTGCCATCGGTCAGGCCGATCCCAGCCTCGACCAGCTGGAGCATCACCATGTGGCGGCCAACCTGGATTTCCTGGGCCTGCAGGGGATGCTCGATCCACCCCGTGCCGAGGCGATCCGGGCTGTGGCCGCCTGCCAGGCCGCCGGCATCCGCGTGAAGATGATCACCGGCGACCACCTCGACACGGCTCGTGCCATCGCCCACCAGATGGGTATCGGCAAACCGGTCGGCCGTTCCGAAGGGCTGGCCGGCCCGAAGCTGCAGGCCCAGGAGCTGGAGGCGGTTGATGGCCGTCAGCTGGCCGCACTCACCCCCGACGCCCTGGCCGAGCTGGTGGAGCGGGTTGATGTGTTTGCCCGGGTGGCGCCGGCCCAGAAGCTTGAGCTGGTGCGGGCTCTGCAGGCCAACGGCGAGGTGGTGGCGATGACGGGTGATGGCGTCAACGATGCGCCGGCGCTCAAGCAGGCCGACATCGGCATCGCCATGGGTGAGGGCGGCACCGAGGTGGCGCGCCAGGCGGCCGACATGCTTCTCACCGACGACAACTTCGCCACGATCGAGGCAGCGGTGGAGGAGGGCCGCAGTGTGTACCTCAACCTGCGCAAGACCCTGGCCTTCGTGCTGCCGGTGAATGGCGGTGCCTCGATGACGATCCTGCTCGGGGCGGTGCTGGGCACCCCGCTGCCGGTCACGGCCCTGCAGGTGCTCTGGCTCAACATGGTCACCTCGCTCACGATGTCGATCGCGCTGGCGTTCGAGCCGATCGCCCCGCAGCTGATGGCCCAGCCGCCCCGGCCCCCCGAGCAGCCGCTGCTCACCGGCGGCCTGATCCGGCGGGTGCTGGTGGTGTCGCTGTTCAACTGGGCGCTGATCTTCGGGCTGTTCTTCTGGAGCGAGCAGCGCAGTGGCGATCTGGCCCTGGCACGCACCATGGCCGTGCAGGGTCTGGTGCTGGCCTATCTGGTGTATCTGGCCAGCATCAGCCAGCTGCGCGATGGTCTGCTAGCGCTGACGCGCCAGGGCTGGCGCGCCCTGTGTCAGGCTCCGGCCGTGCTCTGGGGGATCGCCGGCACCGTGGCAGTGCAGTGGATCTTCAGCCAGACGTCGCTGATGAACCGCTTCTTCGGCACCGCGCCGCTAGGCGGGCAGGACCTGCTCGTGTGCGCCCTGCCCATGCTGCTGATGCTGCCGGTGGCCTGGCTGGGTGAGCGGCTGGATCCCACCGATGGCCGTGCCACCTGAGCTCCGCGCAAAGGCCAGCCCCAGGCACTGCCGGAGGGGGAGCTCCGGGTGGGGCCGCTGCCAGCGGCACTCAACGCGGCGGCTGCCACAACCGCCGCCACGGGTCTCGGTGATCAGCACACCGCCCCGGCCGGGCCACACCGTGGGAGGGCCCGCGAGCACCACCTGCACGCCGCCGCTGCTGAGGTCGAGCAGGTCCACCGGGATCGGGGGGGCAGGGTGCCCATCGAGCTGCAGCCAGGCTTCCAGCTGCAGGTCCACGGGCCAGCGCTCGAAGTCGCGCCGCTCGCCCGGGCCGTTGCAGAGCAACAGCAACTGTGTGAGCAACTCCTCCCTGGTCAGCGGTGTTGCCGCAGTGAGTTGTGCCGCGGTGAGTGGCGGTTGGGTGGCCATGGCACTCCCCCGGCTGGTTCAACCCTATGGAGGGCCCGCTCCAGCCATAGGGCCGCGCATCAAATCGCAAATCGTCTGAGCCATCCGAGACGGCCAGGCGTTGATGCCATCCGCCAGTGCCCTGGGGAGGCCGGGAGAATGGCCGCTGTCGAGCGCGCGGTGAGGAGGAAACCAGCAGCATGAGTCCCAGTCGCCACATCGTGCTCACCGGCGGCAGCTCCGGCATCGGCCATGCCGCCGCCCGCTCGCTGCTGGCTGCCGGCCATCGGCTCACCCTGCCCTGTCGCGATGCGACGGCGGCGGCCGGCCTGCGCCAGCGCCTAGGGCGTGCCGTGCACACCCCCATCTGTGATCTGGCCGATCTGGTCAGCGTGGAGCACTGCGCCGCCGGGTTGCTCACTGCCGGTGAGCCGATCGACACCCTGGTGCTCAATGCCGGCCTGCAATACAGCGGCAGCCCGGCGCCCCGCTGGTCGGCCCAGGGCTTTGAGCTCACCGTGGCGGTGAACCATCTGGCCCATCAGGCGCTGCTTCAACGACTGCTGCCGCTGCTGCTGGAGAGCGAGGCCTCGCGGCTGGTGGTCACGGCTTCGGAGGTGCACGACCCCAGCACGCCCGGCGGTCGGGTGGGCCAGCCCGCGGGGCTCGGCACCCTGGCGGGTCTGCGCCAGGGGCCGGGGGGGGTGCTGCTCGATGGCAGCCCCGTGTTCAATGCCGAGAAGGCCTACAAGGACAGCAAGCTCTGCAACCTGCTGATGGCCCGGGAGCTGGAGCGGCGGTTGCGGGAGCTGGGCCGGCCGGTGCCGGTGCTGGCCTGGAGCCCCGGGCTGGTGATTCCGCGCAGCAGCGGCGGCTTCTTCCGCGAGAGCCGCCGCACCAACCCCCTGGGCCAGGCGGTGTTTGCTCTTGTGGCCCGGGATCTGCTCCGTCTCACGGAAACCCCTGCGCGGGCCGGCGCCCTTCTGGCGGGGCTGGCCTCGGATCCGCTGCCGCAGACCAGCGGTTTCCATTACTGGAGCAACCGGGTTCTGGGGCCAGGCCGACTGCGCTTCGCGCCCACCCAGCCGAGCCCGGAGGCCTGCTCCGAGCCTCTGGCACGGGAACTCTGGATCCTCAGTGCCGGGCATCTGGGCCTGGATCCAGCCGCCGGCTTCCAGGGCTTGTCTGGGGACCGCTGAACGCCGGGGCCAAGAATGAGCGGACCTGGATGGACCGCCAGCATGCAGCTGACGCTCTGGAGTCTGCTGCCCCTGCTGCCGCTGGGGCTGTTGGCGGGCTTGCTGTCGGGCCTGCTGGGAATCGGCGGGGGACTGCTGTTCTCCCCCTTGCTCCTGGCCTTGGGGCTTGCCCCCCATCAGGCCCTGGCCACCAGCACCCTGGCGATCGTGCCCACCACCCTGGGGGGCACCTGGTCCCACCTGCGCAGCGGTCAGCTGCCCTGGCGCGCCGGCCTGGCGATCGCTCTGGGGGCAGGTGCGGCGGGACTGCTGTTCAGCCGGTGGGGACGGGTCTGGTCGGGCCAGTGGATGCTGGCGCTGCAGGCGGCCATGTATCTGGTGCTGGCTCTGGTGATGGGGCCCCAGGTCCAGGGCGCGCCGGCCTGGCGTGAAACGCCGCGCCTGCTGGTGTCCCTGGCGGCTGTGGGCCTGGTGGCCGGGGCCTCCACGGGGGTGTTGGGCTTGGGCGGCGGGCTGTTGATGGTGCCGTTGATGGTGCGCTTGCTGCAGATGCCCGTGCACCAGGCGATCCGACTCAGCAGCCTGGCGGTACTGGTGTCGGCCGCAGTGGCGGCACCGGTGTTTGTGGCCGATGGGCGGGGGCTGTGGCCCCTGGCGCTGGTGCTCGGGGGCACGGCGGCGGCGGGAGCCCAGTGGTCGGCCGCCCGGTTGAACCGCGTCAGTGAACGGCTGCTGGTGTGGCTGGTGCGCAGCATGGCGCTGCTGCTGGCCCTCGACAGCCTCCGCCGTGCCGTGGCCCTGGCGCTCACCTGAGCGGATTGGCATCCACGGTCAGCCTGCAACCAGTGACTTGCGGCACATGCGCGGCGTGGTGGCTGCGCTTTAGCGTGAAGTATTGAAAACTCATTCTGGCCTTCCTCGCTTCGGCAGCCCGTCTCGACGCCAGCACGCGTCGATGGCTTCATGGGCTTGGCCCGGTTTTCATTGGTTTTGCCCATTTTGGTTGCGCCCTGCTCCTGATCACCGGCCTGGGCTGGGCGGCCCTGCTCTGGGCGGTGCTGCTCTATGTGATGCGGATGTTGGCCACCACGGCCATCTACCACCGACTGATTGCCCACCGCAGCTACCAGGCACCGCGGTTGGTGTGGTGGCTCGGATCGCTGCTGGCCGCGTCGGCCGGCCAGATGGGACCGAGCTGGTGGACAGCCCATCACCAGCAGCACCACCGCCATGTGGACACCACGCGTGATCCCCACACGCCGCTCCATCCCCACGGCGGTTGGCGCGGCTTCTGGCGTTCCCAGCTGGGCTGGCTGCTCTCGCCCGGTTTTCATCCCGATGCCCTGCCGGCCCATGTGGAGGCCGATCCGGTGCTGCGGCTGATCGATCGGCTGCACGTGCTGCCGGCGTTAGCGCTGGCCTGGCTGTCTTGGCAGCTCGGCGGCTGGGAGTGGCTGGGTGCCTTCTGCCTCAGCACCACCCTGCTGTTTCACGGTGTGGCCAGCGTGAATTCAGTGGCCCACCTGGCCGGTGATCAGCCCTTCGCCACCGGCGACGCCAGCCGCAACAACCGCTGGGTGGCCCTGCTCACCCTGGGCGAGGGCTGGCACAACCTCCACCATGCCTTCCAGGGCTCGGTGCGCCAGGGCTACACGCTGCGCGGCGGCCAGGTGGTGACCCTGCCCGACCCCACGTATCGCTTCATCTGGCTGCTGGAGCGGTTGCGCCTGGCCTGGCAGCTGCGCCGTCCCAGCGAACGGGTGCTGCTGGCGCGGGCCGCACGCTGAACGCTGGCCGATCGGCAAGGGGAGATCCGTCAAGGGGGCAGGGGGGCGATCAGGGGGGCGATCACAACTGCTGCAGCGGGCGGCCGCGAACCATCAGCCCTGCTGAGCCATGGAGTTTTCCCCCGAAAGCTTCGTTTTCCCCCGGAAAACGGCCTGTTTTCCACAGATTGCTCGCCCTAGACCCGCCGCCCGGCGGCCCATCTGCCGCTGGGGCTGGGAAAAGCTCTCTCCCCTTGACCGCCATCGCCGGCCCGCTTCACCGCCGAGGTCCGGCAGACCCGGTTGCCGCAGACAGCAGTGATAGCAGTTAATCCCATTGGGAGACGCGCTGGTCTTGCTTGCATCGTCTGCTTTGACGAAAGCGGGGCTGCCGTGGCCTGATGGGGTTTCGCCGATGCCACCGCATGAGCCAGATCCCCGACCACGCCCCCGCCTACGTGAGTGTCGTGAACGAGCTTCCGCAGGATCTCTATGAGGCGATGACGGGGTTCATCGAGGCCCATCCCCAGTGGGACCAGTACCGCCTCGTGCAGTCGGCCCTGGCCGGTTTTCTGTTCCAGCAGGGCTGCAAGGAGCGGGCCGTAGCACAGCACTACCTCAACGGCCTGTTCCGCCGCGATGCCGCCGATCCAACGGTTTTCGGCCGGTGAGTGGCTCGTGCAGACCAGGCATCAGACCGAGGCTGTCTCGGCCGGTGGTGCCTGCACCTTTCGATCAGGAGTGATGCCCCTCTGCCGCTCTCCAATACGGCTTTGCCGCATCAGGCGATTGCTCAACCGGCCGTCGCCACGACTCGGATGTCCCGTCAATGACCATTTGATGGGATTTGGATCCGGAACCTTCCGGGGTGGTAAGCGCTTGGATGTTCCTGCCTAGAAGCCGGGCACCTATTCGATAGCAGCTAATGTTGATGGTTCTTTCGTGATCGACGGAGTCATGAGTGTCGGTGGGTTTGAACGTTTTGGTGCAGGAGCAACTATTTTTGATCTTGTTAAAGCTGCATCAATGGGTTTCCTCACCTTTGCGTGATCCTTCCTCATGCGCACCGCTGAGGGAACTGGCTTCGCCATGGCTGATCCGAACGTGACAGGCTGCTGAACGACCAGCTGCTTACAGGGCGTGGCTGCTTCGCTAGGGAGACTCTGGAAAACCCGGGCCATAAGCGAGACAATGGTTTTGTAATCGCATGCCAGGACTGAGGTGATGGGCGGCAAGCAGCTCGGCTTCTCGGACTACGAGCTGACCACGGCCAAGAAA